>RZYG01000412.1 GCA_009930415.1 Spartobacteria bacterium | reverse complement strand
CTTCCAGAATCCCCAGATATCGCACGGCCAGCGTTTCACGGTCAAAATTGCGCGCAACATAATCCTGCCCCCGTTCGCCAAGCTCCCGGCGCAATCCGGGGTCCCGCGCCAGTTTGAGCACAGCCTCGGCCAACTCGGCGTCGTTCTCCGGCTCGATGCACAGGCCGCATCCACCCTCCTCCACCAGCTCCCGGCTCTCGCCCTCCACGCCCAGCACGATGGGCCGCCCCGTGGCCATGGCCTCGAAGATCTTGGACGGCAGCACCGTCTTGAACAGCTCCGATTTGATGAGCAGCACCAGGCAGGCGTCCGTGGCGGCCAAGAAGTCCGGCATGCGTTCCTTGGGCTGCTGGCCGAGCATGATGACGTTGGTCAGGCCCATCTCGTCCTTTTCGCGCAGCAGTTTCTCGCGCTCCGCCCCGTCGCCCACCAGCAGGAACCGGATGCTCGGCTCGTTCTCCAGGCGCTTGGCCGCGCGCAGGATCGTTCCCAGGCCGTGGGCCATGCCATGGGTGCCGATGTAGGAAGCCAGAAAGACGTCCTCGCCCAGCCCCAGCTCCCGGCGCACCTCGTTCATGCGCCCGCCGGGGGCGTAGCGCTCCAGGTCCGCGCCGTTGGTGACGATGCTGATCTTCTCCTCATCCACGCCCCGGGCAGTGATGTGGCGCTTGAAGGCCTTGGTCAGGGAGATGATGTGGTCGGCCTTGCGGTACAGGAAGCTCTCGACGCCTTCGAGGGCCCTGATGACCCGCCTGTTCCTTATTGCGCCCACGGCGATGATGGATTCGGGCCACAGGTCGCGGATCTCCAGCACCCACGGGCATCGCTTCAGGCGGGAAACGAAGTAGCCGGCCATGCCGCAGAAGAACTGGGGCGAGGTGGACACGACCAGGTCCACGTCCCGCACCCTCCAGCACTGGGCCACGGCCGAGAGCATGAAGGACACGTAGTTGGAGATGCGCTTCATGAAACCCTTGTTGGCGCTCAGGTACGTGCCGACGCGTAGCACGCGGATGCCGTCGATCTCGTCCCAGGCATGGACCGAGTTTTTAAACCCCGGATAGACCACCCCGCCCGGATGGCTCGGGTGGCAGGTCAGGACCGTGACCTTGTGCCCGGCGCGAACCCAGCGCTTGGCGTTCTCATAGGTGCGCGAGGCGGGTGCGTTCACCTCGGGGGGGAAATAATGGGACAAGAAAAGGATGTGCATGCAATCTCCGCTGCGCGAGAATTGAACCGTGTGCGCGCAATCGGCATCGCCCGCGAATCGGAAGATGCGGCCACGCGATCCGGTTCCGCGCGACAGTACCTTGGGAATGCGATGCCGGTGAACTTCCGCAATTGCGGGAA
>RZYG01000149.1 GCA_009930415.1 Spartobacteria bacterium | reverse complement strand
GACGACCTTGCGGACGTCGATGCCGGTGGGGGTGCCGCGGAAGTCGAGGGCGGGGATCTGGTACATGCGGCTTTCGCCGGCGGTGATTTCGTACATCTGCTGGGTGTAGCGCACGGCGTCGGCGGCGGCTCCGCCGACGAACTGCACGATGGCGGGGGCGGCGGCGATGGCGAAGCCGCCGAGGCCGCCGGTTTCCGTGATGGCGCTGTCGCCGATATCGGGATTGGCGTCGTCCTTGGTGAAGCCGGCGAAGTACAGCGCGTCGGGCACTTCGGCGGGGGCGGTGAACCACAGGTCGCCGGTGCCGGCGAGCTGGATGCCGAAGTCGGTGCCGTTGCGCGCCATCACGACGGCAATGGAGCTGCCCTTGACGCCGCGCGCGGCGTCGAGGACGGCCTTGCAGGCGGGCATCGAGAGATTCAGGAAGAAGTGGTCGTTGCCGTTGATGAAGTTGAGCACGGCCACGGCGTCGTCCTTGTTCGCGCAGGTGGCCACAATGGTCGGCGCGAGGGCGCGGTAGAGCAGCGAGGTCCCGGCGCGGTTGCGGTTGTGGACTTCGTCGCCCATGTGCAGGGCCTGGGCGATCAGGTTCTTCAGGTCGATGGGGCCGGCATGGGCGAGGGCGGCCTTGAGGACGGGATAGAGGACGGTTTCCATCCACTTGAGGCGTTTCGTGACTTCGTCGCCGAACGCGCCGTAGCGCAGCACCTTGCCGAGGCCTTCGTTGAGCGTGCAATAGGCCGTATTGCCGAACTTCTCGTTGCGGATGATCATCACGGGCATCGACGGGGTGACGATGCCGGCCATGGGGCCGACGGCGCCATGCTCGTGGCAGGGGGCGTATTGGATCTTGCCGGAGGAGGCCAGCTTCTCCGCCTCTTCGATGGAGGCGGCGCGGCCTTCGTAGACGAGACCGGCCAGGATGCCGCCGCGCATCGGGCCGCACATGCGGTCCCAGGTGATCGGCGGGCCGGCGTGGAGAATCGTGTCCTCGGTCATGCCGGGGATCACGTTGCGGGCGACGTCGAGCCCGACCAGCTTGGGCGTGCCGGCCAGGATGATCTCCATGACCTTCTGGTTGGCTTTCTCGATCTTCGCGGCGCGCTTGGCCAGGATGGCTTCGGATTCGGGCGCGACCTCGACCGGCGGACGCCAGTCGACCTGCACGGCCGGCGCGCCGCTCTTTTCGCAGGCGTCCTTGAAGGACTCGATGCCGAGGTTGACGACCTGGAGGGGGGCGGAGAAAAGTTTCTGGATGCTCATGGCGGATTCCTTTGCGATCAGCGGTTCTGGCGGGCGACCTCGGCGGCGATCAGGCCGGCGAGCTTGCAGGCGGCCGCGTTGGTGAGTTGGACGTGGGCGCCGGCTTCGCGGAGGGCTTCGACGACCTCGGCGCGGTTCTGGGGGTCGCCGATGGTTCCGTTGACGCCCGCGACGACGAAGACCTTCTTCGCCGCCTGCTTGATCGCGGGAACCAGTTCGCCGGCGGGATCGAGGTTGGCGCCGTAGCCGAGCACGACGTCGAGGAGGATGACGGCGACGTCCGGGGCGGCGGCCTGCTCGAGGATCATCTTGTTGCGCAGGGTGAAGTCGATCATCGGATGGGCGCGGCCGACGGTGAATTCGTCTTCGCCGAGATCGATGACGGCGTTCTTCTCGGGTTTCCAGGCGTTTTTGAGCTTGTGGGAATCGCCGAGGGGGGCGTTGGAATAGAGGTTGCGGATCAGGCCGTCGAAAACGACTTGCGCCTCGGCGCAGAAGGTGCCGCCGCTGAAGAGGCCGCGGAGATGGCGGCCCTTGGGCCGTTTGCGCTTGGCGACGATCTGGCGGGCTTCGGCCGCGAGGATTTCGTCGCGGCGGGTCAGGTGTTCGAGGGCCTTCACGGGATCTTCGCCCTTGGCGTGGGCGACGGCCAGCAGCGCGGCTTGTTCCAACGTGGCGGGCGTGCCGTCTTCGCCGAGGAACAACGCGACGACGGGTTTCTTGATCTTGCGGATGAGACCGTAGATTTTCTTGAGCACGCCGGGTTGGGGCGGCTTGGAGACGAGGAGAATGACCTTCGTTTCGCGATCGTCGGCCAGCGCCTGCATGGCGTCGAGGAAGGCGATGCCGCCGACCGCGTCTTTGACGTCACGCCCGCCGGTGCCGATGGCCTGCGACACCCCGGAGCCTTCGTTGGCGATGATGCAGGCGACCTCCTGCGTGCCGGTGCCCGAGGCGCCGACGATGCCGATGGGGCCCTTGGGCACGACGTTGGCGAAGGCCAGCGGCACGCCGTTGACGATGGACGTCCCGCAGTCGGGCCCCATGACGATCAGGCCTTTCTTGTGGGCCTGCTTTTTGAGGGCGACTTCGTCCTCGATCGAGACGTTGTCGGAGAACAGCATGACGTGCAGGCCTTTTTCCAGGGCCTTGCGGGCTTCGCGGGCGGCGTAGCGGCCGGCGACGGAGATCAGGGCTAGGTTGGCGCCGGGGAGGAGGGCGACGGCGGAAGCGAGGTCGCGCGGCGCGGGCGCGGCCGCGGCGCCGCCGCCGGCGGGCTTCTTCTTGCGGGAGAGCATGTCTTCGGCCTTGGCGAGGGCTTCGTTCGCGGCCTTGGCGTCCTTGGCGCGGACGACGATCACCAGATCCTGGTCGCCGCATTTCTTGAATTCGGGCAGCAGCAGGTCCGACATGCCGAGAATGGACTTGTTGGCCTCGGTGGCCATGACGACGGAGGCCTCGGCGACGCCGGGGAGCCCGGACAATTCGCGCCCGACGCGCATGAGAGTGACGGAATCGAAGTAGAAACCTTGCTTGACGCGGCCGACGGTATTCATCTTGGGTGCATCTCCTGAATCGGCAGGTCGGCATCGTCCGCCCGCCGAACTTCCATTATTAGCGCATCGGAGCGGCTTGAAGCGAGAAAAAACCGGGTGGCCGCGCCTTCCGCGGCCGAAACGCTTTAGCGCTCAGGCGGTCCCTGCGGCTTGGATTCAACCGGGACGAGGTCGTCCCGGCTCCAAACAGCCGCTAATGCAGTCTTTGGAGCCCCCGACGACCTCGTCGGGGGGGGGGGGGGCGAACGGCCTTCTGAAAACCGCGCTAGAACGCGAGTTTGATGCCGACGTTGGCGGCGAAGCCGTCGAGGGAGTTTTTTTGCTCCACGTCGCTGCCCTGCCAGCGCCACTCGTCGTCGTTCTGGATGATGTTGTATTTGGCTTCGGCGAAGAGGACGACGTTGCCGAGCACGATATTGGCGCCGGCAAGGGCGAAATAGCCGACGCTGTCTTTGTCGTCGGCCTCGGCGATGACGTCGTCGGCTTTCCATTCGACGTTCTTGAGGTAGTAGCCCGCGCCCGCGCCGACGTAGGGTTTGATGGATTCGCTGACGTCGAGCGTCCACGAAACGACGGCCTCGAGGGGCACGAGTTCGAGTTCGGTCGAGACGGTGCGGCCGTCGACGACTTCGTCCCGGTCTTCGGAGACGAGATAGGACGCGCGGGCTTCGAGGGCGAGGCCGCTGAAGATTTCAGCACCGAAGCGGACGCCGCCGCCGTAGAGCGCGCCGTAGTCCTGGCTGTCCCACCAGGAACCGAAGACGCCGAGGCCGCCGGCGCCGTCGCCGGCCGCGAAGGCCAAGGGCACGAGAACGAGAACCAACAGAACGCCGAGGATCGCTTTTTTCATGGTCGCACTCCTTTGGTGGTGGGAAAACCCAGCTCGAGGATGGGCCGGGGCCGGAGGAGTTGCAAGCGCGAAAGCGGGGGGGAATCAGAACCCGAGCTTGAGCCCGGCGGAGAACGAGAAGCCATCGAGGGAGTTCTGGGCTTCGACGTCGCTGCCGCGCCACTCGAGGTCGTCGTCGGTGCCGACGAGGTTGTACTTGGCCTCGGCGAAGAGGGAGACCGCGCCGAGGAGGAGGCGCTTCATGCGGTCAACGGACGGGGCAGGCGCCGCCGG
The DNA here is from genome assembly GCA_009930415.1 of Spartobacteria bacterium. GTDB lineage: Bacteria > Verrucomicrobiota > Kiritimatiellia > CAIQIC01 > Lenti-01 > Lenti-01. The sequence continues at coordinate 2,751 of RZYG01000149.1, read as the reverse complement.
CGCATTCGTTGCCCATGTCCACGGCGTCCTCGGACTGGGCTTTGACCTGTTCGAGATCGATGGGCTTGAGGCTGGCGACGTAGGCGTCGAACACCGCTTTCGAAACCGGCTGCTGCGGCAGATAGGGGAAGCCGAGATCCGCGGCGGTCTTCAGCGGATCGGCCCGCAGCAGGAAGGAGACGCCGACGTAGTGGTCCCAGTATTGCAGCAGCCATTCGACGATGGCGTCCACTTCGGACGGGTCGTAGCTGACGGTGATGGAGCAGTTCTGCTCGACGTAGTTGTCCATCAGGAGCTTGTACCGCTCGAGCTGGTCGATGGCGGTTTCCTCGTTGACCTCGAGGTCGCCGACCTTCTCGAAATCCACGTCGTCCCACGACACGGGCAGCGTGATGACCCAGTCGCCGGTGCCGTTGGGATGCGGGATGATCTGGTAGCCGGCGTCGCGCAGGACGGGCACGAGCGGGTCGTGCTTGACGAACGTGACGTTGTTGAACACGTGGCGCGCCAGCGGCTTGTGGGCGCCTTCGGTGGTGTCGTAGCACTTCGAGATGGTGCCTTCGGGCTTGAGCGTGGTGACGTTCTTGGGGCGCGGCAGGCCGAGTTCGTCGGCCATGGAGTAGGCCCCCATGATGGCGGCGTTGCGCAGCAGGCGCAGCTCGTAGGGGCCGAGGTCCGGGCGGCGCACGACGCCGGTGAGCGACACGCCGCACAGATGCAGGAAGTCGTTGTTCTCGTGCCACGAGTGCTGGAGGATGCCGTCCTTGAGGTTCACGCAGGTCTGGCGGTAGTTGGCGCGCGCGATGACGGAAATGGCGCGGTGCATGCCGCTGGGGTTGTCCTTGAACTTGGCGAGATCGATCGTCGTCAGGTTGCAGAACGCGCGGTTGCCCAGGAGGATTTCCGCGCAGGGATTCACGCCGGAGAACCACGGCGCGCGGTTGAGCGCGGCCGCGCCGTTGATGAAGCCGGGCTCCGAGCCGCCCGCGGCGAGCATGAGGTCGAAAATGCCGCGCAGCTCCGCGCGCGTGGGCTTGTCGTAGAAGACGAGGGAATTGTTGGACATGCCGCGCTGGGGCTGGCCCTTGCTCCAGTAGTCCTTCTTGCAGACGGCGAACTCCTGCCACTCGGGGGAGCCGTATTCGAACAGGCTGATTTCCGCCGAGCGGCGCGTGCTGAGGATCGTGCCCAGCCAGTTGCAGACGTCGTGGATGTCCATCTTGCGCAGGAGCTGGCCCGCGCGGCGGTTCATGATCTCGGCGATGGCCCGGTAGGCCACGGAAATCGTCTCGTCGCCCTGGCCAATCCAGCCGTAGCCCGTCAGGCGCGTGCCGGCGGGGCGGATTTCCGAGAAATCCAGGATCAGCTTGTCGGCGGCATATTTGCCGGCGAGCAGTTTGCCGACGGACTTCGCCCAGGCCTCGGCGGAGTCGCCGACGCTGATGGTCCAGACCTTGGTCTCGGGGTCCCAGGTTTCCAGGTTGCCTTCGCGTCCGTTCTTGTCCTGCCGCGTGGAGCGGACGATCTGGACGTCGAGGATGGGCTGGGTGAAGCCGCTGATGCCGCCGGATTTCGGCGTGACGCCCACGCCGCAGCCCTGCAGGAGGAGCCAGAGCGCGTCCACCATGTCGTCGACCGTCTGGATTTCCAGGTGGGCGCAGTTGAACTGGCAGGCCTCGCGGGCCTTGGAAATTTCGGTGCCCCCGAGCCACAGCGTGCGGCCGGCGACGCCGACCTTGCGGGCGAGGAGCAGGCCGCGGAGCTCCTCGAGCTCGGCTTCCTGCGTTTTGTTGAGCGCGCGGCGCATCTGGCGCTTCCACAGCCAGCGCTGGTGCTCGATGACGCGGTCCACGGTCTGCGCCCAGGTTTCGAAGACGGTGCCCTTGTCGTCGAGCACGCGGTTGTAGGTGCGGCGGGTCAGGATTTGGGCGCGGAGCGAGGGCTGGTAGGTTTCGGGCATGGCGTTCTCCAATCGGTAGGAAAAGGTAACGGAATCCGGGTGCTATTTCTGTCGCCGGCGTTTGGGCGCGGCCTGAATGCGGAATCGGTCCAGTTCAATCAAGGTGTTGTCGGCCAAGGCGGCTTCGATAGACCGTAAGTGCCGTTCGAAAATCGCGATCAGCGCCGTGCGGTTTAAATTGCCGGTGCGGACCAGGATCAGTTTCCAGGGTCGGCCGTGCAAGGTGTGCGAGTAGAAGAAATCGGCATCCTTTGAAACGACAATGCGCCGTTGCGCCGTCGAAATCCGGTTAATTTCCGCGTCGGTCGTGGCATTGCCGGCCGGCAAATCGCGGGTGTGGACAACATCATGACCCGCCGCTTCCAGGATCCGGCAGATGGCCAGAGGCAGGTGGGCATCGACCAGGAATTTCATGCCATGACGAGGTGGCGGCTCTTGACTCGGAGCGACTGTGCAGCGAATTCAAGGCAGGCCAGCAAATCTTCGCGCTCCAAATCGGGGAATTCCTGCAGAATGTCCTCGATGCCGTCGCCGCCCGCCAGATATTCGAGCAGGGATTCGACCGTGTAGCGCAGGCCGCGCACGACGGGTTGGCCGTGGCAGACCCGGGGGTCGATCGTGATGCGTTCCAGTAGCTTGTTCATGCGGACAAGATACCCGAGCCGCCGGTTCGGGAAAAGCCGAAGTTTAGGCCGGCGGCGTGAATCTCGCGATGTGCTCGTTGGCGAGCATCTTGCGATACTGCCGCCAGCCGCGGAAGTTGCCGTGCTGGGCCGGGAACTGCCACGAGT
>RZYG01000411.1 GCA_009930415.1 Spartobacteria bacterium | reverse complement strand
CGGATTTCGGGCTCTGAATCGTAGGGGCCGAGCTTGCTCGGACCGGGTTTGGAGAAATTTGGGAACAGCTGCGGTCTCAGCAAGCTGAGCCCCTACAAGTGAGGGCCGAATCTACCGTGAAGAATCCGGTCATGCGCCCCCGCCGGCCGCCCGGCTCAGCAGAATCGACGGGTCATGAACGCCAGGATCTTCGCCAAGGCGGGCAGCTCCTGCTCCATCCGGATTGTGATCCCCAGCGAGTTGCCGAGCGGTTCCAGCAATTGCCGCATCCAATGGTTTTTCACGGCCAGCGTGGCCGGACGAATCTGGTGTTTCGCCAGGAGGGCGAGGATGCGCTGGGGAATTCCGCCCCAAAAGTCGGCCATGGTGCTTTCCACCGTAAGCATTTCGCTCCCGAGAATGAACTCGGAGGCCGCATCCGCCACCATCAGGAGATAGGGCAGTTTGGGGCGTTCGCCGGGTTTTCCCAGATTGGTCGGCAAAATGGGGAGGTCCACCTCCAGGCACATCATTTTTTGCGGCAGCGCGTTCACTGCATCCATGAGGTTCGCCGGGACTCCGACGTTGAGCGAAAAGCATTCGTAGGGAAAGGCGCGGCGGACTTCTTCCCAGACGTCGTCCTTTTGGATCCGGAATGGGATCGGCTGATCGGGCCCGATTTCAAAAGGAATGTCGCTGCAGTCCTCCAACAGGCGCGGGGCTCGTTCCAGGACTTGTTCCATGGCCACCAGCATCAGCGCGCCCTCGGCAGGGTCGATGTGCCACGGCGCATGGCCCGGTCGGAAGCTCCGGAAACAAGGCCACGCCGCGGCGCCGCGCGGCTTGTGGCCCAGGGTCTTCGCGATTCGCTTTTCGGCCGGTTCCAATTCGGAAGCCGGGCCGAACGAGACTTGGATTTGAGGAATCTCCAGCAGCATCTCGGGGCGCGGATAGTCCTGCGAAGCCCTTTGCATGTCCCAAAACCGATTCATCGCGGCCACCGATGGATAAACGCCGATGGCGAAATGCTCGCCAAGCGCGCCCATCACGCTGACGAAAGCGGGTTCTTTCGCTCCGGCGGGCTGGAAGCCGAAAAGTTCCGTCTCTTCCATCCAGTTCCACGGTTCCATTTGCCGCACGCGAAGGGCGGCGTCGTAGAGTCGTTTCCAGAGATTCATGGAAAGGGCAGCGGTCGGATGCGGTTTTTTGGCTTTGGATTTCATGCGGGACCTCGGGGTTTGGGTTGCCACATGGATAGCACGCCCGGCAAGGCGCCGCCGAGCGCAGGTTTAAACCGAAGTTCCAGCGCATAATTTGAGGCTCTCCGTCCGCATCTTGCTTGCCGTCAGATGGATGCAGGCTTGGGGGCTTGTGTTTGCCGTTCCGTTT
>RZYG01000148.1 GCA_009930415.1 Spartobacteria bacterium | reverse complement strand
GACGACGTGTTCCTGGGCCCGTCGTGCGTGCTGACCAACGTGTCCAACCCCCGCAGCCAAGTTGGCCGCCACAGCCTGTACGAGAAAACCCGCATCCGGCGCGGGGCCACCGTCGGCGCCAACGCCACGATCGTGTGCGGCACGACGCTGGGGCGCTATTGCTTCATCGCCGCCGGCAGCGTGGTGACCAAGGACGTACCCGACTACGCGCTGGTGATGGGCAATCCCGCCCGCCGGAAGGGGTGGATGAGCCGCCACGGCCACGTCTTGGAGAATCCGGACTCGGACGGAGTCATGACGTGCCCTGAATCCGGATTCCGCTATCGGCTGGAATGCGGTGCGTTGCGCTGTCTGGATCTCGATGAAGATGCCGAGCTGCCGCCGGACATGCGGCACGGAACCGTCGGCTACCGCGAGTTCAAGTCCCGACGATAGCCGCCTGCGCCCCGCCGTTTTCGTCGTCGTCGCCGGATCGGTCTCGTTTCGCCATGAACCCCTCGTCCATCCTCCATCGTTTCACGGACAAGCTGTCCGCCGGCAAGCGCAAAGTGCTGGCCAACGTGTACTGGGCGATCGTCGGGAAAATCGTCCGGATCCTGTCGGAACTCTTCGTCGGGATCCTGGTGGCGCGCTACCTGGGGCCGGAGCAATACGGCACCATGAGCTACGTCGTCAGCTTCGTCAGCCTGTTCTCGATCCTGGCCACGTTCGGTCTGGACAACATCGAGATCCGCGAGCTGGCGCAGGGGCGCGTGGCGAAGGAAGTCCTGATCGGAACGGCGTTCCGCCTCAAGCTCGTCTTTGCGGCCATCACCTATGCGATCGTCGGGGGCGTCGTCCTGGCGTTCGAGGCGGATGGCTTCACCCAAGCCATGATCATGGTCTATGCGTTGTCCGTCGTCGTGAACAGCATCGGGGTCATCCGCAACTACTTCACTTCGATCGTGTTGAACGAATACGTGGTGAAAACCGAGATTTTCCGGACGGCCGTGGGCATGGTCCTCAAGGTGGCGCTGCTGCTGTTGCGCGCGCCGCTGGCATGGTTCATCGTCGCGGTTACGTTCGATTCGATCCTCGTGGCGAGCGGCTATTTGTATTCCTACGGCCGCAAGGTCGGGAAAGTGGCGGATTGGAACTACGATCGCCGGGTCGCGGGCCATCTGGTGCGGCAGGCTTTTCCGCTGCTGCTGTCGGGCGCGGCGGTCCTGATCTACCAGCGCATCGACCAGGTCATGATCCGCAACATGATCGACGACGCCTCCGTGGGGTTCTTTTCCATCGCCGGGAAATTCACCGAGTTGATCCTGTTCTTGCCGATCGTGATGTCCCAGACGGTCGCACCGCTGCTCGTCCGCGCCCGCGAGCGGGACGAGGAAGTCTATCGCCGGAAACGGCAGCAATTCGTGGACATCGTCGTCTGGACGGCCCTGCTGCTGGCCGTGCTGGTGAGCGCGGGCGCGCCGTGGCTGGTGCGCTGGACCTACGGGCGCCAATACCTGGCGGCCGTGCCGGTGCTACAGATCATGGCGTTCAAGGCGGTCGGCATGGCGCTCGCGGCTTCGTCCGGCCAGTTGGTGATCATCGAGCATCTGCAGAAATGGGCGGCGGCGCGGAACCTGATCGGCTGCGGGGTGTGCGTGGGCATGAACCTCTTGCTGATTCCCCGGTTCGGGATCGTCGGCTCCGCCTGGGCCACGATCGTCACGGTGGCGTTCACGGGCTGCCTGGCGAACGCGTTCATTCCGCCCTACCATCCGATCCTGAAAATCCAGGTGCGGTCGCTGCTGCTGGGGTGGCGCGAACTGCTGGGAGTCCGGAAACTGTGGGCATGAAGACGGTGCTGGCCCATGCCAAGGATCCCGAACTCCGCCGCCGGGGCACCTCCGGCGGGGTGGGGTCCGCGCTGCTGAAATACCTGTTCGACGAGAGGCGTATCCAGACGGCCGTGTCGTTCGACTACGATCCCGCCGCGCTGCAATATGTGCCCAAGCTGATCCATTCCTTCGCGGAATACCAGCCGGTCGGATCCATCTACCACGAAGTGCCGCTGGTCGATTTCATCCGGCGGAACGTCGGCGCCATCCGCGGCGGGTTCGCCTGTTTCTGCCTGCCGTGCCAGGCGCGGGCGATCCGCCATGCCGTCGAATCGAACGGCCACGCTTGCTGCTTGCTCGGACTGGCCTGCTCTGCCCAGCAAAGCGTCGCGGCCACGCAGTACCTGCTGAAACGGCTGGGCCTCCGCCCGGACGAGGTGCGCCACGTCCAATACCGCGGCAACGGCTGGCCCAGCGGTATCCAGATCCAGTTGGCCGACGGGCGGACGCGGACGGTTCCGAACCTGCATTCCGTTTGGTCGCGGATTTTCCACTCGCGCCTGTTCATCCAGCCGCGCTGCTTCCGGTGCGACGACACGCTCAACGTCCATGCCGACGTCGGGCTGGCCGATCCATGGCTGGCGTCCCTCCAAACCGACGTGGGGGAGGGCAAGACCTTGGTGATGCTGAACACCCCGGCGGGCGAGGCGCTGTGGGCGGAGGCGGGAGCGCGGATCTGCGTGGCCGAACCCGTTCCGGATGAAGCCGCGGCCGCCTCCCAGGCCGGGACGATCCGCCGCAAGCAGAACTATGCCCGGTATCCCTGGAAACGGGCGTGGTTGCTCCGGCTCAACGCCAGCCCGGCCTATCGCCGGCTGGCTACGTTCCATCCGGTGCTGTTCGCGCTCCACGACCGGCTGCGGATTCTGCTGGAAAGGTCCCGGAAATGAACGTCTTGCTGATCAACCAGCCGACGAACAACCGGGGCGACGAGGCCGCGCACCGCGGTTTGGTGCGCGCGCTGTGCGCCCGGTATCCGGCCGCGAAATTCACGGTGGCCTTCCTGGGCGCGGGTCCGGAAAACGTCCGGCCCATGCAGGTCGCCGCGGCCAACGTCGAATATGAACTGATCCCGCTGCGGCGGAGCGCCGCCCTGCGCATTCCCGCGTATGCCACCCGGTTCCATCTGCGCGGGCTCGCGGCGCGCTGGCATCCGGCCTATCGCCGCCTGAGGCAGCTGCTGCGGCAGGCCGATTACGTCGTGAACGCCCCGGGCGGCATCTGCATGGGCGGCTTCCAGAACTGGGGGCACGTTTTCCAGCTGGATCTCGCCCGCGATTGCCGCAAGCCCGTGGCCTATTACTCCCGATCGATAGGCCCGTTCCGGGACGGCACTTGGCGCGAGCGCTTGTTCAGGCGCCACAGCCTGGATCTGTTGCGCACCTTCGATTTCCTTGCGCTTCGCGACGCGCAAAGCATGGCGCTGGCCGATCGATTGAAGCTGCCCTGCGTTCCGGCGATCGACGCGGCGTTCCTCGAAGCGCCGGCCGCCGCCATCCCGCCGGAGGTGGCCGCCGCCGTCGGGGCGGCGGATTATGCCGTTTTCGTTCCGAATTCCCTCGTCTGGCACGTCGATTACCGCGGCGCGGATGCCGACCGGATCGATCGGTTCTATCTGGCCGTGCTGGAGCGGCTCTGCGCCCGCGATCCGGGCGCCAAGGTGGTCATGCTGCCGCAATTGTACGGCGTGGGCCCGCGGGGCGACCAGCGCTATTTCGAAAGGCTGAAAGCGCAAAGCGCGCACCGGGACCGCATCGTCGTGCTGCCGGAAACCTGCGGGTCGGACGTGCAGCAGGCCATCGTCGCCTGCGCCCGGTGCATGGTCGGCGCGCGTTACCATTCGGTCGTGTTCGCCATCAACAACCGCGTACCGTTCGTTGCGCTGTCCTACGAGCACAAGATGCCCGGCTTGCTGGCGCTGTTGGGCTTGGAGGAGCGGGGCGTGGACGTCCGGTGGCTCGGACAGGCGGATTTCGACGAGGCGACGGGCCTCCGCGCAATCGCTGCCCAGCTCGACCAACCGCTGCCGGCCGAAGTGACCGAGCGTGCCCGGGCCTTGGCGCAAGACTGTTTCCAGGCGTTGTGTCGGCGCATCGATGCCTGCGGCTGGCCGGCGGCGGCACTTCGGGAAGGGGAGAAATGAACGCCGGCTTTCCGCCATCCGCGCCCCAGGTCGCCGTCGTCGTCCTGAATTACCGGAACTTCGCCGATACGGTGGCCTGCCTGCGGTCGCTGGCGGCGGTCCCGTATCCGTGCCTCGAAACCATCGTGGTGGACAACGATTCGCGGAACGATTCGTTGGCGCGGATCCGCGCCGAACTTGGCTGGAATCCGGCGGATTGCCCCACGGTGGAAGAGGCGGAACTCGTCCGCGCCGCCGCGCTTCCGGGAAGCCGTTTTTTCGTGCAGGCTGCGCGCAACCGCGGCTACGCGGCGGGCAACAACCTCGGGCTGCGACTGGCGCTGGCACGGGACTGCGACTACGCGCTGGTGCTCAACAACGACACGGAAGTCCGGCCGGATTTCCTGGAACCGCTCGTTGCCCATGCCGAGGCCCATCCGGAGCTGGCCGGCGTGGGGCCCAAGATCCTGAATCCGGCGGGACGCGTGGAGTCCCATTGCGCGCGCCGCCGGCCCGATCTCGGATTCTACATTTTTTCCACGGGAATCGGACGGAAACTCTGGCCCGGCAATCCGTGGCGCCGGCGACATTTCTACGAAGGCGAATACGCCTTCGACCGGCCCAGGGAAGTCGACGTGTTGTCGGGGTCCTGCATGTTGCTGCGCCGGGCGGCGCTGGAACAGGTGGGGCTGTTCGACGAGGCCACGTTCCTGTACCAGGAAGAATTGATCCTGCACGAAAAGTTCCGGGCCCGGGGCTGGCGCCAGGCGATCGTTCCCCAAAGCGTCATCATGCACAAGGGGGGGCAAGCCACCCTGCGGGAAATGCCGGCCCATATCCGGAAAGCGGCTCGCGCCAGTCTGCTGTATTATTTGAAGCAGTACCGTCGTTACGGCTGGCCGACCCGGCTGGCGATCGTCGGAATCCTCAGCGCGCCCCGCCGGTTGTTCGGGCGGGGCCGAACCCAGCCTGCGATCCCGGAATCCGGAGGACGGCCATGACCGGATTGGGCATGCAGCCCCGGCTTCCGCATGAGCGGATCGAACGCGAGTGGAAACGTCTGGCCTTGATTTGGGGCATCTACTATCTGGTGTCGTTCACGCTGGGCCAGAATCCGGCCTACATGCAATTGACGATTTGGGCCGGAACGGCGCTGGTCGGATTGTTCACGCTGCCGGTATTTCTGAAGCGGGTGCGGAAGCGGGACGTGCCTCAAGAGTGTTTTTTGCTCGGCGGATTTCTCGTCTGGGCACTGCTTGGCGGCTTCTTCGTGGAAAACGCGGCGCTCTACGTCCGCCATCTGAAAATGGTGTTCGAGTTCTGGATGATCCTGCTGTTCGTTTCCGTGATCCTGGAACGTTCCGGCGGGGTTCATTGGTTCTATCTGGCGTTCGTCGGCGTGGCGGTGCTGCGCATCGTCTCCGGGGAAGATCCGATCAGCTTCACGCGCATCGCCGACACGCAGGTGGTGGCGCGGATCACCAGCGCCAACGCGATCGGCTACTATTGCGCCGTGGGAATCATCGCCGTGCTGGCGCTGCTGCGGGAAACCCGCCGCTTCTGGATGCGGGGGCTGCTGGTCGCTGCCGGCGGCGTGGCCCTCTACGGCGTCGTGCTTTCGGCCTCGCGCGGCGCCATGGTGGTGCTGATGGCGACGGCCGTCCTGTGGCCGGCGTTGTGCATGGTCGGCGCCACCCGGTCCAAGGCCAAGGCGGTCGTCGGGTCGGTCGTGATCTTGGCCTTGTCCTATTGGATATTCCGAGCCATCATCCAGAACACCTACATGGGCGTGCGTTTCACGAATGCCGCGCAACTCGAAGACGGCAGCAGCCAGCAGCGTTTGGAGCTTTTCGTGACCGGGCTGAAGATGTTCGCGAGAAATCCGATCTTCGGCAACGGGCTGGGGCAGTTCAGCACGGTGTCCGGCCTGGGCCGCTATGCGCACAACGAAATCGCGGAGGTCGCGTCCGCCACGGGCTTGCCGGGGCTGATCCTCTATTACTCCATCTATTGGCTGGCCTGGCGGCGCCTGTCGTGGAGCCTGCGGTATCTGGGCGATCCCTTGGTCCGGTACCGCATCAACGTGATCCGCATGATCCTGCTGATCCTGCTGCTGTCCGGTTCGGTGTCCCGGCCGATTTTCCTCACGCAGGACGGCATGTTTCTGGTAGGGATCGTCGTCGGCATGTCCCATTGGGCCGAACGTCTGGTGCGGGCCGGCGCGCGCCTGGCGGTTCCCGCCGCGGTACCGGCGTGGACCCCACCCGGGTTTGCCGGGTCTCCGCCGCCGGCCGCGCCATTCGCGTTTGGACCGCCCGATCCCGCGGTCTTTTTCCCGCGCTGAGGGTGCCGAAATGAATTCCATCCTGAAATCCTGTTTTGGCCGACTGCCCGGCTGGCTGCAACGGCCGCTGAAACGCGGATTCGAGGCCCACGCCGTCGACGTTCGTCATCGGGCGGCCCTGCGGAATCTGGTCCAAGACGCCCTCGATCTCTCTGCGCACTGCCTGGAGAAAGTGCGCTCCTTGCCGGATTGGCAACGGCGCCGCGAAACCTCCCGTGGGCAGTTGCGCGCCATGCTGGGGCTCGATCCGCTGCCGGAACGCACGCCATTGCGGGCGAAAATCACCGGAACCGTCGAGCGGTCGGCGTACCGGATCGAAAAAATCGTCTTCGAAAGCGTGCCGGACCTGTTCGTCACCGCCAATTTGTATTTGCCGCGCGGGCCGTCGGAGCCGGTTCCCT
>RZYG01000410.1 GCA_009930415.1 Spartobacteria bacterium | reverse complement strand
CAGGTCCACCTGAGGGCACCACCCCAGCGATTTCAGCCGGGATGCGTCAAGGAGGGGCAGTTGAGGCTCGGTTTCCCGGGGCACATCGAAGATCACCTTGCCGTCGTAGCCCGCAACGTTTGCCACGAGACAGGCCAATTCGAAGCCGCCGAAATGGCGGCCGCCGCCCGCATCAAAGCGCAGGCCATCCCCTGCTTCGATCGGCCCAGGCTGCAAATCCGAGTCGGGCAGGGACATGACCAGCATGCAGGCCGCGGCCAGGTCGTTGACGTGCAGCAGCTCATGCCGCGCGCAGGGAGAATGCTTGAGCACCACGCAATTCGGGCTGGACGCACGCGCTTCGAGGAAGCGTTGCATGAAAAGCTGTACGACACCGGCCGCGTCGAGGCAGGCGCCCGGCCCGTAAACCTCGGGGGCGATGACGGTCGCGAACCTGGTGCCATGATGCCGGTTATAGCACTCGCAGAGCTTGCCGCCCTTGATCACGGCCGAGAATCTGGCCTCGACCCAGGCGGCGGACGGTCCGGCAGGACGCGCCTTCCGGCCTTGAGTCGCAATATGGGAGGGAATGGAATTGGCGGCGCCTACGAGAACCAGACGATCAACGCCGGCCTCGAAGGCGGCCTGCAGGACGTTGACCTGCGTCGCCAGGCTGCGTTGCAGAAACTGCGCTACGGTGTCGCGCCCGTCTCCAATGCAGGGACCGGAAGAGGCCAGGAAAACGTGGGTCGGCCTCTCGCGGAGGAACATGCGCCGGACCTCTGCGCCATGCCTCGGCTCCAGCACCTCGAGACGGATGCCGTCATGCCGCGACGACGCAGGGTACGTGATATCCCGGTTCAGTGTGCCTACAACGCGGTCGCACCCGGTCGACTCGAGGCTGCGCAGCAACGCGCACCCGGCCATGCTCCCCGCGCCAACGACCACAGCCCGCATGCCGCGTGACATGTACTGTGAGTTCAGGACGTTCAGGCTCTGTTCAGGAAGTAGCATCGTGCCTCCGGGAGCAATATGTTGGATGCGCAGGAAAGAACGCGAGAGGCGTTACCGCTCGCCCGGACTCCTAATCATGCCAATCCAGATGGGGCGCAGTGCGCACCTCCGCCTCCAGCCAAAAGGCGGAGCACAGGGCGCAGTACACGAAGCCGCCCCACCACCATGATGAATGCGCTGCCGCGAGTCCCGCCATGAAGCCCATGCCCATGCCGGATATGATTATAGCAACCCAGTACCGCATCAGAATCGCCTCCTTTGATGAACGCCGCCGTCCCGCGTTGGAGCGTGTAGGCGTGCGGGGCTGGAGCTCCGCACGCCCGCTCCGGAATGATATCCCCGTCCATTACTGCGATGGAGGACGTTTGGCCTTCCCGATGGTCGATTCAAGT
>RZYG01000409.1 GCA_009930415.1 Spartobacteria bacterium | reverse complement strand
GTCGCCGCCAGCCTGCAAATCCATACCGGCGATGTGCGGCGGTTCGGCCGCCCCGCCGCTCTGGCGCGTCACGACGACGAAGTCGGAATAGGTTTCCACCCCGCCCGCGGCGGGGGAGGTGACCTGCAGGTTGTTGATGAAGAAATCCCGGTTGGAGTTCTGTCCGTCGTCGGTGCCGTTGCTGTAGGACCAGGCGCGGAAGTCGGCAATGTCACCGGTGAAGGTGCCCGTATAGTTGCGCAGCGTTCCGCCGACCGGCGTGACGTCGACCGAGTAGGTGCCCGCGCCGGTGACGGTGAAGGCCACGTCGATGCCTGCATCCGTAAAGTCGATGTCGGTGGCCCCGGTGGAGACGGCGTAGTTGCTGCTTCCGCCGTTGAAGTAGAGTTCCCAGAGGGTAGCCCCTTCGGCATCGCGCAGCGCCACGCCGACGGATCCGCCGCTTTCCCAAATCCAGCCGTTCTGCATGCGGACGCGGAAGGTCTGGCCGACGGCCAGGTTCGTGAAGCTGAACGTGCGGATGGCTTCGGCGAGGTGGTTGCTCTCGTGCGACCACAGGCCCCAGCCCTTGTCGCCGGTGAAATGGCCGCTGGCGCCTTCCTCGGCGTTCAGGGTCCAGCCGCCAAAGCCGGTGCCGCCGTTGTTGCCGCTGTTCCAGCCGTCGGAATAGGCCGCGTCGGCCGCGGTGTCGACCGCGTTGGTCGCCGTGCCGCCCGCGACGATGTTGGAACCGCTGACGACGATTTCGTTGCCGCCGACGCCGAGGGCGACGCCGGAGAGGCTCCACGGCGAGACCGCGGGAATCGCGCCCGCCCCGCCCGTCAGCTTGTTGGTCCAGACCAGGTTGCCGGTCATGCCGTCGGCGATGCCGGCGAGGTCGATGGTGGCCACGGCGTTGGAAACGGTCGTGCCGGCGGGCGGATTGGTGATGGCCAGTCCGGTCGGCAGGTCGGGACAGTCGGCGACGTCGAAATGCCAGTCCGCGCCGTCGTTGTTGTCCCAGGTGCTGGCCCCGTCGTTGAAGACCACGTCGATGGTCGTGGCGCCCGGCGGCGGGGTGTAGACGTAGGTCCAGTTGGCGCCGCTGGCGGTCATGTTCGGGTTGGGCAGCACGACGCCTTGCCAGCCGTTGTAGCCGACGTGGATCTTGACCGGGTTCACGCCCAGCAGGACGCGGCCGGCGGGGTTGTAGGTGATCGTGATCGGGTCGCAGGCGCTGGCGTTGGTGGGGCTGATGGAGGCCGCGGGGAGCGGTTCGGGCGCTTCGCCGCAGTTGGTGACCGCCACGTGCCAGTCGGCGCCGCCGTTGTTGTCCCAGACGCCCGCGCCGTTGTTGAAGACCACGTCGATGATCGTGGTGTTCGTCGGCATGACGTAGACGTATTCCCAGTA
>RZYG01000147.1 GCA_009930415.1 Spartobacteria bacterium | reverse complement strand
GCGGGCGGTTGTACGCCATTTGCCCCGTCCGGCACAAGCCAAAACCCCGCAAGCGGCCTAAGTCGGCCATCAGGGTCAGACCTAGACACTAGACGTTAGCCCCAAATGTCTAGTTTCTAGGTCTGACCCTGACGACAGCGGCGGCGGCTGGACGGCCGGCGCGCAATCTGGAATGCTGGTTCCGGGATGAGCGACAAGAACCAGACCGACAAGGATGCGAAGGCCGCCCGGTTCGGCACGTTCGGCGGCGTGTTCACGCCGAGCCTGTTGACGATCCTCGGCGTGATCATGTTCCTGCGGTTCAGTGCCGTGGTGGGTTACGCGGGGCTGTGGCACGCGCTGCTGATCCTCGCCGGCGCGACGGCCATCACGCTGATCACGGGGCTGTCGATCGCGTCCATCGCGACGAACATGCGGGTCAAGGGCGGCGGCGCCTACTATCTCATCAGCCGCAGCCTGGGACCGGAATTCGGCGGCGTCATCGCGGTCTTCTTCTACGTGGCGCAAGCCGTCGCGGTCACGCTCTACGTGTTCGGTTTCACCGAAGCGCTGCTGTCGGCGTTTCCCGGCCTGGGCTTTTCCTTCCGCGCGGCGGCGACGGCGACGAACCTGGTCGTCTTCCTGTGCGTCTACGTCGGCGCGGGGTGGACGATCCGGCTCCAGTACGCCATCCTGGCGGTCCTGCTGCTGTCGGTGCTGTCGTTCTTCGCGGGGGCCGGCCCGGCGTTTTCGCCGGAGCTTCTCCGCGCGAACCTCGCGCCGGCCTGGGCGCCCGGCCACACCTTGTTTCCGGTCTTCGCGCTCTTCTTCCCGGCCGTCACGGGCATCATGGCGGGCGTCAACATGTCGGGCGACCTGCGGGAGCCCAGCCGGTCCATCCCGCGCGGCACGTTCGCGGCCATCGGGTTTTCCACCTTGCTCTACGTCGCCATCGCCGTCGCCCTGGCCGGCGCCGTGCCGCGCGCGGAACTGCTGGGAGCCGGCTTCGTGATGAAGGACCGCGCGTGGTCCGGGGCGCTGATCTATGCCGGCGTGATCTGCGCCACGCTCTCGTCCGCGCTCGGCAGCCTGATGGGCGCGCCGCGCATCCTGCAGGCCTTCGCGCGCGACGGCATGTTCCGCCGCCTGAAGGTGTTCGCCCGCGGCAGCGGCCGGACCGCGGAGCCGCGGCGGGCCATCGTCCTCACGTTCCTCATCGCGCAGGCCGGCGTGCTGGCCGGGGGCCTCGACGCCATCGCGCCGGTCATCACGATGTTCTTCCTGCTGACCTACGGCACCGTCAATCTCGCCTGCTTCACCGAAAGCATCACCCGCAATCCCAGCTTCCGGCCCACGTTCCGCGCCCACCACTGGATGCTGGCGCTGCTGGGCGCGCTGGGCTGCGTGGGCGTCATGTTCCTGATCGACGCCGCCTGGGCCGCGGCGGCCATCGGGCTGGCCGCGCTCCTGTATTTCCTGATCGCCCGCGCGGAAATCCTCGTGCAGTGGGGCGACGTGGGCAGCGGCCTCGCCTACCAGCGCGCCCGCAACGCCCTCTTGCGGCTGGAGAGCGAACGCTACCACCCCAAGAACTGGCGGCCGTCCATCCTGGCCCTGAGCGGCGGGGCCTACAACCGGCTGCATCTGGCCGAATACGCCGCGTGGTTGACCGCCGACAGCGGCATCGTCTCCATCGGCCAGATCATCCGCGGCGACCTCGACCGGCTGTGGGAGCGGCGGCGCGAGGCCGAAACCCTCCTGCGCAAGTTCATCCGCCAGGAGGAACTCGCGGCGTTTCCCGCCGTCGTCGTGGACGAAAACGTCCATGCGGCCGTCCAAACCCTGTTGCAGGCCCACGGACTGGGCGGTCTGCGGCCGAACGTGCTGTTGCTGGGCTGGAGCCGCGATCCGGACAAGACCGGAATCTTCGCCGGGCTGTTGGCGCTGGCCAAGCGCATGCGCCGCAGCGTGGTGGTCGTGGCCAACAAGCAGACGGACAAGGAAGGGCGCACGCGCATCGCCGCCGGCGCCATCAACGTCTGGTGGTCGAAGGAAACCAACGGCGCGCTGATGTTGCTGCTGGCCCATCTGCTGAAGAAGAATCCCGAATGGCGCACCCACCCCATCCGCATTTTGCGCCCGGTGCCGCCCAAGGCCGACGTGCACCACGTCGCCCGGGAAATGCAGGACCTGCTCGCCGCCGCCCGCATCGAGGCCGATCTCGTCGTCATGCCCGCCGAATCGCATCTCGACGCGATCCGCGAGGCCATGCAGCCCTCCGCCGTGCTGCTGGCGGGATTCGAGCCCCCCGACGAAGATCCCGACGGCACCCTCCTGCCGTTCCTCCAGCAGACCATCGATCTGCCGGGCGACGTCCTGCTCGTCTACAACGCCGGCGACGTGTCTCTGCAGGCGTAGGCCTCGAAACTACACCTCGGCGCCGAGCTCGTAGAGCACGGCGGAAGCGAGATAGAGCGAACCGGCGGCGACGACGATGCCGTTGTTGTTCTTGGCCCAGACCTTGGCGTTCCGGACGGCGGCGGCCAACGTGCCTTCCGCGGCAGGCAGTTTGGCGGCCTGCGCCGCCGCCAGCAGCTTCTCCAGCGGCATGCTGCGCTCGCTGTCCAGCGGCACCAGCACGCAGGCATCCACCACCGGCCGCAGCAGGCGGAAGAATCCTTCGGCGTCCTTGTCCGCCAGCATGCCGCAGATGAGCGCCACTTTCCGCTCGCCGCGGAAACGCTTGAGGAACGCGGCCAGCGCCTGCGCGGCATCGGGATTGTGGGCCACGTCGACGAGGAACACCGGGTCGCGCGAGGCCACTTGGCAGCGGCCCGGCCAACGGGTCTTTTCCAGGCCGGCGCGGACGACGTCGTCGGAGAGCGGCCAGCCCAGTTCGTCGCGCAGCCATTCGAGCGCGGTGATCGCCAGCGCGCAGTTGGCGAGCTGGAAGTCGCCCAGCAACGGCATCCGGAACGGCGCCCAGGCGCCGCCGCCGGTTTCGACCGCCAACGTCTGGCCGTCCAGATCCTGGGCCAGGCGCCGGACGGATACGCGTTCGTCCGCGCGCAACACGGGAGCCTCCGCGGCGCGGGCTTTCTCCGCGATCACCTGCGCGACGGCCGGGCGCTGCCGGCCCACCACCACCGGGCGGCCGGGCTTGACGATGCCCGCCTTCTCCGCGGCCACCTGTTCGAGCGTGTCGCCCAGGAACGACCGGTGTTCCAGCCCGATTTCGGTCAGGACCGACAGCAGCGGCGTCACGACGTTGGTGCTGTCGAGCCGCCCGCCCATGCCGGTTTCGAGCACGGCGACCTGCACGTTCTGCTCGAGGAACCACTTGAAGGCGACGACCGTGGTCAGTTCGAAAAACGTGCCCTGCCGGCCGCCGGGTTCCGCGGCCTGGGCTTCGTCGGCGCGCTCGACTGCGTCCAGAAGGCGCAGCAGATCCTCGTCGGGGATGGGCTGCCCCACCACGCGGATGCGCTCGTTGAAGCGGATGAGATGGGGACTCGTGTAGAGCGCGGTGCGCAGGCCCGCTTCGCGCAAGACCGCTTCGAGCATGGCGGAGACGGAACCTTTGCCGTTGGTGCCGGCCACGTGGAGGCACGGCAGCCGCTGCGGATCGACGCCGACGGCCTTCAGGAGCGCGCGCGTGGTCTCGAGGCCCAGCTTGACGACGCTGCCGCCCGTGCGGCTGTAGAGGTAGGTCAGTTTGGCGTCCAGAATGGAGGAAGCGTTGCCCATGGGGTCCGATCGGATGGCGGAAGGGGCCGAGGATTCCGCGCTCAGGCGGGCACGTCGGGCGGCTCGGACGCCTGCAGCGGTCCGCAAAAAGCGTCGAGCAGGCGGGTCAGGGTGGCTTTGAGTTCTCCGCGGGGCACGATCTGGTCGAGCAAGCCGTGCCGGAGCAGGAAATCGGGGCGCTGGAAACCGGGCGGCAGGTCCTGGTGGATGGTTTCCTTGATGACGCGCGCGCCGGCGAAACCGATGAGGGCGCCGGGCTCGGCGAGGATCACGTCGCCCAGCGTGGCGAAGCTGGCCATGACGCCGGCGGTGGTCGGGTGCGTCAGCACGGGGATATAGGGCAAACCGGCGTCGGCGTGGCGCGCCAGCGCGCCGCTGGTCTTGGCCATCTGCATCAGGCTCATCATGCCTTCGTACATGCGGGCGCCGCCGGAGGCGCAGACGATGATCACGGGCAGCTTTTCCGCCGTGCCGCGCTCGATCAGGCGGGCGATTTTTTCACCGACCACGGAGCCCATGCTGGCGCCGAGGAACTCGAAATCCATGACGCCGAGCGCGATGGCCCGGCCATCCAGGCGGGCGCGGCCGCAGGTCACCGCGTCCACCTCGCCGGTCTTGCGGCGGTTGGATTCGAGTTTTTCCTGATAGGAAGCCGCGCCGACGAAGCCGAGGAAATCGATGCTGTAGACGTCCTTGTCCCATTCGACGAACGAGCCCGGATCGGCGAGCATCGCCAGGCGTTCGGCGCGGCTCATCGGGAAGTGGTGCCCGCACAGGGGACAGACGCGCAGGTTCTTTTCCTGCTCTTCGCCGAAAATCATCTCGTTGCAGGCCGGGCACTTCAACCACAGTCCGTCGGGCATGTCCCGCTTGCGGGCTTTTTTGATTACGCTCTTTTTTCCGAACAAGGTCATGTCTGCAAATCCGTTTCCATTCGCGCCGCCGGGCGGCCTAGCCGCCGCGGGCCACCGTCAACACCATCACCGCCGCCGCGCCGGCCGCCTTGAGGGCCCGCGCGCATTCGTTCGCCGTGGCGCCGGTGGTCATCACGTCGTCCACCAGCGCGATCCGCGCCCCGCGCACGTCGCCGGGCCGGCGAACCGAGAAAACTCCCTTCACATTATGGACCCGCTGGACCGCTGTCAAATGCGTTTGGGTCGCGGTGGGCTTCGTTCGACCTAACAGGCCGCGCCGGAAGGGAATACCCACCCGCTCGGCCAGCCCTTCCGCCAGCAGCGCGGCCTGGTTGTAGCCCCGTTCGCGCTCGCGGCGCGGATACAGCGGGATGCCGGCCACGAAATCCACGGAGCGCACTTCCGCCGGACAGGTGCGCCACAAGGCGGCCAACCAGCCGACGAGTTCTTCCTGCAGCCAGATGCCGGCCTGGTATTTGAAGCGGCGGATGCAGGCTTTGGCCGGACCCTCGTAGCGGACGGCCGAGCGAGCCCAGTCGAAGGCCGGTCGCAGGCCGCGGCAGCCGGCGCACTCGTAGGGGCCGCCGATGGTGCCCGGCACGGGATCCCCGCAGCGTTCGCAGAACGGCACCTGCACGAAGCGCACCCGGGCGCGGCAATCCCAGCACAGCGAGCCGGGTTCGTCTTCGGCCAAGACCGCGCCGCACTCCTCGCACACGCGGGAAAACAGCATGTCCAGCAAGGCCCAGCTCATGGAGCCAGCCTGCGACACCGGTAGAAGTTTGTCGAGATCTTCCGCGCGCGGCCGGTCGAACCGGAAGCCAAAACCGGTCGGGACGGAGCCCGACCCTCCAGAAAGCCATCGATGCAACCCCGGCCCCGCCGAAGCCAGCAAATCCGAATCTGTCCGAGCCTCGCTACGGCGCGTTCAGCAAAACGCGGATGGCGCCGAACCAGGAGCCGGGGCTGTCGTTTGTGACCGCCATGCCGATCTGGCCCCAACCGAGATCCACGACGTTGGACGCGCCGAACAGGTTGGTGGAATACACCAGTTGGTAGTAGCGGCCGGTGCTGGCCGGGAAGGTGAAACGCATCTCGCCCGTGTCGCCGCCCGCCTGCGCCTTGTTGAAGTAGGTGCCCGCCAGCCCCAGCACGCTGGCATCGCTGGCCGGATCGGTGTCGGCCAGGTATTCGTCGTAGGTCGTCGCGCCGTCGCCGTCGTAGTCCGCGGTGTCCGCAAAATTGGGATCGGCGAGGCTCTGGCCCTGGTCGTCGCGCACCCACAGCTGGAAATCGGTGAGCGCTTCGGCGGAAACGACCAGCGTGCCGGAGGCCTCGCCCGAATACTTCGCATCGTTCACGGTGCCGGTGACCGCGTAGCTGCCTTCCGCGGAGGGTGCCGTGGGCGAACCGTCGTAGGTGAATTCCACGGTCAGCCCGGCGGGCACCGTGATGGCCGTCGCGCTCTTGGGCGTGCCGTCGTAGGCTTGCGCCAAGCCGCCCAGCGTCACGCCGGCCACGGCCTTGGAAACCTCGAAGGCATTCGTTACGCTGGGCGCCGGATTCCACGCCGCGTCGCCCGCCTGCGCGGCCACGATGCTGACCGTGCCCGCGCCGGTGAAGGTCAGCGCGGCGCCGTCGATCTCCGCCGGACCGCCGGCCACCGCGAAGCTGACCGGCAGGCCGCTCGAGGCCGTCGCGGAGAGCGCCAGCACGTTGGTCGCAACTTGTGCGCCGATGGCCGGGAACGAAATCGTCTGGTTGGCCTTGGACGGCGTCGTCACGCTGGCGGCCGGCGAATTCGCGCTGGTGCCCGCGGCGTTTTCGGCGCGCACGCGGAAGTAGTAGGTCGCGAGTTCGTCCAACCCCGTCACGGCCTGGCTCGTGCCGGCGACGGCCAGGTTTTCATAGCCCGCGACGAAAGACGGTGCGTAGGCGGGGCCCCAGCCTTGGACGACGAGCGTCTTGACGCCGACTCCCACCGTGCCCGTGGCGTCCGGCGACTGCCAACGGATGCGGGTTTGCTCATAGCCGAGGTGAGCCGTATCGGACAGGGTGGTCATCGCCCGCAGGGTGCTGTCGAGCGGCGCGACCGTGCCCAGCGCGGCCCAGGTTGAACCGTTGTCGGTGGAGATGGAAACCGCGATGTTCGAAGCCGTGCCCCCGCCGTAGGTCCGCGCGAGGCAATCGACCGTCA
>RZYG01000408.1 GCA_009930415.1 Spartobacteria bacterium | reverse complement strand
GGTGATCGAGCGGTTGCGCGAATTCCATCCCCGCCTGCTGGTGCCGATGCATTGCACCGGACCCCGGGCCGCCGCCGCGCTCTGGACCGCTTTCCCCGAGGCATGCCGCCCCGGCGGCGCCGGCGCCGTCTTCGATTTCTGAACGATAAGGAAAACCCATGGAACAGCATCCCGGACCCGATTGCGACAAAACCTCCTGCTCCTCGTGCAGTTCCCGCACCTCCTGCGGCGGCATTCCCGAGCCGCCGCCGCGCGCGGAAACCGTCCCGGAAGACCAGAAACTCCGGCAGCGCCTCGGCCAGATCCGCCGCAAGATCATGGTGATGTCCGGCAAGGGCGGCGTCGGCAAAAGCACGGTCGCGACGAATCTGGCCGTGCATCTGATGCTGGCCGGGCAGCGCGTCGGCCTGCTCGACGTCGATATCCACGGCCCCAGCATTCCCGGCATGCTTCATCTGGACCACGCCCGCGTGATCGGCGACGGCGAAGCGCTGCTGCCACTCGACTATTCAGGCCTCAAAGTGATGTCCATCGGCTTCTTGCTGCCGAACGCCGACGACGCGGTCATCTGGCGCGGACCAATGAAAATGACGGTCATCCGCCAGTTCCTGGAAGACGTCGCCTGGGGCGATCTGGATTGCCTGGTCGTGGATTTGCCGCCCGGCACCGGCGACGAACCGCTGTCCGTCTGCCAGTTGGCGGCGCCGGTGGACGGCGCGGTGATCGTCACCACGCCCCAGCGGATTTCCACTTCCGACGTGCGCCGCTCGATCCGCTTCTGCCAGAAGACCGACATCCCCGTGCTGGGCGTCGTGGAGAACATGAGCGGATTCGTCTGCCCCAAGTGCGGTGAAATCACCCACATTTTCAAGGCGGGCGGCGGCGAACGGATGGCCGCCGAAATGGGCGTGCCCTTCTTCGGCCGCGTGCCGCTCGATCCGCGCATCGGGGTGGCCAGCGACGACGGCGTCCCGTTCATCTGCAACCAGGCTTCCCCCGAATCCGTCCAGACCTTCGACCGCATCGCCGCATCCATTCAAGCCCTGTAGAAAAAACCAAAGGAGATCCTAAATGAAAATCGCCATTCCGATCGTCGAAGGCCGGCTTAGCCTGCATTTCGGCCACTGTTCCCACTTTGCCCTCGTCGAAGTGGACGACCAAACGAAGAAAATCGGCGCCACCACGCTGGCCGAGCCACCGCCGCACGAACCCGGCGTGCTGCCCAAATGGCTGCACGATCAGGGTGCCACCGTCATCCTGGCCGGCGGCATGGGCACCCGCGCGCAGGACCTGTTCAAGCAGAACGGCATCGAAGTCGTCGTGGGCTGCCAGCCCGCCACGCCCGAAACCCTCGTCGGCGCCTATTTGTCCGGCGAACTGGTCGTCGGCGACAACG
>RZYG01000407.1 GCA_009930415.1 Spartobacteria bacterium | reverse complement strand
CTCGATCCTCGTGGGCGTGGGCGCGAACACCCTGTTTTCCATCCGCATGGGCGAAGGGCGGCGGGACGAGGCGGAGCGCATCCTGGGCAACGCGTTCGGCCTGCTGTTCTTCATCCCGCTGGTTGCGTCGCTGGCGGGGCTGGTCTGGCTGGATCCCCTGCTGCGCCTGATGGGCGCGGGCGAGGAGCTGCTGCCGTATGCCCGGGACTACGCGCGCGTGGTGCTCTACGGCATCGCCTTGAGCACGACCGGCCACGGGCTGTCGCATTTCATCCGCTCGGACGGGCGCCCCAAGATCTCGATGGCGGCCATGTTGATCGGCGCGGTCGCCAACGCGATCCTCGATCCGCTGTTCATCTTCACGTTCGGCTGGGGCATGCAGGGCGCGGCGTGGGCTACGGTGATCGCGCAGGGGCTGTCGTTCGCGTGGTGCTTCGGCTATTTCCTGCTGCCGGGGGCCGGCACGCGGCTGCGGCGGCGCTGCCTGCGGCTGGAATTCCGGCGCATCGTGGGACCCCTGCTGGCGATCGGCTTCGCGCCGTTCGCGATGAACCTGGCCAACAGCCTGCTCAACGTGATCCTCAACCGCGGCCTGGGCCGGTACGGGGGCGACGACGCCATCGCCGTCATGGGCATCCTGTCGGCCTATATGAGCATCATCTTCATGCCGATCTTCGGCCTGGGCCAAGGGGCGCAGCCGCTGATGGGCTACAACTACGGCGCGCGCAAATACGGACGCGTCCGGCTCCTCTTCTGGACCTCCGCCGCGGTCGCCACGGTCTTCATGGTTCTCGGCGGCGCCGTCAGCCAGCTCTTCCCCGTGCCCATCCTGCGGCTGTTCGTGGCCGCGGACTCGCATCTGATTCCGCTCGGCACCCAGGCCCTGCGGATCTTCACCCTCGCCTTTCCGATCATCGGCTTCCCGATCATGGGCGGACAGTTCTTCCAGGCCATCGGCAAGCCGGTGCCGGCCACGCTGATCGCGCTGTCCCGCCAGATCCTGCTGTTCATTCCGTTCATCCTGGTCTTTCCGCTGTTCTGGGGCCTGCCGGGCATCTACGCCGCGGCGCCCGCCTCCGACGTGCTGACGACGCTGATCGCGCTGCCGCTGGTGCTGCGGCAGCTGCGCGAGCTGCGCCGGCGCGAAAGCGAAGCGCCGGAGGCCGCCGCATGAAGCCCTGCGACGTCTGCGGCGAGCCGCTTGCGCCCGGCGCCGCCGTCTGCCCCTACTGCGAGGCGCCGCAGGCGCCCGCGGCGGGCGAGCGCGCGGCCGGCCCGGCGGTGCGCAATGTCGATATCGAAACGGGCCTGCCGACCGTGGCGGAGGCCCTGCGGCGGCTGGAAGCGCAACTGGACCGCGCGCGCGCCGACGGCGTGGGCGTCGTCCGCGTGATCCACGGCT
>RZYG01000014.1 GCA_009930415.1 Spartobacteria bacterium | reverse complement strand
ATCCACTTCGTCTGTTCCGCCTGCGGCAAGCATCTGGAAGTCGACGAAGCCGGGGCGGGGCTGATCGTTCGCTGCACGGATTGCGAGGCGCCGATCCGGGTGCCCGAGCAGGTGGCCAAATGCACGTGCCCCCATTGCCACGTCGCGGTGCTGGTGGCCGCGAATCTCCTGTGCGGGGAAATCGAGTGCTCGACCTGCGCCCGCCCGTTCGCCGCGCAGCCTCCCGCCGCGGCCGCGCCACGCACCCTGAACGTGCACTTCAAATGTCCCGCCTGCGGCAAGCATTTGGAAGTGGACGAGGCCGGCGTCGGCCTGATCGTCCACTGTCCGGATTGCGATGCCCCGCTGAAAGTGCCCCACCAGACGGCCCGGTTCGTCTGTCCGTTCTGCCAAACCGCCGTGCGGGTGGCCGAGAACCTCTGGGGCCAATCGATTGAATGCTCGACGTGTTTCCAGCCTATCCCCGTCCAGGATCCCAACGCTCCGATCCAGCATGATTGCCCGTTCTGCTACTACGTGGTCATGGTCGACCGCAGCAAGCGGGGCCAGTTCGTCGAATGCCCGGCCTGCCATCGGTCGTTCCACGTGCCGAATCCGGACGTGGACGTCGAGCAGGAGGGGCCGCCCCCCGGGGCGGAATCCCTGTTCTAGCGGGGCGACTACGGGGAAGGAAAATTCTTTCCGGGCCGCGTTTCGGCCGCTAGTATCCGCCAATATTGTCACGGGCAGGAGATCGGAACGCATGAACCAGATTCTATTCAAAGAGCAGCTCTCGCAGGACGTGGTCCGGATGCGGGTGCGCGCGCCGCTGATCGCGGAAGAGCGCAAGCCGGGGCAGTTCATCATCCTGCAGCTGGACACGGAATTCGGGGAGCGGATTCCGCTGACGATCGCCGATGCGGACGTCGCGGAGGGGAGCATCACGCTGATCTTCCAGGCGGTGGGCAAGAGCACGAAGCTGCTGGCGCAGATGCAGGTCGGGGACAAAATCGCGAATCTGGTGGGGCCGTTGGGCAAGCCGACGCACATCGAGAAGTTCGGGACGGTGGTCTGCGTGGGCGGCGGCATCGGGACGGCCCCGCTGTATCCGATCGCGCAGGGCATGAAGCGGGCGGGGAACAAGCTGATCGTGATCATCGGCGCGCGGACGAAGGAATTGGTGATCCTGGAACCGGAAATGCGGGAGATCGCCGACGAAGTCATCGTCTGCACCGACGACGGGTCGTACGGCCGGAAAGGCCTCGTGACCGAGCCGCTGAAAGAGCTGTGCGAACGCGAGCCCAAGCCGGATCTGGCGGTGGCGATCGGCCCGCCGGTGATGATGAAATTCTGCGCGCGGACGACGCAGCCCTACGCGGTGCCGACGGTGGTGAGCCTGAACACGATCATGATCGACGGCACGGGCATGTGCGGCGGCTGTCGCGTGACCGTGGGCGGGAAGACGAAGTTCGTGTGCGTGGACGGGCCGGAATTCGACGGCCACCAGGTGGATTTCGACCAGATGATCCAGCGGCTGGGTTCGTACCGGGAACAAGAGAAGATCGCGGCGGCGGGGTGCAACCTGCACGCCGAGGCCGTCAAAAAAGGATTGCAGGAATGAGCTTCCGCTCCGCCGAATCGCTGCAAGAAGCCGCGCGCGCCGAATGGGCGCGCATCCAGGCGCTGCCGCAGCCCTTGAAGCCGCGGGACCGGCTGGCGATTCCCATGCAGGAAATGCCGACGCAGGATCCGCTGGTCCGCGCGCGAAACATGCAGGAAGTGGCGACGGGCTACTTCGAAGAGCAGGCCCGGATCGAAGCGGCGCGCTGCCTCCAGTGCAAGAACGCGCCCTGCGTGCAGGGTTGCCCCGTGCGGATCCGGATTCCGCAATTCATCGCGGCCATCGCGGAAGGCGACATGGCCCAGGCCATCGCGATCATCAAGGAAACCAGCCTGCTGCCGGCGGTCTGCGGCCGGGTCTGCCCGCAGGAAACGCAATGCCAGGAGCCGTGCACGGTGGGCAAGAGCCTGAAATCCGTGGAAAAGGCCGTGTCGATCGGCCGTTTGGAACGCTACGTGGCGGACTGGGAGCGGGCCAAGGGCGCGGCGGCGGCGCCAGTCGTGGCGCCGGCGACGGGCAAGAAAGTGGCCGTGGTGGGCAGCGGACCAGCGGGGATCACGGTGGCGGCCGACGTGCGTCGCGCGGGCCACGAGGTGGTGCTGTTCGAGGCCTTCCACAAGGCCGGCGGCGTGCTGGTCTACGGCATTCCGGAATTCCGTTTGCCGAAGGCAATCGTCCGGGCGGAACTCGATACGCTGCGGCAAATGGGCGTGGAAATCCGCACGAACTTCGTGGTGGGGCGCACGCGCAAAATCGCGGATTTGATCGCGAAGGACGGCTTCAACGCCGTGTTCGTCGGCTCGGGCGCCGGCCTGCCGAAGTTCATGAACATCGAGGGCGAAAACCTCGTTGGCGTCTATTCGGCCAACGAATACCTGACGCGGTCGAACCTGATGAAGGCCTACGACCGCGAGCGGGCCGTCACGCCGATCCATGCGGCGCAACGGGTGGCGGTGCTCGGCGGCGGCAACGTCGCGATGGACGCGGCGCGCACCGCGCTGCGCCTCGGCGCGAAGGAAGTGCACCTGATCTACCGCCGCACGGAAGTCGAAATGCCCGCGCGCGTGGAAGAAGTGGCCCACGCCAAGGAAGAAGGCGTCCAGTTCCACATGCTCCAGAACGCCAAGCGCATCCTGGGCGAGAACGGCAAGGTGACCGGCATCGAATGCCTGCGCTACGAACTGGGCGAGCCGGACGCCAGCGGGCGGCGGCGCCCCGTCGAAATCAAGGGCAGCGAATTCACGCTGCCGATGGACGCGGTGATCGTGGCGATCGGCAACGAGTCGAACCCCCTGATCGAGCAGACCACGCCGGGGCTGGCCGTGGACAAGTACGGCCACATCGTGACCGACGAGAACGGCCGCACGAGCCTGCCGGGGGTATTCGCCGGCGGCGACATCGTGCTGGGCGCGGCCACGGTGATCTTGGCGATGGGCGAAGGCCGCCGCGCCGCGGTGGCCATCAACGAGATGCTGCGGGGATGATGGATCTTAATTAAGCTATGGGGTCAGTCCTGTATATGTCGCATTATTCTTGACTGATCCCGGCTTTTGAGAGAAGAAGACGGCATGCCAAGAAGTCCGCGCGTGGAATACGAAGGGGCGGTCTATCATGTGATGTGCCGCGGGGATCGCCGCAAGGCCATTTTTCGGGATGATCACGACCGGAACATGTTTTTAGCCACGTTGGCAGCCGCTTGCAAACGGGCCGGGTGGGTTGTTCATGCCTACGTTCTCATGCCCAACCACTATCACTTTTTGCTGGAGACCCCCAGGGCCGGACTGGCGGACGGCATGCGCTGGTTCCAGACGACTTACACGGCCCGCTTCAATGCCCGCCACCATGTTTGCGGCCATCTTTTTCAAGGTCGCTACAAAGCGATTCCGTTGGATTCGGCTCATCCGTCGTACTTTGGAATTGTAGGCAACTACATTCACCTCAATCCGGCAAGGGCCCATCTGGTTCCGAAGGATGCCCCGCTGGAGGCTTATCCGTGGAGCAGTTATCCGGCGACCATCGAACGGGCGATTCGCGCCCCGTGGCACGAAACGATCCGTTTCTTGTCTGCCGTGGGTTTGTCACCTAGAGCTTACGCTGCCAGTATGGCTCGGCGCTTGGCCGCGCTGCGAGCCGATCCGAAATCCGTCGTTCCCGAATGGAAGGAAATTCGGCGGGGATGGTATTTGGGCGGCGACGACTTCAGGCGGGAAATGTTAAATCGCATTGCGGCCCAAACCGCCATGTGCCGCCGCGATTCATACTCCGGGGCCGCCATTCGCGCTGGCGATTTGCGGCATGCGGCCAACTGGTTCAATAAGGCTCTCGATTCCTTGGGATTGACGCAGAGAGAACTTCAAAAGAGAAAAAACACGGACATGGAAAAGCAGGCCATTGCATGGCTGTTGCGCAAATCAACGCTGGCGCCAACCGATTGGATTTGCCAGCAATTATCCCTTGGTCATCGCGCAAATCTGCCCCGCGCCGTGCGGCTGTTTGACTTTGCGCAAGATCCAAAGCGGACCCGGCTCCGCCAAATCATGCGACAAATACAGGACTGACCCCTAAACCATGGGCGGACCTGATTCACCCACGGGGCAAGCCCGTAGGGGGGGGGCCAAGGGGGATCGAGTTGGCTAGAACAGGCTGGCGCGGCGGGGGTCGAGCTGGGGGAGGGCGTGGCGGACGGCGTTGCGGACGACTTCGGGGAAGGCGGGGTGGATGTAGATCTGCCGGTAGAGGTCCGCCGCGGTCAGGCCGTGGGTGAGGGCGAGGACGAGTTCCTGGATGAGGGTGGAGGCTTCCTCGCCGACGAGATGGGCGCCGAGGAGTTTTCCGGTGTCGCGGGCGAAGAGCAGTTTCACCAGGCCGTGGTCGAGATGGCGGGCGACGGCCATGGCGCAGGAGGGATAGGAAGCCTTGCCGACGACGACGTCGAGGCCCTGCTCGCGCGCGGCGGGTTCCGTCAGGCCGACGGAGGCGATTTCCGGATGGGTGAAGACGGCCCCGGGCATGGGGGGATAGGCGATGGGATAGGGCGCGGGGGCGATGAAGTGGGCGTCGAGCCAGTACTCGGCCTCGAAGTTGACGGCGTGCCGGAAAAGATGGCGGCCGACCACGTCGCCGAGGGCGAAGACGCCGGGGACGGCGGTTTGCAGGCGATCGTCGACGGCGATGAAACCATCGGCGTTGGTTTGAATGCCGGTGTTTTCCAGGCCGAGGCCGTCGCTGTTGGGAACGACGCCGGTGGCGACGAGGAGGGCTTCGGCCTCGACGACGAAAGGCGCGCCGTTGACGGAGCTGCACGTGAGGGTGAAGACGCCGTCGCGGTGGGCGACTTCACGGATGCGGGCGTGTTCGTGGATGGTTTTGCCGGGGGCGAAGGCGCGGGTGAATTCGGCGACGACGTCGGGATCCTCGCGTTTGAGGAAGGTGGAGCGGAGGAGAAACGTGACGTGGCTGCCGAACCCGGCGTAGGCCCCGCCGAGTTCGGCGCCGATGTAGCCGCCGCCGAGGACGGCGATGCGCGGGGGCAGAATCCGGTTGCGCAAGGCCTCGGTGCTGGTCATGAAGGGGGTGCCGGCGAGGCCCGGGATCGCGGGGACGTGGGGCCGGGCGCCGGTGGCGACGACGATGACGGGGGCGGTGAATTCGCGCCCGTCGGCGGCCACGACGCGGTCGGAGACGAACCGGGCTTCGCCGCGGACGTAGTCGATGGCGGCGTTTTGCTCGAAGTGCCCGACGAGGGAATCGGAGGTGCCGTCGGTATAGGCGTTGATGGAGGCGACCAGGGCTTCGAAATCGACGGCGGGGAGCGCGGTGCGGATGGCGGGATGGCGCCGGTCGCGGAGGCGCTGGACGAGGCCGGCGGGATGGATCAGCATCTTGCTGGGGATGCAGCCGCGGTTGAGACAGGTGCCGCCGGCGCGTTCGCGCTCGATGACGGTCACGCGCCGGCCCAGGCGCGCGAGAGCCTGGGCGATTTTGGTGCCGCCGCCGGAACCGATGAGGAGGACGTCGCAGGAATTCATGGGAGGAAAACATACCATGCGGCGGGGGGATTGCCAGTTTCCAGGGAATGGATTCGGGATCGCCCTCAACGGGCCGGGGGTGTAACCTTTCAACCCATGGAATCGACTTTAGGATAACGTCGGGAAAACCGGAGCGGATGGCATGCAGTCAAAGAAAAGCAAGGGATGGCTGGGTTGGACGTTGGCGCTGGCCGTGGCCGGCGGCGGCGTCTGGGGGTGGTTCCATTTCCGGGCCGCAAACGGCAATGGCGCGACGCAATACAAGACGCAAGAGCTGAAACGGGGCGAAATCGTCCAGACCGTCACCGCCAACGGGGCGCTGGGAGCGGTGCAGACGGTGCTGGTGGGCAGCGAGGTGTCGGGGAAGATCATGGAGCTGTTCGCGGACTACAATTCGGCGGTGACGAACGGGCAGGTGCTGGCGAAGCTGGACGCCTCGACCTACGAACGGCAACTGGAGCAGTCGCAGGCGGAACTGGAGAGTTCGCGGGCTTCGCTCAAGCTGGCCGAAGCGAATTTCCGGCGCGCGAAGGAACTGCGGGAGCTGGAGCTCGTCAGCCAGGCGGACTACGACCAGTCCGAAGCCTCGCTGGCGCAGGCGCAGGCCGCGTTGCGGATGAAGGAAGCCAGCCTGAGCAAAGTGCGGGTGGATCTGGAAAAAACGACGATCCTCTCGCCGATGGACGGCGTGGTGATTTCGCGCGCGGTGGACGTCGGCCAGACCGTCGCGGCGAGCCTGAACGCGCCGACGCTGTTCACGTTGGCGCAGGATCTGCGCGCGATGCGCATCGAGGCGCAGATTTCGGAGGCCGACGTGGGCGACGTGGCGGAAGGGCAGGTCGTGACGTTCACGGTGGATGCCTATCCGGCGCTGACCTTCACGGGCAACGTGAGCCAGGTGCGGTTCGAGCCGGTGACGGTCCAGAACGTGGTGAACTACGTTGCGATCGTGGACGTGGACAATCCGGATCTGAAGTTGCGGCCGGGCATGACGGCCAACGCGGCGGTGATCACGGCGCGTCGGGAAAACGCGCTGCGGCTGCCGAACGCGGCGCTGCGGTTCCGTCCGCCGGCCGGCGCGGAGGAACCGGCCCGGAAGAAAACGCCGGCGCCGGCCGCCGCGCAGGGGCCGCGGGACGTGGCGGATCGGCCGGTTCCGGGCGAAGGGCCGGGGTTGGGGCTGGGCTTGGGCTTGGGGCTGGGGGATCCGCTGGGCTCGTCCGGCGGTTCTCGAAGCCGGGCGTCCGCGGGCGACGAAGCCGACAACGTCCGCCAAGTCTACGTGCTGGACGAGGCCGGGCAATTGGCGGCCCGCGCCGTGGCCGTCGGGATCACGGACGGCAGTTGGACCGAAGTGGTCGGACCGGGATTGCGGGAAGGCGACCGGATCGTCACGGGCATCCAGAGCGCGGCGGAAAAAGAAAAGGCGACTCGTTCAAACGGGTCTTCGCCTTTCATGCCGAGTCCGCCGCAGCGGGGACCGCGGTAAGGAGCCGGACATGACGCCTTCCGTCATTCGGTTGGAAGCGCTGGACAAGGTGTACCAGACCGGCGAAGTGGCCGTGCACGCGGTGCGCGGGGTGTCGCTGGCGGTGGTCCAAGGCGAATTCGTGGCGGTGATGGGCGCGAGCGGTTCGGGCAAGTCCACGCTGATGAACGTGGTGGGTTGCCTGGACCGGCCGACGGGCGGGCGCTACTGGCTGGACGGCGAAGACGTCGGCGCGCTGTCGAAAAACGAATTGGCGCGGGTGCGCAACCAGCGGCTGGGGTTCGTCTTCCAAGGCTTCAACCTGCTCTCGCGCACGTCGGCGCTGGAAAACGTGGAATTGCCGCTGTTGTATTCGCCGCACGGACATCGGGGCCGCGAGCTGCGCCGCCGCTCGCGCGAGGCGCTGGCGCGGGTGGGGCTGGCGGAACGGGCGGGGCATCATCCCAGCCAGCTCTCCGGCGGCCAGCAGCAGCGCGTGGCGATTGCGCGCGCGCTGGTGAACGAGCCGGCGCTGTTGTTGGCCGACGAGCCGACCGGCAACCTCGACACCCGCACCAGCCTCGAGATCATGGCCATCTTCCAGGACCTGAACCGCAAGGGCATGACCATCCTGATGGTGACCCACGAGCCGGACATTGCGCGCTATTGCCGGCGCGAAATCGTCATGCGCGACGGGCGGATCGTGACCGACCGGCCCGTGCCGGACCGGCTGGACGCCGCCACCGAGCTGGCGAAAGCCGGCCGCCCGGCGCCGGAGGAGCCGTCATGAAATTCACGGCGACGGGCACGATCGCGCTGCGCGCGCTGCGGCGGAACCCGCTGCGGACGGGATTGACGATGCTGGGGGTGATCATCGGGGTGGCGGCGGTGATCGCGATGGTGGCGATCGGCACGGGCGCGAAGGCGCAGGTGGCCGCGAGCATCGAGCAGATGGGCCAGAACATGGTGATGGTGATTTCGCGCGCCGCGCGCAGCGGGGGGGTGCATCTGGGCGGGGACAGCGGCGTGGCGCTGACCCGGCAGGACTACGACGCGATCCGCCAGGAAGTTTCCGGCCTGGCGGGGGCGACGCCCGAAGTGCGCGCCATGGGGCAGATCGCCGCGGGCAACCAGAACGTGAACACGACGATCTACGGGGTCAGCGAGGAATATCCGGCGGTGCGGGCTTGGCGGCTGGAGCGGGGCAGCCACTTCACGGAACAGGACATCCGCGCGGCGTCGAAAGTGGCGGTGCTGGGGCAGTCGGTGGCGACGAACCTGTTCGGCGGCGGCGATCCGGTCGGGCAGGTCATCCGCATCCAGAATGCCCCGTACGAAGTGGTCGGCGTGCTGCGCGCCAAGGGGGCGAACATGATGGGACGGGACCAGGACGACATGGTGCTGGTGCCCTGGACGAGCGCCATGGTGCGGCTGACGGGCGAGAACCATTTCCGGGCCATTTCGGTACAGGCCGAGAACGCGGAGCGGATTCCGGACGTGGTGGCGCAGATCGAGGCGCTGCTGCGCCAGCGGCACCGGATTCCGGACGGGGGCGAAGACGATTTCCTGATCCGGAACATGCAGGACATGCTGGAGATGGCGACCTCGACGGCCCAGACGATGACGGTTCTGCTGGGTGCGATCGCGGGGGTGTCGCTGCTGGTGGGCGGCATCGGCATCATGAACATCATGCTGGTGAGCGTGACGGAGCGCACGCGGGAGATCGGCGTGCGCATGGCGGTCGGTGCGCGCGGAGCGGACATCCTGCTGCAGTTTTTGGTGGAGGCCGTGGTGCTGAGCCTGGGCGGCGGGCTGATCGGGATCGGGCTGGGCTACGGTGCCGCGCATCTGGTTTCGGCGAAATTCGGCTGGACCACGCTGGTTTCCCTGGATTCGGTGGCGCTGGCGTTCGCGTTCAGCGCGGTCATCGGCATATTCTTCGGTTTTTACCCGGCGCGCAAGGCGGCGGGGTTGGATCCCATCGAGGCGCTGCGGTATGAATAATTCGCATTCAATATTCAACATTCAACATTCAAGGTTCAATCTTCAAGTGGGAGCGGCCTTGCTGGCG
The DNA here is from genome assembly GCA_009930415.1 of Spartobacteria bacterium. Taxonomy (GTDB): domain Bacteria; phylum Verrucomicrobiota; class Kiritimatiellia; order CAIQIC01; family Lenti-01; genus Lenti-01. Next base: position 18,741 of record RZYG01000014.1, on the reverse strand, counting down.
GTCATGCTTACGGTTTCGGCGACGGGGGCGGAGCCGGCAAGCCGCAACCTGACGCTGGCGGATTGCGTCGGGCTGGCGCTGGAGAACAATCTGGATCTGCGGATCGAACGGATCGCGCGCGAGACGGCGCGGCAGGACGTCGCCGCCGCCCGCGGCGGCTACGATCCGAACCTGACGCTGTCCGCCAAGCGCACCCATGCGGAAAGCATCGGCTCCCGCGCGGAGACGACGGCCGAGAACGTGGAAATACTGGGATCGGAAACGGACAACGATGCGCTTGCAGCCTCCATCGGCGGCGCGACGCCGCTGGGCGGCCTGGGCTACGAGCTCGGGGCGCGGGTGGGCAGCACCGACGGCACGCGCGGGGGCAATCCGTTCGACACGAGCACCGGCAGCGCCAGCGTCACGCTCACGCAGCCGCTGCTGAAGGGCTTCAAGACCGATTCCGTCCGCTACCAGGTGGCCGTCGCCCGCAAGCAATCCGCGGAAGCGGCGGCGCAGCTCGAAGCGCGGATCCAGGACGTGCTGGCGCAGGTCGAAACGGCCTGGTACGCGCTGGTCGAGGCGCGCGAGAGCATTCGCGTGCAGGAAGATGCCGTCCAACTGGCCACGCAGCTCTACGAGGACAACCGCCGCAAGGTGCAGATCGGAGCGTTGTCCCGTCTCGACGAAAAACAGGCCGAAAGCCAGGCCGCCGCCGCGCGCGCAGCGCTCAGCTCCGCGCGGCGCGCCTACGCCGAAGCCCAGAACCAGCTCAAGACCTTGCTGTACGCCGACCACCGGAGCGTGCGCGACGTGGAGTTGGCGCCGATCGGCGAACTGGCGGCCGAATCCGTCGCGACGGATGCCGCCGCCAGCGGCGAGCAGGCGCTGGAGCGGCGCCCCGATCTGCGCCAGGCGCGGTTGGCGCTGGAACGGCAAGGCATCGCCGCGGACTACCAGAAAAACCAGACCTTGCCGTCGCTCGATCTGGTGGGCAGCTACGGCGTGGCCGCCAGCGACGAGTCCTCGGCCGGCGATGTTTATGATCGGATGGAAGCCGCCGACGAGCCCTTCTGGAGCGCCGGCGTGACGCTAACGTTTCCGCTAGGCAACCGCGCCGCGAAGACCCGCTATGCCCAGAGCCGCGCCAACGAGGAAAAACAAAAGCTGGGATTGCGCCAATTGGAAGAAAAGGCCCTGGTGGAAGTCGAGGATGCCGCCGCCGCCGTGCGGACCGGCTACGAAAAGGTCCAAGCCACGCGGGAGGCCCGCGATTACGCCCGCGAAGCTCTGGAAGCCGAACAGCGGAAGCTCGAAAGCGGCAAAAGCACCAGTTTCGTCGTCTTGCAGCTTCAGCGCGACCTGACGGGCGCGCGCAACGACGCCGTCCAAGCGCTCATGGACTACAACCGGCAACTCGCCGCGCTGGCTTTGGCCGAAGGCGCCATGCTCGATCGCCACGACGTGGTCTTCGCCGAAGAATAGGTTGCAGGGTTCGTGGGTAGGGCGGGTTGGCCCAACCCGCCGGGGTTGGCTCAGACGTCCGCAACGACTCCGCCGCGCACGAACAGCAGCGTGCAGGCCACTCGATCCGGCGGGAGCGCGAATAATTTGGCCACGGCCTGGCGGTAATCGTCCATCTGCCCGCGGTGGCGTTCGGGATTCGGCGCGCGATCGGTCTTGAAGTCGAGCACCCGCGCCCGGACAGGCCGGCCCGCCGCGTCTTTTTCGAGCTGCAGGCGGTCGATCTTGCCGGAAAGCCAGTGGCCGTTCAGCACCGCTTCGAACGCCTGTTCCCGCAGCAGTTCGACGTCGCCGGCGGGCTTTTCGAACAAGGCGTGGATGCGCGGATTCTTCAGGCACGACGCGACGAGCCGGACGTCGGCCGGTGCGGTCTCCGGAAATTCCGGAATTTCGCCGGGCGCCAGCCAGGCGATCTGCTCGAACAGGGCATGTACGCGCGTGCCGAGATCGCGGGCTTCGGCGCCTTCGGGGCGGAACGCGCGGCCATCCGCGCCGGAGCCTTTGACGTTTTCCTGCGAGGCCACGCGCGCGTCCAGCGGCTTTTCGGCGGGCGCACTCGGCAAGTCGTCGAACCGCAGCGGCGCGCTCGGCGTCGCTGCCGGTTTTTCGCCGGCGGTTTCCTGTTTCCACCAATCGACCGAACCTTTTTCCCAGACGGGCTGTTGGGGATCGGGGTGGGCGTCGGGCGCGAGCGTGTTCTGCAGGACGTTGTCGAGGCGGAGCGTCTTCGTGCTTTCGGCGGGGGCGACGGTGATCAGATGCAGCGCGCGCTTGGCGCGGGTCATGGCGACGTAGAGCAGGCGCAGTTCTTCGAGGGCTTTGCCTTGGCGGTAGGCGGTCCGTTGCGCGGCGAGGGGCGGTTCGGCTTCGACGATGGCGGTCTCGGGCGCGGACAGGATCCAGTCCACCGGCGGATTGGGTTCGCGGCCGTCCCGCTCGCGGACAAGGAGCGCCGGCTTGCCCATGGACGTGATGCCCTTGTCGCCGAGGGCGGGAAGGATGACGACGTCGAATTCAAGGCCCTTGGCCTTGTGCATGGTGAGGATCTGCACGTTGGAGCCGGTTTCCTCGGCGGGGATTTCCTGGGCCTGGACGCAGGAAACGAACTGGAGGGCGTTGCCGCCGGGTTGGCGGTCGAATTCGGCGGCGACGGCGACGAGCGTGCGCAACCGGCTTTGTTCGAGGGGCGCCGCGGAAAGATCCAGCGCGGCGGCAAGCCGCGCCACGAATCCGGAAAAGCCTTGTTCGCGGATGAGGCGGGCCTGGGCGGCGAGCGCGGCCGGCGCGAGCGACACCCGGCCCGCCAACGGCGACATTTCGACGTGGCGCCGGGCGAATTTGTCCCCGGGATGCTCCGTGAGCTTGGCGTAGGAGAGAATGGCCGGGATGAGCGCGTTGTCGAGCAACGGCGAATTGCCGGCCCAGACGGCGCGGATGCCCCGTTGCGCGAGGGCGTCGAGCAGGGCGAGGCCGTCGGCGTTGCCGCGGGCGAGGAGCGCGACGGAACGGCGGTCGAAATCGGGGATGCTTCGCCGGAGTTCGGCCACGAGATCGGCGGCGCGGGCGATGGGTGTCGGGCCTTCTTCGTCCGGCTTCAGCCGCGGCAGCACGTGGAGCGCGACGTGGCCGGCCAGATGCGCGTTTTTCGGGGCGGCGGCGTGGGGCTGCCATTCGGCCGCCCAGCGCGCGGCGATGGCCTGCCAATCGGCCGCGAGGTCTTCGTCGCCGGGCAGCGGCAGGGCGGGCAGGCGGCCGAAGACGGCGTTGACGGCGTCGAGCACGACGGGGCTGGAGCGCCAGGAGCGCACCAGCGGTTCGGCTTCCTCGATGGCGACGTGGCCGGGCCGGTTGTACTTGGCGAGAATGCGCCGGAAGAGGCGCGGATCGCCGCTGCGCCATTCGTAGATGGCCTGTTTGACGTCGCCGACGTAGAACAGCGTGCGGTCGCCGTCGGGATTCTGGACGACTTCGTCGAGGAGGTTTTCGATGACGGCCCATTGGACGAGGGAAGTGTCCTGGAATTCGTCGAGGAGCCAGTGCAGGTAGCGGGCGTCGAGACGGCTTTCCAGCAGGGCGCGCCGACGGGCGGGAATTGGGCCGGAAGCGGGCGCGAGCAGCTGGGCGATGTCGTTGAAAGAGAGCTGCCCGGTGCGGGCGACGTGCGCGCGGTGCTCGCGGCCGTAGGCGGCCAGGAGGCGGTAGAGCCCCTGCGTGCGGACGATCTGCCGGGCGAGAGCCGCATGGCGGACGTAGGCGAACGCGCCGGCCAGCGCAGCTTGCGTTTCGGGACGCAAAACCAGCGCGCCGCGGCCGAACGGGATGGACGCGCGGTCGCCGTTGGGCGCGACGAAAGCGGCGTAGAGGCGGTCGTTCAGCTTGGCGCCGAATTCGTAGTCGCCGCCGTTTTCCACGCCGCGGAGCATGGTTGTGAATTTGTCCCACGCCTTGCGGTCGCCGGACGTGCGCAGGGCGTCGGCCTGCGCCTCGAGGGCGGCGAAGACGGCGGGCCAATCGGGAGCCACGGGCGGCGCGAGCAGGGCCGCGCCGTTTTCCCAAATGCGGGCGGGATCGCCCCAGACGGGGTGCTCCGGGGCGCGCTGGTAGAGTTCGTATTGGTTCTGGACGAGGCGCGCGATGGAACCGTACACGCTCTTCTTTTCCTCGCCGAACGTGGCGAGCTTGAAGGTCTCCATCAGCTCGCGGCGTTCGTCGGCGGAGAGCGCGGCGCGTTCGAGCAGGCTCTGGAGAATGAGGTTTTCCTCGGGATCGTCGGTCTGCGGCGCGATCGCCAGTTCGGCGCCGATGCCGGCTTCGAGGCGGAAGGGCCGGAGGACCTGGAAAAAGAAGGAATCGAGCGTCCCGATGCGGAGCCGGGGCAGGGCGTGGACGAGGCGGCGGAGCGCGGTCTGTGCGGCCGCGGGATCGGCGAACCCGACTAGTTGCGCCTCGGCCAGTTCCCGGCTCAAGCCGCGATTCCCATCTGCGGAAGCGGCGGCCCGGGCAAGGCGGGTCAGGATGCGCGCGAGGATTTCGCCGGCGGCCTTGCGGGTGAAGGTGAGGGCGACGATGGCGGCGGGATCGGCGCCGGCCGCGAGCAACGCGAGATAGCGGCTGCTGAGGGCGAAGGTCTTGCCCGTGCCGGCGGAAGCGGCCAAGGCCGCGTTGCGGATGGAAACCGGCGCGCTCATGGGGCCGGCTCCGCGATGAGCGGCGGATTGCCCGCGAAGAGCAGGGCGAAATCGTCGCGGTCGGGCGGCATCTCGTTCGGCGGCCAGAACGTGCCCGCCCGGATGGCGGCGACGACGGCGCGCGCGGCCTCGAGCGCGGAAGGATAGAGGTCTTCGCCGTTCTTGCCTGCGAAGTTGAGCTCGTGGATCGCGGTGTCGGCGGCCGCCTTGGGCAGATTGAAATAGCCGACGGAAATGGCGATGCCCGGATGGAGCTGCGCATAGAGGTGGCGGTAGAGCGGCAACTGGAGATCGATCCATTCCCGGTTGCGGGGCCGGTAGTGGGTTTCGGCGGGCGGGGCGCCGGAATCGGTCGTCTTGTAGTCGAGGATGCGGATCCGGCCGTCGGCGTGGCGGTCGATGCGGTCGATGCGCGCCTTCACGAGCAACCCGTCGAGCTCCGCCTCGTATTTCTCTTCGGCGGCGACGATGCGCCAGCCCGCGCGCACGGTGGCGGCGTGGACGCCGGCCGCGGCGCGCAGGCGCTGGCGCAGGGAATCGAGCTGCACGAGGACAGCCAGCGGCGGATGCGCGCCGTAACGGTTTTTCGCAAGCCGCTCGAGTTCGGCGAGGAGCAAGCCCTGGAGCGCGCCCTCGTCGTCGAGCGTAGGATGCTTTTTCAGAAGGCTCAGGGCTTCGTGGGCGAGGTTGCCGAAGCCCATGGGATCCAGTTCGCGCGCGCCGTCGTCTTCCGCGCGCATGTTGAGAACATGCGCAAGATAGAAGCGGAACGGGCACGCCAGATAGGCCTTGAATGCCGTCGCCGAAAGCGAGGTGGGGATCCACTCGGGCCGGCAGACCGGCGGCCGGACGGTCAGCACGGGCCGCGGCGGCGCGGCGGGCCGCGCTGGGCGCAGGGCGGGCCGGTCGAAGAGGAATTCCACGCGCGCGGGCAATTCGGCATCGGGGCAGGCCAGCAGCAAGCGCGAAGGCAGTTGCGGCTCCTGGTTGGCCGCGCGGCGGCTGTACAGGAACCGCACGCCGCCGGCCGGACGCGATTCCAGCAGCGTGCGCGCCAGGAAAAGATCGCGCGCCAGGCCGTCGCGGTTGCTCGCCAGGCCCGCGCGCGCGCGCAGCGCGTCGGGCAAGAAGGCGTCGCCGAGGCGGGTTTCGGGCACAATCCCTTCGCGCATGTCCGCCAGCAGCGTCGCCGGCGCGGTTTCCCACTGCGTTTCCAGCCAGCCGATGGCTTCCCGCGCGGCGGTCGGCTTGGGGAAGACCGATTCGCGGGCCAGAGCCGCCTGCAACAGATCGAGGGTTTCGTCCGGTTCCAGTTTGAGCGCGCGCGCGGATTCTTCCGTCGCCCGCACGAGATCGGCCAGGCCTTGCCCGGCTTCCGCGAACAGCGGATCGGGCGGTGCGCCGTCCGCCGGCCGGCGGGCGTCGTAGAGATCCGCCAGAAAGACGGACAACGGATCGGCGAAATGTCGCTCCAGTTCGTCCAGCGCGCCTGCCAATACGGAATAGGCATGATCGCGTTGCGATTCGGCGGACGACACGGAGGTCGTCCCTCCAGTTGCGCGATTCTCGTTGCAAGAGGATTTCGTGGAGGGTCGGGCTCCGTCCCGACCGGTTCGTTGAAGGGCAAAGCGGCGCAAATCGTCGAACGTCGTGGGCAGATGTTCCGCTTGGCAACGGTCGAGTTGCGAGAGCCATTCGCGGGCATCGTCGCAGCCAAGCCGGACGTCCAGCCAATCCTGCGCGTCGGGATGCCGCAGGAAGGCGGCGGCCGCGGCGTAGTCCCGGCGGCGGCGGAGCGCGAGCCAGGCGGCCAGCAGACGGCCCGGCGCGGTCTGTGTCAGCGGTATGCCGTTGGGGAGGAAAAGCGTTCGGCCGTCGATCTGCAGCCGCCGGGCCAAGGCCTGGGCGTTGCCGGGATCCGGCGTGCAGACCGCCAAGGCGCGGCCGGCCTGCTCCGCTTCGGCCAGCATCGCCGCCAGCGCGTCGGTTTCGTCCGGTGCCTGCTCGAAGACGTGGATCTGGCGTTCGGCCAGCGGCAGCGGTTCGTTTTCCCAGCGGTCCGGCAGCGGCCGGCCCCAGTCGTCGAAGCGGTCCGCTTCCGATTCGGGCGCCAAGACGTGGATTTCAACCGAACTGCTTTGCGCCGCCGCTTGCAGGCGGCGGATCGCCAGCGCGGAAAAATCCGGCACGAAGAGGGCGAGCACGCGGGCACAGGGGGCATCCGGTGGCCGCCGTGCCGCTTCCCGGCGGGCGGCGAGCGGATCTTTTCGTCCCAGACGGGCGACGTCCTGCAACAGTCCTTTTTCGAGCTGGGCGATGGCTGTCCAGCGCGCGCGTTCCTCGTCGGGCACCAGCGGCAACAGATCGGCGGGGGCGCGGTCGGCTTCGGCCAATTGGCGGCGGACATCCTGCAGTTGCGCGGCGAGACCCAGCGCGAACGGAAAATCCCACGCGACGTCCATCGCGGGAAACAGGGCTCCGAGCTGGTCGCGCTGCGCCACCAGCCGTTTGGCCAGCAGGGCCAGAACCAACGCGTCGTCGGCCGCTTCGGGTGGTGTGGGCACCAGATGTTCCGGCGTGACGATGGAGCCGGCGAGAACCGCGGTCCCGCGGGCGGCCGCGGTCCGGGCGAGTTCCGCGCGCAGGCGGCGGCCCGCGTGGCGCGTCGGCACGACGATGAGGCAGCCGCGCAAATCCAAGGGGCCAGCCCCACGCCAGTCCTGCGTCAGGATTTCCACGGCGGCCGGCAGCGCGGGCGTCGTCCAGCCATGGAAATGTCGGGTGAGACTCACCCCGGAACCGTGCCGGAAAACCGGGCAAAAATCAATGCCGGGCAGGGAGCTTTCGAGCCGCGGAGGGAGCTGAATGCGGCGATCGCGATGGAGGGCCAATCGTTTCTTGACCGGGGGCCGGGCGATTTGGGAGCCTAGGCCCAAGGGAACAAGCAACGAAAGAAAGCGGGCGCGCGATGAACAAATCCATTCTGTTGGGGCTTTTGGCGGCGGCGCTGACGTGCTCGACGGGCTGCATGACGATCCACAAAGCCGCGAACAAGGGCAACTTGGCCGCGGTGAAGGCGTTTTTGCTGAAAGGGACGGACGTCGATGCCCGGGACGCCTACGGTCGGACGCCGCTGATGTACATGGTGTCCGATCCGGATAGCGTCCGATATCTTTTGGCGCAGGGCGCGGACGCGAACGCCCGGGACGATCTGGGCGAAACGCCGCTGATGAAAGCCGCCTGGGTCGGCCAGTTGGACGTGGTTCGGCTGCTCGTGGAAAAAGGCGCGGACGTGAATGCGCGGAATGCCGCCGGCGAGACGCCGCTGATGCGGGCGGTCCGGAACCTGGACGTCGTGAAATATTTGGTGGGGCAGGGCGCGGACGTCAATGCCAGGGACGGCAAGGGCGAATCGGTGTTGCTGAAAGCGTCGGTGTCGGGCCGGGTGCGGACGGTCCAGTACCTGAAGCAAAAAGGCGCCGCGGTCGAAGGCGGCGCCCGATAAAACCCTTGGCGAACCGCCGGCCCCCAAAACGCAATTGGGAGCTCAGCGGAGACCAGCCCATCATCGCATCCTTCGCGCTCTTTCCTCGGGCGGCTGGCCATCCCAACACTTCCGCCGAGCTCCACCCGTAGCCTACGGCAGGAACCGGAAATTGCAAATCCACGACCGTTAAAATCCGGTCAAAAAGCGGAAAAATCGCTCAGCGGATTTCTTCGCCCGGTTTCTTCTTGCGGCGCTTGTCTTCGTACATGCGCGCGTCGGCGATTTTCATCAGGTCGGCGAAGTCGTAGGGTTTCTCGGCGAACGCGGTGCCGACGGCGACGATGCACGGGATGCCGTCGTTGACCTCCCGGTTGACTTCCGCCAGCGCTTCTTCCCAGCGCGCCTTCAGGGGCTCGACGTCGGCGGCCTTTCCGTTGCAGGCGATCATCAGGTATTCGTCCCCGCCGAGGCGGTAGCCGTGGACGGTTTCCGCCGTGACTTGGCGGATGCTGGCGGCGGCTTTCATGAGGAGGCGGTCGCCGGCTTCGTGGCCGTACGTGTCGTTGGTCTGCTTGAGGTAGTTGACGTCGAAGTTGAAAATGGCGACGGAATCGAGATTGGGATATTCGTGTTTGAGCCGGGCGAGGTATTTGCCCTTGTTGTAGAGCCCGGTGAGCGGGTCGTGCTCGCTTTCGTAGATGATTTCCTCGCGCAGGAGGCTGTTTTCCACGCACAGCGCGATGATCGCGGCAAGGATGGCGATGTCGAGGGCCTTCCGGTCGCTGCGCTCGTCCAGTTCGAGGTAAAGGGCGTAGCGCTGGTCGGAGAAGGTGCCGGCGCAGATCCGGACGAAGCGGTGGCGCGGTTCGCCGCCGCGGTTGGCGATCAACTCGCGCACCGGCTCCGGAAGATCGTCGGTCGCGATCTCGGTCCGCCCCGGGGCGCCGAACGCGGCATCGTGCGCGGGAACGAGGGGCAGGTGGCCGCGCGTTTGGGCGCCGGCGCGGGCATCGTAGGCCGTGGTTTCGAGCCGGCCGTTGCGGCCCAGCAGGAAATAGAGCCGCGGCGTCTTGAAGAAGCCGGCGATGACCGGCAGCAAGGCGGAATGGGAAGCGGAAATCTTCTCCAGCATCGCGGACTGGAAGGCCGACACCTTTTCGGACAGGACGGAATATTCGGTGACTTCCTGGCTCAGGAGCATGAACTCCGTCGTATTGGTCAATTGGCCGATCTTGTAGACGCCGCCGTCCTTGTCGAACAGGCCGTGGTGCAGGCGCCAGTAGATGCCGCGTTCGCGGTCGACGCATTCCCATTCGGTGGCCTCGTCGCGCGACAGCGGCGCGTGGAGGCTGCGGGCTTCCCACGGGAAGACGTCGGCCGCGCGTTTGCCGACCAGCCCGGAGCCGTACAGGCGTTCCACGGCCGAGTCGGCGAAGGCGATTTCGCGGGTTTGTTCGTCGACGACGTAGATGCCGCCGATGGCGGCGGTGACGAACCGGGCGATCTCGGTTGAAAAGTCCATGGCGTCAGGATACGCCCGCCGCGGGCGGATGGTCAATCGGGCCGCGTTCGGCATCGTTGGGCGCATCTGCGATTCGGTGCAGAGATATGGAACTGGAGGGGCAACCTCCGTGTTGCCCGCGGTTTGGACCCTTTCGGGCCAACAGAACCGGGCAGGACGGAGCTTGCCCCGCCAGGATCGGTTCGGAAAAATTGGCGAGACCACCGCAAATGCACCCCATCGCAGATGCGCCGCGCGCCCCGTCCGCGGCGATCCCGCTTGGCGGAATCCGGCCGGGGGGCTATTCTGCGCACCATGGATCAGGCGGCATCCCAGATGGCGGCAGGCGGCCTTACGCGGGAGCGCGTGGCCCGGCAGGCGGTCCTCATGGGATTCGCGGATGTCGCCATCACGCTGACGGCCATGCTGGCCGCCCGTTCGGCCGTGATCCTGGCGGATTTCTGCAAGACGTTCCTCGAATTCGCGGCGGTGTTCCTGTCGTGGTGGGCGATCCGGCGGATGGCGCGCGGCCCGGGCGGGGGCTTCGACTACGGTCTGGGCAAGATGGAAAACCTGGCGAGCCTGATCGTGGGCATGCTGATGGCCGTCTGCCTGCTGATCATCGTCGGCAACGCCGTCCGCAATTTCCTGCATCCGGCGCACGTCGCGGGCATCGGCGTGCAGATCAGCTTGGCGGCCCAGGCGGTCTATGCCGTGATCAACGGCATCGTGGCGCGGCGCAGCCGGCGCGCGGCGCGGGCGGAGAACTCGCCGCTGCTGGAGGCGCAGGCCCGGCTGCATTTCACGCGCGCGGCGGCCAACGTTTTCATCCTGCTCTCGCTGGGACTGAGCCTCGCCCTGGCGCGCTACGACTGGGTGCGCTACGTCGATCCGGCGGCGTCGCTGGTGATCGCCGGCTCGATCCTGATGGCCGCGCTGGGCATCTTCTCCACCTCGGTGGGCGACCTGCTCGACCGGACGCTCGAGGAATCAGACCAGCTCCTGATCCTGCGGGAACTGGCGCGGCATTTCGACGACTACGAATTCCTGCACGGCATCCGATCGCGGCGGGCGGGCGCCGAGGTCTACGTCGACATCCTGTTGGAATTCGATCCGCAGAAAAAAGCCGGGGAAATCCACGCCGTGGCCGCCAGCCTGCGCCGCCGGATCGAGGCGCAGATCCGCAACAGCCACGTGACGATCGGGCTCTCGACCGGGTCGACCGACGCGACCATGGGACAGCCCCGCGGGCAGGATTGACACGGGATTGACAGGCGACCGAAAAGGCCCCATGTATCAAATGAAAAGGGAGACGACATGCGAACTGGAATTCTGATCCTCGCGGTGCTGGCATGGACGGGTTGCGGCAAATCGGGCGAAACCCCGTCGGATGCGGCGGCTCCTTCCCCAAAAACGTTGCAGGTGGCGGTGTGCCCGACTTCGCCGCCCAACTGCTTCCAGCGGGACAAGGAGTACGTGGGCATCGACGTCGAGATCTTCCGCGCCTTCTGCGAGAGCCGCGGGTATGCCTTCGCCGTCACGGCCTACGATTGGGCCGGCATGCTCGGCGCGACGGTCGCGGGCCGGGCCGACGCGGCGTTTTCCGGCATCTCCATCACCGACAAGCGCAAGGAAGCGATGGATTTCTCCGCGCCCTACATGGTCAACACCTTGATCATCGCGGCCCTGGCCGACCGCGGCGTGGCGATCGCATCGACGGCGGATTGGAAGAACTACAAGCTGGGTTTCGTGCGCGGCATGTATTTCGGCGACCTGATCAAGACCACCTACCGGGACGCGTACGCCTACGCGGACCTCCAGCAGTATCCCTCCTACAACGAACTGCTTGCGGACCTGGGCAACGGCAACGTGGACGGCGCGTTCATGGACTCCCTCGTCATGGCGGACCAGAAGGAAAAGGGCATCTACGACCTCGTCCCGGCCTTCACGCTGGCCGAAGCGGACCAGTTCGGTTTTGCGTTCCCCAAGGGCAGCGCGCTGCGCGGCGAATTCGACCAATTCCTGGCGGAGCAGGCCGCCGAGGTCCAGGCGATCATCGCCCGCCACATGAAGAAATAGCGCGGACGGCGAGGACGCCTCCTTGGAGTTTTTCCGGATCATCTGCGCGCTGTCCGCCGGCGTCCTGAACACGCTGGGGATCACTCTGGCCGCCATGGCGGTGGGGTTGGCCGGCGGCACGGCGCTGGTGCTGGCCCATCCATTGGCGGGCCCGCGCGGGCGGCGGGCGCTGCGCGGCGGAACCTACGTCGTGCAGAGCGTGCCGGCCCTGGTGCTGATCTTCCTGGCGATGTTCGGCTTGCCGCGGATCGGCGTTTTCCTGCCGCCGTTCCTCACCGTGGTGGCGTGCCTCGGGCTCGTGGCCGCGGCCTACGTCGGCGAAGTGCTGCGGGGCGCGCTTGGATCCATCGATGCGGCGCAACGCGAGGCGGCGCTGGCCCTGGGGATGTCGCCCCGCCGCACGTTCTGGAGCGTGCTGCTGCCGCAGGCGTGGCGGCTGGCGGTGCCGGGCCTGATCAACGAATTCTCGTCGGTGCTCAAGGCGTCCCCCTTCGCCTACGTCGCGGGCGTGCCGGAAATCCTGAAGGAAGCCCAAGCCCTCGTCGCGGTGACGTCGCGCGGCCTGCCGGTCTACGCCGCGGCGGCCCTGCTGTTTTTGGCGCTGTATCTCGGCTGCAACGCGCTGTTCCACGCGCTGTACCGCCGGTTCCACATCCCCGGCTTCGAGGAGACCTGACCCATGGCGCTGCTGGAAGTCCGCAACCTCTCGCTCGAATTCGGCGGCAAGACCGTGCTGCGCGATCTGAGCTTCACGCTCGACCGCGGCGAGGTCAAGGTGGTCATGGGGCCTTCCGGCAGCGGCAAATCCTCGCTGCTGCGCTGTTTGAACCTGTTGCAAAAGCCCACGGGCGGAAAAATCCTCCTCAACGGCCAGGAGATCACCGCGCCGGGCACGGACGTCTGCGCGGTGCGCCGCCAGATCGGTTTCGTGTTCCAGCAGTTTGGCCTGTTCAAGCACCTCGACGCCCTGCACAACGTCGCCTTGGCGCCCATGAAGCTGCTCCAACTGCCCCGCCAGCAGGCCTTGGAGCGGGCCGAGCGGGAGCTGGCGCGCGTGGACATGCAGGACCACGGCCGCAAATATCCGGCGCAGCTCTCCGGCGGCCAGCAGCAGCGCGTGGCGATCGCCCGCGCGCTGGCCATGGACCCGAAGCTGATCCTGTTCGACGAACCCACCAGCGCGCTGGATCCGGAGTTGTCCCGCGACGTGTCCGTCATCCTCAACAAGCTCTACCTGGAAGACGTCACGATGCTGTGCGTCACCCACGACGCCCATTTCGCCAAATACGTGTGCGACAAGATCCTGTTCCTGGACCAGGGCGCCATCCTGGCCGAACAGCTGCCGGAGACGCTGTACGCCCAGACGAAGGACGAGCGGATCCGCCGGTTCTTCCAGATGGCGCAGGACACCTGACCCATGGGCGAATTCTTCCAGGAACTGTGGCTGGAATGGCCGGGACTGGTTTCCGGCCTGAAGTGGACGATCCTGTTGTCCGGCGCCATGACGGCCTCGGGACTGCTCGGTGGGATGCTGCTGCTGTTTTTCCTGACCCATCCGGCGCGGCCGGTCCGCGCCGTCGCCAACGCCTACGTGACTTTTTTCGTGGGCACGCCGCTGCTGGCGCTGCTGTTCCTGGCGTACTACGGCCTGCCGACCGTCGGCATCGACCTGTCCCCGTTCGCCGCCGCGTTTCTCGGCTTCACGCTCAACGTGTCCGCCTACAACGCCCGCTACCTGATGAGCGGCTACAAGGCGATTTCCGCCGCCGAGCTGTCCGCCGCCGCCGCCATGGGCTACGGCCGGCGGCAGACCTTCCGCCTGCTCATCCTGCCGCAATCCTTCCGCTATGCGGTGCCCGGGCTGACCAGCCAGTCCATCAACAACCTCAAGGACAGTTCCATCGCCTTCCTGATCCAGTGCGACGGATTCCTGTCGTTCATCCAGAACTTCACCTCGCAGAATTTCATGTTCTTCCGCGGCTACCTGCTGGCGGCCGCCGGCTATCTGGCGCTGGTGGTTTTGCTGACTTTGGCCGCCCGGAAAATCCAGCGGGCCACGCGCATTCCGGGATTCGCTTAACCGAGCGGTGGCTGTCCTCCGGAGCCGCCAGACAAGACCGGCACGAGGTCGTGCCGGCTCCAAACAGCCACAGAATCGAAGTCATTGGAGCCTCCGGCGACTCTTTAGGGGGATGGCTGTTCCCTTGATGATTGGATATTGGAAATTGAATATTGGATATTGAGATCCTCTCCCGCATGTCCATGTGGATTGCCCGGAAAAATCGCATCGCCCCCCGGGCGCGACGTCTACAGCCCCTGCATCTTGGCGAGATAGGCGTCCATTTCCGCGATGCTGGCGAAGATCTGCATCGAGGGCAGGGCTTCGACGATCTCGAAGGCCTTCTGAATGGGCGCGGGGATGCGCGCGAGGCAGAGATAGCCGCCGGCGCGGGAAAGGTCCTTCTGGGCCTTGAAGACGACGCGGATGCCCATGCTGCTGATGAAATCCAGTCCGGCCACGTCCAGCGTGACGACTTTGGCCGCACCCTCGGTCAGCAGATAGGCGAGCTTCGATTCCAGCTGGGGATAGGTCGTGCTGTCCAGCGACCCGGCCAGCGTAACGACGAACACGCGCGGCTTGTTTTCAACTGCTTTGATCGTCAGCGCCATGGTTCCCGCCTTTCTGGATGGGAGCGTTGTAGCACGTCGCCCCCGGCGAGGCAAGAATCCGGCGAGTGGCCAGAAGATGTTGGGTGCATCTGCGATTCGGTGCAAGAACCCGAAGAGGGGGGGCTGGATTCGATGCGGGGATTCTGCAACGATGACCGGATGACGATGCAAAACGGACGGCCATGGATGGCGCTGGGCGCGGCGTGGGTGTTGGCGGCGGCCGGCGCGGCCGGCGGCGACGTGCGGGTGCGGGTGGAGAATCCGCCCGCGACGGGCCGCGTGGTGGCCCTGCTGTTCGACCGGCCGGATGCCTTCGGCGACCTGCGCGATCCGCTGCGGACCGCGGAGGTGCCGGCCGGAGGGGCGGCGGCTTTCGAAGATTTGCCGGCGGGCCGGTACGCGGTGCTGGCGTTCCATGACCAGAACGCCAACGGGACGCTGGACCGCAATTTCCTGGGGATTCCCCGCGAGCCGCTCGGATTTTCCAACGGGTATTGGGCGAAGGGCGAGCCGGCGTTTTCGCAGGCCGCGCTCGACGTCGGCGCGGAGGACCGCGCGGCGGCGGACGTGGAATTGCGGGAAATCTTCGGCCGCCGGGGGCTGATCGGCGTGGGTGCGGGCGTCCTCGCGCAATCGAATCCGTACCGGGGCGCGGACGGATTCCGGCTGCAGGCGATTCCGGCGATCACCTACGTGGGCAAGCGCGTCCAGATCCTGGGGCCGGTGGCGCAAGTCGGGATCCTGGACGGGGAGCGGGTGCGGCTGGCGGCGACGGCGCGCTACCGGCTCGGGGCCTACGAAGAAGACGACAGCGCCGTTCTGGCGGGCATGGGCGACCGCCAGGATTCGCTCTTCGCGGGTTTGGCGCTGCAGGGCAGCTTGCCGGCCGGTTTGCGGGCGTCGGCCGGCTACGAGCACGACGTGCTGGATCGCGTGGGCGGCGGCACCGCGCGTTTCGGCTTGCGGCGCGGGTTTCCGTTCGGCCGGTTGTCGGTGTCGCCCGGCGTGGCGCTGAACTGGATCTCGGCGGAACTGGCCGGCCATGAATTCGGCGTGGAAGGCGACGAAGCCGGTGCGGATCGGCCGGTCTATCGCCCCGGAGACGCGGTCAACGTGGAACTGGGACTCGGCATGTCCGCCGAATGGGCCGGAACGTGGCGGCTGATCGTCAACGGCGGCGTGGAATTCCTGGCGAACGAACTGCGCGAGAGTCCGCTGGTGGCGGAGGGCTGGGTGTTGCGCGGCTTTGCGGCCGTGAACGCCTCCTTCTAACGGGACCGGCAGGGGCGCGGGGCGAAACGTCCCGGCGTGGGCGTTCGTGGCGGCGAGGGGGGCGGCGGCTCTGACGCCGGCGGGGCGCGCGGCGGGCGGCATCGCAAATTGGAGATGCCCAACTCCGCGCCGCGGAGTCCGGCCTTTCCGGAGAAATCAACCATCTGTCGTTTGGGTTGACGATGCGATCCGCGCCGGGCCGCTGCACGTCGAAACACAAACAACGGGCCGCAAAAGAAGAAGGCCTCATATGCGCCAAGTCTCTATCTGATAATCGGGTAATCGATGAGGATTTCATTTGGCCGAAGGGGAAAGACCCGTTTGCTAATGGTAAATTAACTCCTGCAGAGTTGTTCCGGTTGACGCCCGGGCGTACTCCACAAATTGGAGAACGTCATATGTGGGCGATTGAAGAGCTCTTGGCGAAAGTATCCTCATCGGGCGGATCCGATCTCATTCTCACGTCCGGCGCACCGCCCAAAATCAAGATCAACGGCGTGCTCCAATCGGTGGGGGACCGCGCGTTGGAGGCGGAAGACACGGAGAAGCTGTGCCTGTCCGTGCTGAACGAAACGCAGCAGGCGTTCTTGCGGGAAAAGCGCAGCGTGGATTTGTCGCGCGGCTTTCCGGGCGTGACGCGGTTCCGGTTCAACGTGTTCTATCAGCGCGGCACGCTGGCCATGGCCGCGCGCCTGATTCCGACCCGGATCCCGTCCTTCGCCGACCTCGGGTTGCCGCCCATCGTCCAGCAGTTTGCGCTGTTCCCGCACGGGTTGGTGTTGCTGACGGGGCCGGCCGGCAGCGGCAAATCCACCACGCTGGCCGCGATGATCGAACACATCAACGCGAACCGCTCGGCGCACGTCGTGTGCCTGGAAGATCCCGTCGAATATCTGCATGCCCACGGCAAGAGCGTGATCGAGCAGCGGGAGATCTACGAAGACGCCACGTCGTTTCCCGATGCGCTGCAAGGCGTTTTCCGGCAATCGCCGGACGTCATCATGATCGGCGAGATGCGCGACGTCGAAACCATGCAGCTGGCCTTGACGCTGGCGGAAACCGGTCACCTGATCCTCGGCACCCTGC
Source organism: Spartobacteria bacterium (assembly GCA_009930415.1). GTDB lineage: Bacteria > Verrucomicrobiota > Kiritimatiellia > CAIQIC01 > Lenti-01 > Lenti-01. The sequence continues at coordinate 1,952 of RZYG01000014.1, read as the reverse complement.
ACACGCAGGACACCACCCACGCCATCAACCGCATCGTGGACATCTTCCCGCCGGCGCACCAGCAGCAGGTCTATACCCAGCTTTCCATGGTGCTGGCCGGCATCATTTCCCAGACGTTGCTGCTGACGGCCGACCAGACGCGGCGCGTGCTGGCCTGCGAGGTCATGCGCGTCAACAACGCCATCGCCAACCTGATCCGCGAACGGCAGCTCCAGCAGATCTATTCCGTCATCCAGACCGGCAAGGCCGAGGGCATGGTGACGATGAACGATTCGCTGCGGCGGCTGGTGGCCGACGGCGTGATCGATGCGGATACGGCCATGGAGCGGTCGCCGCGGCCGCGGGAACTGGCCCGCCTGCTGGGCGTGGCCCAGCGGGATGCCCTGGGCTACTCCGAAGGCGACGCGGATTTTCGCGCCGACGCATGGAAAAACCGAGGAGGTCCGGAATGAAGCGCGCTACACGTAGGGCTGGCGGTTGGCAGGGCTGGGCGGCGGGGTTGATGGTGGCGGGCGGGGCATGGCTGGGCGTGGCCGAGGCGGCGTCCCAAGCCCAAACGAGCGCGACCGGAGCGGAGCGTACCGTCCCGGCGAATGCGCGGACGAGCCTGGTCGACTTGGAACAGGCCCTCGGCCAGGCCCGCGCCAATCGCGACAAGGCCATGAGCGATTTGACGGCCGTTTGGCGGCAGCTGATGGCCAGTCGCGAAGAACTCGAACAGGTGCGCCAGCAAATGGATGAAAACGCGCGCGCGGTCTCGCGCGTGCGCGAAAGCGAACGAAAACTGAAACGGAAGACCGAGGAAGAGGAGGCCGCCCGGAGACAGGTCGCGCGGTTGCAAGCGGAGTTGGCCCAGGCGCGCAAGCAAGCGGCCGACTGGGAAGGCCGCGCGCAGGCCCAGGCCGCGGTGGCCGAGCAAGCCAAAGGCGCCCAGGCGGATGTCGCGCGGTTGACGGCGGAACTGGCCGAACGGAAGCGAGCGGCAACGCGCCAGGCAGAAGCCCTCGAAAAGCGGCAGGCGATCGAAACCGCCAAGATGGCGGATCTGGAAAAAGAGAAAGCCGCTCTGGCAACGGCGGCAGAACGATCCGCGGCAGAGCTTCGCCAAGAGCTCGAGTCGTTGCGGGCAGAACTGGCGGTAAAAGCAAAGGCCTCGACCGAAGCGGCCAAACGCGCGGAAGCGCTGCAGACCGAGGTTCAACTAGCGACCCGCCGGATTTCAGAATTGGAAAAGACGTTGAGCGCGGAACGGAAACGGCTTTCGAAAGGGGAGCAAGAGAAAACGGGACTCGCGCAGGCCGCCGAAACGTCCGCGGCGCAGGCCGCGAAAGATCAAGCCGCGATGCGCGGGGAGTTGGCGGCGAAGGAGAAGGCTCTGGCCGAGGCCGGCAAGCAGGGGGATCTGGTGTTCCGCCTCGTCAGCCGGGGCGACTCCAATGCCGTAGTCCGCATTCAGGACATCATGGCCGTGACGATGGAGGATCCGGACCAGGACGGACTGTCCAACGCCGACGAAACCGTCCGGGGCACGGACCTCTGGGGGCCCGATTCGGACCGGGACGGCTTGGACGACAAGGCGGAAGTCGAAACCTATCTGACCGATCCCCTGGTGGCCGACAGCGACGACGACGGAGCTACGGATGGCGACGAGGTTGCCGCCGATACCGATCCCCAGGATCCAGAGTCGCAGTTTGCGATCAAATCCATCCAAACGACCACGAACGGCATTCCGATCGAATGGTAGGCACGCGACACGCGCATGTACCGGGTCATTCGTTCATCCTATCCGGATTTCAACAGCTACAATGTCATCGCCGGATCCCTGACTGGGACGGTGCCCAGCCGGGTCTATATTGAAACGCCCCAAGCATCCACTTCGTCGGCCACCTTCCTCGGGGTGCAGGTGGAAACCCAGCCATAGGTGACGATGATGATACGAGAATGCCCATTCC
>RZYG01000406.1 GCA_009930415.1 Spartobacteria bacterium | reverse complement strand
GTCTCCAGCACGCTCAACAGCTCCTCCTCGGTGTGCACCTCGACGATCGCCTCCATCCCCAGCGAATATGTCAGGGAGAGCAGCGCCTCAAGACGCTCTTTTTCGAGCGCCGCGGCGATGAGCAGCAGCGCGTCCGCGCCGAGGAAGAGGCTCTCGTAGATCTGCACTTCGCTCACCAGAAAGTCCTTCCGAAGCAGCGGAAGGCTTGTCCGCGTCCTCAGGGAGCTGAAATCCTCCGGGCCGCCGCCGAAGAAGACCCGGTCGGTGAGGATGGAGACGGCGTCCGCGCCTCCCTGCTCGTACAGTCGAAGCTGGCGCAGCGGGTCGACGCCGCCGTTGATGATCCCCTTGCTCGGGGATGCGCGCTTGATCTCGCCGATCACGGAGAGTCCGCTTCGCTTGAGAGCGGCCGACATCTTCCGCCGCGGCGCCGTCAGCTCGTTCGTCTCCTCCATCTTCTGGTGCAGAATGCGTTCAAGAATCATTACAACGGCCTCCCTTCATGCCGAACGGGGGATAACGTCCTCCCGCTGCTGCGAGAAGGAACGGATTTTTTCCAGCACTTCCGCGGCGCGGCCTGAGTCGATGCTCTCCGAGGCGAGCGCGACCCCCTCCTTCCAGCTGGAGGCCATGCCGGAGACGAGGAAGACGGCCGAGGCGTTCAAGAGAACCACGTCTCGGGGGCCCCCCTTCTTTCCTGCGAGGATGTCCTCGATGATCGCGGCGTTCTCCGTCGCCGTTCCGCCGAGAAATTCGTCGTCGCCCCTGCGGGCGAGCCCCGCTTCTTCCGGAGTGATGACGGCCTCCCTCACTCCCTCTTCCGAGAAAAGTACCAGGCGGTTCGGGCCGCTGAGCGAGAGCTCGTCGAAACCGCCGTGTCCGGAGATCACCATGCCGCGATCCCGCCCCAGCGCGAGGAGGACGTTCGCAACCAACGGGGCCATGCCGGGGTCGAAGACGCCCATCACCTGATGCGTCAGCGGCGCGGGATTCAGCAGGGGACCGAGGATGTTGAAGATCGTCCGCACGCCGAGGCTCTTCCGTATCTCGGCCACGTTCCGCAGTATCGGGTGGAAGTGCGGCGCGAAGAGGAGCACCAGCCCCGCAGCGTCGAGGCAGGAGGCGGCGCGTTCGGGCGTGTCGGGCATCTCCGCACCCAGCGCTTCGGCGACATCCGCGGCGCCGCACTTGCTGGAGACTGCGCGATTGCCGTGCTTCGCCATCGGAATGCCGCCGCCCGCGGCCACGAAGGCCGCCGCCGTGGAGATGTTGAACGTCCCCCCGCAGTCGCCGCCGGTGCCGCAGTTGTCCATCAGCAGCTCGCGCCGCGCCGGAACTCTCCGCGCCTTCCGCAGCAGCAGCCGGACCGCGCCGCCGATCTCTTCTTTCGTCTCCCCCTTCGCCCGGAG
>RZYG01000013.1 GCA_009930415.1 Spartobacteria bacterium | reverse complement strand
GCGGCCATCCGGTTGTATCCGGCAGGGCGGGTTGGCCCAACCCGCCGAAGATTTCGATCCCGGCGACTTGGGCCAAGTCGCCCTACCCAGCGGCCATCCGGGTGTATCCGGTAGGGCGGGTTGGCTCAACCCGCCGAAGATTTCGATCCCGGCGACTTGGGCCAAGTCGCCCTACCCAGATCCATCTGGCCGTCTTCGTTGGGGCGGGTTGGCCCAACCCGCCGCCCGGCCGTGCCCCGCGCCGCGCGCGCCGGCCTATTGGATGACGCCGGCTTGCTGGAGGGCGAAGAACACCAGCAGGCCGCCGACCGACAGGATGATCAGCAGGAGCTGGGTCTGGTAGTTGTAGTCCGAGCGGCGCCGCGCGCGGAACTTGCTCAAGGCCATGCCGCCGAGACCGATCGCGAGCCCCACCAGCAACAACGGCAAGATCGTCTTCAGGCCGATGCCGGCCGCGGCCGGCTCGGCTTCGCGCCCGATCTGCTGCACCACGGCGTTGCGCTGGGCGACGTCGGCCAAGGCCACGATCACGAACACGCACACGATGAGAACCGGATAGACCAGCAGCGAAATCCACCGAAACGCGATCGCCCATTTGTCGGGCTTGCGCTTGCGGCGATCCGGCATTCCCGGCCGATACGGAACGTTTGAAGGCGCGGCTTGACCTGGGGCTGGTTCCATTTTGAACTCCTGGGTTTGGGTCAATCTCTGGTGTCGCCGCTATTGTAGAAATCCGGCTCCGGACATTTCAACCGAATTCTGCAACAATTTGCAGCCCCGCCATTTATTACGATCGCGTAAAGCCGCCCCCCCGAAGGAACGGTTCAGTCTTTTCGCAAGCGTTCCATGAGCCACGCGATCTGTTCGCCGAGGTTTTTCATGTTTTCCAGGCCTTCCTCGTCGTTGAGCACGTCGCCGGGCGAGAGGCCTTGGCCGTAGTTCCAGTAGGTGGAACCCGGCACGATCATCTCGGTCATGAGAAACAAATGGTTGATGGAATCCATGACGGGGACGGCGCCGCCGCGGCGCGCGGCGACGACGGCCGCGCCGATCTTCCGGCGCAGGAGGCCGCCGTTGGCGAGCGCGACGTAGCCGGCCCGCTCGATCAGCGCCTTGGTGTCCGCCGTCATGTCGGCGAAGTAGGCGGGCGTGCCGATCAAGATCGCGTCGGCCTCGAGCATCTTCGCGAAGACGGCGTTGAAGCCGTCGTCTTCCAGCACGCAGCGCTTGTCCCGGTTGCGGCCGCAGCCCCCGCAGGCGATGCAGCCGCGCAGGCGGGTGCCGCCGATCCGGACGATTTCCGTTTCGTGGCCGGCGGCGAAGATGGGCTCCAGGGCCCGCCGCAGCAGGATTTCGACGTTGCCGCCCTCGCGCGGGCTGCCGTTGATGGCCAAGGCTTTCATGCGGACCTCCGTTCTCTGGATGCGGCGCTAGAAGTTGTACTGGAGTCCGACGGTGAAGTCGTGCTCGGAATAATCGCGCAGGAAATTGACGGACAAGTTGCCGACGAGGTCCAGGCGGCGCCAGAGCCGCTGGCGATAGGTGGCGCCGAGGCCGACGAACGTGTCCCAGTCGGCGTCGGGATTCGAGCCCGCATCCCAGTTGCCGTCGGCGTCGGCCCGCGCCTTGAGATTGCGCCAGGCCCGTTCGTCTTCGGGCCGGGCGTCTTCGCGCTGCTGGCCGAGGCGGACGTCGAACTGGAAGAAGTAGTCCTGGTAGGCGCGCAGCAGCCGCAGGACGGCCGCGTAGCGGGTGTCCCAATAGGGCGTCCAGTAGAACTCGGAGTCCTCGTCGGTGCTGTAGGTGGAGGCTTCGAGGCCGCCCCAGATCCCCTGCCGCTCGAACAGTTGCCAGAAGGAACTGCCGGAAAGCTGGACCATGGCGTTGTCGTCTTCGTAGCTCAGGTAGCGCGCGACGCCGGCAAGTTCCCAGCGGTCGGAGACCAGCCAGCGGGCATTCAGGCCGAACCCGTCGTAGGAGATTTCGCGGCGGGCGGACGCGACGAGATCGTGCTCGAAGACGGCCGCGATCCGCAGGGCGCGCAGCCGGCTCCAGGCCACGGTCAGGGAGCCGACGACTTCCTCCTGCTCGGCTTCGTCGGGATCGTCGGCCTGGCTGAAGTCGACGGTCTTGAAGCCGAGCGCGGCGGTCAGGGAGGCGGCGTCGCTGAGGCGCAGCGTGAGCGTGCCGCGCACTTCGGCGACGTCGGCGTCGTATTCGGTTTCCGTGATGCGGTTGGTCTGGATCTTGTTGATCGTGGTGGTCTGGGTGGTGCTGGACGAGGTCGTGGTGTCGCCGTCGGTGGTCGTGGTGGTGGTGGAGCTGCTGACGCTGGTGACGGGCTGCTCGATCTCGTACCAGACGTTGGACGTCACGGTCTGGTCGATGCGCCCGGCGAGGGCGGACACCTCCAGCCCGAGGCGGGCGCTCAGGTTCAGGCCCGCGCGGCCCTCGCCGTAGCGCTGGACGATGTCGTCGTTGGACTGGTTTTCGCGGTAGGCGCCGGCGACGTAGAGGTTCGAGGGCCGCAGGCGGTTGCGGGTCGTGCCGCGGCGGTCGGCCTCGTCGGCCGCGACGGCGCGCGCCGCGGGAATCCGGTTCTGGGCGAAAGCGACGAGCTCGCGCAGGCGGCGTTCGGGATAGCCGTCGCGGCGGAGCAGCTCGATCTGCCGGTCGGCCAGATAGGGCTTGTTCATCAGCGTGGCGATCTCGACGCGCATCCGCCGCGCCTGGAACACGGGATGGTTCTCCAGGACCTGCTCGACGACGTCGGCGGCGTCGGCGTTCCAAGCCGGCTCGAAGCGGCGCACCGTCAGCAGGTCGTCGCCGGGACAGGTATAGCCGAACGAATCCACGACGAACCCGAGCGGATACTCGCGGGCGGCCTCGCCGAGCAGCGTGCGGACGGGATCGACGAGGCGGGCGACGTTGCTCCCCTCCTCCTGCCCGATCTCGCCGAAGGGATAGGCCACCGCCAGCGGTTCCTTGGGCGGCAACTCCAGATGTTTTTCGAGATCGGCGCGGCTTTCGGAAAATTCGCGGCGGACGCGGGCCGTCCATTCGCGCAGGGTTTCCAGGCGCTTCTTTTCCGGCCGCCACAGGCGGTTGGGCAGCGGAAACACGTCGGGCGAGCCTTCGGCCCCCGCCGGGCGCGGGGTGTTGGCGTATTTGAGGTGGCTGCCGATCTGCCAGGCGCCGGTTTCCCGGTAGGCGCGCAGTTCTTCCCAGGCCGCGTACATCGGGGCGTTGAGTTCCTCGATGCTGGTGATGACGAACATGCCGAAGGTCAGGCCCAGCTCCTGCGCGACCGGCGTGCCGAGGCTCAGGGAGCTCCGCAGGCCGTCGTCGAAGGTGATGGCCACGACCTTGGCGAGCGGGGCGTCTTCGCGCCGGCGGAGCTTGCGTTCGCCGGTGAGGGCATAGCGGGCCTGGTCCACCTGCTGCGCCAGCCAGGGCGGGTCCTCCGCCGGGCCGCCGCCGGCGGCGTTCTTCTCCAGGTAGGCGGGGATGTCCAGCGGATCGATGAACGTGAAGCCGGCGTCGCGCAGCGCCAGCAGATGCTCGCGGAACCGGCGGGTGGACGGCAGCGCCAGCCATTCGCTTTCGGTCAGGCCGTGGTACAGCAAGGTCAGCACCGCGCCGCGGTTGCCGATTTCCTCCAGCCGGTCCAGCGCCTCGAGGGCGGCGGGATAGTCGCCGCGCTGCACCTCGAGCCGGGCGCGCTGCAGGAAACGGTAGGGATTGTCGGGCTGGAAGTCTTCGTAGATCGCGTCGAGCGCCCGTTCGGCGGCCGGAAAATCCCGCCGGAACATCTCGATCTCGAAGCGCGTTTTCAGCGCCTGCTGGTTGTGGGGATTCAGGTCGCGCAGGATGCGGTCCACGACGTCGCGCGCGGTTTCGGTCCGGTGCGCCATCAGGGCGATCTGGGAATACTGGTTGAGCCACGGCACGTAGGTCGGCCGCGCGTCCGTGGCGGCCGCGTAGGGCTCCAGCGCCAGCGTCAGCGGCCAGCGGTCGGCGTCCTTGCGGTTCAAGGCCACCAGCCGCGCCCCGAGCCGGACCTGCAGCTGCGCGCGCACGTCGGGATCGGCGGCATCCGCGATCAAGTCGCGCAGGGCCGCCACGGCTTCTTCGGGCGGGCGGCCGATTTCCACCAGGTCGGCCCGCAGGTTCATCACGTCCCAGCGGGCCGGGTCTTCTTCGAGGATGCGCCGGGCTTCCGCGTCGGCCTGGTCGAGGCTGCCGACGAGCATGAGGGCGCGCGCGAATTCGGTGCGGAACGCGAGGTTTTCGGGCAGGACCTCGACGATTTCCGTCCACAGGTCGAGCGCGTCTTCGTGGCGCTGGACCAGCGAATAGGTGCGGGCCAGATCCGTCTTCACGTCGAAGCGTCCGGCGTCTTCGGCGACCAGTTTTTCGAAGATGTCCACCGCGGGATCGAGGCGGCCGAGGCGGAACAGGTTCTGGGCATACCAGTAGCGGACGTCGTAGTTGTTGGGCTCGAGGTCGAGCGCGCGGGCCAGATGCCGGTCGGCGGCGGACCAATCGCTGCGCGCGATGGCCAGCTGGGCGAGCAGGTTGTGGGCCTTGGGCGACTCGGGCCGCAGGGCGGCGAACTGCTCCCAGAGGCTCTCGGCTTCGGCCACGCGGTCGAGGTGATAGTAGCACCAGCCGAGGGCTTCCCAGGTCGCCTCGACGGTCGGATCGATTTTCAGGGCGTCTTCCAGCAGCGGCGCGGCGGCGGCGTAATCCTTCTCCTGGATCAGCATGATGGCTTGTTCCAGTTCGTCGCGCGCCGCCTGCTCCACCTGGGGATCGGCGGGCCCGGCTTCGAGCCGGAACGGTTCGCGCGCGGCGGGCAAACGCGTGGCGCGGACGAGGCCGTCCACCGCGGAAGCCGTGGCGACGGCCGCGGTTTCCGACGGGGCGGCAAGCGCCGGCGCCAGCGGCAGCCAGAGCGCCAACCCGCCGGCCAGCAACCGGCACAGCGTCGGCTTCGGCGGAAAACGTCCTGCGGCGGCTCGGGTACGGGTTTTCATTTCCAGTATTCCTTGATCAGGGCTTCGGCCAAGAGGCGCGCGCCGTCGGGCGCGAGGTGGATGCCGTCGGCGTCGCGCACCGCGATGGCCGCGGCGGTCAGCGGATCCATGCGGCGGTCGGTATAGCCGCCGGTGCGCCGGTCGGCCACCAGCGCGGAAAAATCGTGCGCGACGACCTGCGGACGCTGCGCGGCCTGGGCGGCCACCAAGTCGTTGAGGCGCCGGGCGAACTCGGCGACGACCGGCTCGCGCATCGGCGGCAGTTGCAGCCAGATGATTTTTTCGCAGCCGCCGGCCAGCAGCCGGTCCATGGCGCGCCCGACGCGGGCGGCGTATTCGGCGTCCCACTCGGGCGTGCCCGGCTGGACCAGGCCGACGTGCTCCACCATCATCGGCTGGCGGTCGTTCGCCCCGAGCGCCACCACCGCCGTCTTGGGCCGGTGCGCCGCGCACAGTTCATCGATCTTGGCCAGCCAGTCGAACGCATCCAGCCGGGCCAGGCCCGTGCCGATGCTGGCGAAGCTCGCGACGGCGACGTCCGGCAGTTTCGCCAGATCGCGCTCCAGCGCGCGGGCCGGCAGGCGCATCATCGAATCGCCGATGAGCAGGACGGGCGATTGCGCGCCCACGTCCTGTCCGAACGCCGCGGCGGCCCACAAGGCCGCCGCCAGCGCCCCGCCCCACCCCGGGATGCCCCATCCCCATTTCATTTTTACGCGGCAAGGTTTCGATTTCATCTGTTTCTCCAAAGTACGGGCGCAAGCGCCGGAACACAATCCAAATGGCGGCATTTCACTCCTTGAGCGCCTGGCCCGCCGTTTGGGCCAGCCACGTCCGCGGGCGATCGAAACCGAGGGCGGTGCAGGCCCGGGCGACCGGGCCGCTGGCCGCCAGCCAGAACGAACGCACGGGCCCATAGGGCATGATCTCGTTGTTGCGGTGCAGCGCGGCGGCATTCAGCGCGAGCGCCACCGCATAGAACAGCGCCACCCCGCCCCACGCCTTTTTCAAGGACGTCCCCGCCGGTTTTTCTTTTCCATCCATCCGCTTTCCGTCTCCTGTCCCCTGTCTCCTGCCCTCTGTCTTCTGTCTCCTGTCCTCTGTCTTCTGTCCTCTGACCTCTAAAACTGGAAATAAATGAACGGCGCGACCCCGTCCGGCCCCAGGGCCAGAATCGCGGTCAAGACCGCCGCCGCGGCCGTGGCCAGCGCCCAGGCGGGCCATGCCGCGACTTGGCGGGCCGCGCGCCACAGGCGGTCGCCGTCGAGGAACTGCGTGGCGAAGCCGACGAGCACCATCGCGACGGACAGCACGCTCCACGTCGCGACCTCCGGCACGGTCGCGCGCCACCGTCCAAGACTCTGCAGCATCGCGGAAACCGTCTCCATGCGGCCCCCGCGGAACAGGATCCAGGAGAAGCACGTCACGTGGAATATCCAGATCCGCCCCAGCAGCGCCACCGGCCACGGCGCGGGCGCGGCGTGGCGCCGGTTCAGTCCGAGGACGCCGCGCGCGCCGCGCTCAAGCGCGAGATAGAGCCCGTGGAACGCGCCCCACGCCAAAAACGTCCAGGCCGCGCCGTGCCACAGCCCGCCGAGCAGGAAGGTGACGAACAGGTTGGCGGCGGTGCGGGCAGTCCCGGCGCGCGACCCGCCCAGCGGCACGTAGAGGTAATCGCGCAGCCACGACGACAGCGAAATATGCCAGCGCCGCCAAAAATCCTGCAGCGTCGTCGCGAAGTACGGTGCGTTGAAATTGGCCGGGAAGCGGAAGCCCAGCAGCAGGGCCGTGCCGATGGCGATGTCCGAATAGGCCGAAAAATCGCAGTAGATCTGCACGGCGTAGGCATAGACGCCCAGCAAAACGTCCGGCCCCGCGAAACGTTCCGGCCAGGCGAAGACGGGATCGGCCAAACGCGTCGCCAACCAATTCGCCACCACCGTTTTCTTGAACAGGCCCACCAAGATCAGAAAAACCGCGCGACTCGCCTCGATGGGCTCGGCGCGGCCGGGCATCCGTTCCATTTGCGGCACGAGATCGGCCGCGCGCACGATGGGACCGGCCACGAGCTGCGGGAAAAAGGCCAGGTAGTTCGCGAAATCGAGCCAGGACCGCGCCGGCGCCACGCGGCGGCGATGCACGTCCACCACGTAGCTCAGCGCCTGGAAGGTGAAGAACGAAATGCCCACGGGCAAGACGATCTTCGCGAGCCACGGATAGATTTCTTCCTGCACGCCGATCAGCCACGCCACCGCCGCCGGTCCGAGCCGGATGCAAATCGGCCGCAGCAGCGGGAACAGCGCGTCGGCGAAGAGAAACCCCGTGTACTTGAAGAATCCCAGCAGCCCCAGATTGAACGCCACGCCGCCGATCAGCCAGCGCCGCCGGACGCGTTCCGGCGCGGCGGCCTGCGCGAGGGCATCCATGCGCACGGCCAAGGCGTGGTTGACCAGCGCGGAGGCCAGCAGCATCCCCGCGAATTTCCAGCTCCAGAAGCCGTAGAAGAACAGGCTGGCCGCCAGCAGGAACGCTTTCCGCGCGCGTGGGAAATCCGCCAAGGCCCAGTGGAGCTGGAAAACGACGAAGAAAAAAACGGCGAAGGCTGTGGTCGGAAACAACATGGGCGCGCGGACTCCGGCTCGGGGCTCCCTACGGCGGCGGCGGCAGCGCCAAGCCGCCGTCCGGGCCCATCAGGACCAGGCGCGGCGCGGCCGGATCCTTCTCTTTCTTCGGCGGCGGCGCGCCGGACGTCCGCAGCGGCACGTCCCATTCGGCCCGCCGCGGCGCGATCAGCACGCTGCCGACCGGCAGCTCGACGAGCGAAACGTTCTCGCCGGGTTTCGGCAGCCGGTCGTCGCCCACTTCGGGCCGCACGACGTATTCGCCCTGGGATTCCGCGCCGGCGCGCGGCATATTCCACAGCGCGGCCTCGGTCTGGAGCACGATCACGTCGGCCGGGAATTCCTCCAGCGCGGCGGTCAGCCGTTCCCGCCAGTCCGCCGGCGCCGGCGTGCGCCGCTTGACCACGGCGCCGGCCAGGCCGTTGCGCCGGATGAAGTCCACGATCTGCGCGGGCTCGACGTCGCCGTCGTAGGACAGATCGATCGCCGGCAGCAGCCGCACGCGGTGGAACGCGCCGAACATCCGCAGCACGTCGGCGTCGGCCGGCAGGCCCTCCGGCAGCGAACCGTCGGGCTGCTGGAAGACCCAGGCCGGCACCAGCGCGGACAGGCCGCCCACGTAGGGCCGCAGCCGCTTGACCTGTTCGACCGGATCGCCCGGCGGCACCAGGACCAGCGTCGCGGGCCAGGGCTCGAAGTCCATCTTCAGGATGCGCGCGCGGGCCACGCCCAGATCGAACGCGAAGGGCGCGATGCCCCACCAGCCGTAGGCCACCGCCTCGGGAATGGCCACGGGCCCGTCGAAGATTTCCAGGCCGTTGACGAAACCGCGCGCGCCGTCGCCGCGGATTTCCAGGCGCATCTTGAGGCTGCCGGGCGGGCGGATCCACGGGCGGACGTCGCTCGCCAGCAGTTCCCCCCGGTTCCAGGATTGCAGATGGATGAAACCGTCCTCGTCGAAGCCGAAGCGCACCATCGCGCGCGAGCTGCGCCGCGCGTAGAGCCAGAAGAAGCCCTGCGATTCGTCGAGCGTCACCTCGAGGGCGCCGTCGCGGACCAGCTCCGAGCGGCGCAGGCGCAGATAGGTCTCGGCCTGGTCGATGGCGGCGCGCAACTCGTAGCGGCCGCGCTCCAGCGCGCGCATCCCGCCCGAGGCGATCCAGCCGTCGGAGAGCTGGCCGGCGGCGAAGTCGTCGGCGACGGGCCGGTCCAGCGGCAGGAAGCCCTCGTACAGCTCGCGCTGCTTGGCCGAGCCCCCGCGCTTGGCTTGCTCGCGCAGATGCGCGAAGAACACGGCCGACTCCGGATAGGTCAGCATTTCCATGCTCATCAGGGAGTGGCCGAACGGAATCTGGGACTCGCGGGAGCGGCCCAGATCGAGGATGCCGCGCATCGTCCGGTGGCGGTCGGCGGGCGATTCCTGGAGCTCGAGCAGCGCCAGCCGCGCGTCCAGGTTCAGCGGCGCTTCCGCCACGAGCGTTTCGACCATGGCGCGGGCCTCGGCGCGGCGCTTGTGCCGCGCCAGCCACTGGGCCTGGGCGATCAGGACGTCGGGATTCTCGGGGAAAACCCGCGCATAGAGATTGAGCTGCTCGCGCGACTCGTCGTCGCGGCCCATTTTCTCGAGCAGTTCCGCGCGGCGGATCGCCATGTGGATCTGGCCGGGGCTGGCCTGCAGGCTGCGGGTATAGAAATCGAGCGCGGCGTCGAGGTCGTTCTTCTGGAGGTGGGCCCGGCCGATCAGCGAGAGCGCTTCCGCGCTGCGCGGGTCCTCCGTCAGCCAGAGCTGCCACTGCGCGATGGCCTCGTCGAAACGGCCTTCCTGATAGGCCAGATAGCCCTCGCGGCGGTAGGCTTCCTGCCGGGCCTGGGGCGACCGGTCTTCCAGCGGCAGTTCGCGCGCCGCCAACTGGTAGTAGAGGTTCAGGTGCAGATCGGCCGCCGGCGGAGGCGGCAATTCTTCCGCCGCCAGCACCTGGGGCACCGCGGGTTCCAGTTCCTCCGCGCGGGCGGCGGATTCCACGACGACCCACGCGCCCGGGAAGAGCGCCGCGATGGACGCGAACGACGCCAGTTTCGTCAGCGACTCGGGAAATTGGATGGCGAGCTTCATGTTGTGCTCCTTCGCATGTTGGTCGATTTGCTGCAGCCACGGCACGAGGGCGGAAAACTCGTCGTCCGGCACGAGGCGGCAATCCAGATGGAGGCCGTCGACGTCCATCGCGGCGGCCTCGCGCGCGGGCAAGTCGGGCGGGATCTGCCGGGCCAGCGCGGCGGAACCCACCGCCAGCCGGGGCAAAACGTCCGCGCCGCGCATCCGCGCGAAGATCCGCACGCTGGCGTCGTCCCACTTCGGCAGGATCAGGGGCACGGTGCCCACGGCATCCAGCCACGGCGGGCTGACCGCCGCGAGGCGGAACGCGTCGCGGCCGAGCTCGTCCATCAGGCGCGTCGGCGTAAAAAGGTCGCCCGAGGGCCACTGTTTCAGGACGTGGCGCGGGCGGGGAAAATCCAGCGCGTCGATGCGCGTTTCCGCGACGCCGATTTCCGGATCCCACACCTCCACGCCGAACAGGCCGGGCTGGCCGGCGCCCAGCAGGTCGAGGGGTTCCTTCAGCAGCATCCGGCCGTTGAGCTGCGCGAACAGGTTGCGTCCCTGCAGATAGACTTCCAGGTCCTGCTCCTTGCCCAGATACGCCGCGGGATCCTGCGCGACGGCCTGGGTGAATTCCTCCGCGCCGAAGACCTTCTGGTTGACCCAGACGTTGCCTTCGTCGTCGAACAAGATCCGGATGCTTTCCTCGCCGCCGGCGCGCGCGCGCAACCGCAGGCCGAACTGGCCGGCCATCACGCGGAATTTGATCCGGAGCGCGAAGTCGCCGAACAGGTCGCTGGCCGTCAACCAGGCCAGCGCGCCGGTGGTCGGCTTGTATTTCGCGCCGGGCGGCTGCGGTCCGAGGGCTTTGAGCGTCAGGCCGCCTTCGGGCGGATGTTCCGTGACGCCCCAATCCGTCAGCCAGCGCGCGGCATCCAGCGGCCGCTCCATGTTCCACGGCGCGGTCGCCCAGCCCGATTCCACGATGGCCGCGAACTGCTCGGGGGTCCAGTCCGGATTCACCCGCAGGCGGTTCAGCGCGCGCGGATCGGAGTGGCGCGTGTTCAGCATGAACGGACCGGCCGAGAAGCCCAGGCCGTAGGTCTTGCCGACTTCGGCCAGGTTCGCGACGCGCGTGGCCACGGCGCGCGGATCGAACTGGCCGTAGTCGCCGTAGGGGAACGCGAAGGCGATCGGCGCCGCGCCCAGCCCCTTCTGGAACTCCGCGACCATCTCCGCGTGGTCCCCGCGGAGGCGCGCGAGGAATTCCTCCGGCGTTTCCAGCCGGCGTTCGGCTTCGATCCAGCGCGGCGACGCGAAGAAATTGGCGGTTTCGCCGTTGGGCCCCGCCGCGACGCGCTGGAAGCCCGCCACCGATTCCGCGCCGGCTTCCCAGGTGCCCGAGCGCACCATGTCGCGCAGGATCGGCCAGCGCAGGGCGTCTGAATCCCCGGCGCGGATCGTGTCGGCCCGCACGAACATGACGGCCTTCCAGCGGTTGGCCTGCAAAATCTGGCGCGTTTCCAGATAGGAATTCTTCTTCCCCTGCTCCAGCGTCAGCAGCACGGCCTTGCGCGGCAGCGGCCGGCCTTCCCGGTAGAACGCCTGCACGTCGGCGAGGCCGATGGGATTGAACCCGCGTTCGCGCAGGAGGCGGACGTGTTCGGCGAACTGCGCGCGGGACACCTCGTCGGCGCCGCGCGTCTTGCCGCCGCTGACGCCGGCATAGGCCAGCGCGATGAAGCTGTCCGCGTCGCGGGGGCCGCCCGCGGCGGGCTTGTAGCGGTACTGCTGGTAGGCCGACCGCACCGGCACCCACAGGCCCGCCAGGAGGGCGAGGCCCGCCAGAAACAGCAGCCAGGCGCGGAGATTGCTGTCGCGGCGCACCGGCTGCGGCCGCGTCCACGTCGCTCCGCCCGGCGCGGACGTGGCCGGGGGCGCGGCCGGTTTCGGCGCCGACATCGGCGTGGACGGCTCGGCCGCGGATTTCCGCAGCGAGGCCGGGATCGACGGATCGTCCGGCGCGGCCGGGACCTGGCCCGCCCCGCGGAAGGGATCGGCGCCGTCGTCGGGCGCTTCGTAGAAGGTCCGTTTCATCCGCGCGTCCCCCAGTGGCGGCCCCGGATGGTGGCCAGCGCCCAGTAGATCTGCCAACTGAAAAAGCCCATGTACGTCACCGTGTAGAGGAAGCCCGTCCACCAGTGGCGGCGGCCGGTCTGCTCCCAGTAGTGCAGGGTCCAGACCACCGTGATCGCCGTGACGCCCAGCAGATAGGACCAGGCCAGGTTGCTGCCGCCCGACAGAATGGCCAGGACCGGCGCGACCACCAGGGCCGACGTGATGACCACCGGCTCGATGATCGGCATCCACATCATCGCGTACCACGACAGCGCCGGCACCGGATGCTTGCGCCACATCCAGCGGCCCACCTTGAGGATCTCGCGCAGATAGGACCGGCTCCAGCGCGCCTGCTGCCGCACGTAGACGCCCCATTTCTCGGGCGCGATCGTCGTCGCCAGCGCCTGGTCGTGGTACAGGATCTTGTAGTCCTTCAGGATCAGGTTCGTCAGGCTGCGGTCGTCGCCGAAGTTGCCGTAGTCGCCCATGACCTTCGCGTTGAGCCACTCGTCGAGCACGTGCAGCACGCACACGCGGCGATAGGCCGAGAAGCAGCCCGGCAGGCAGCTGACCGTGCCGCTCACGCTCTCGGCCGCTTTCATGACCTTGTAGGAAAAGAAATACCGCACGTCCTGCATGCGCGTCAGCAGGTTCGCGCCCGCGTTTTCGACGTCGCAGTGCCCGCTGACGCCGCCGACCGACGGATCCGCGAACCCTTGCAGCAGTTTCTGGATGGAGCCCGGGAAGATGAACGTGTCCGAATCCACGCACACGACGAACTCGCCCCGCCCCAGCAGCACGGCCACCGCCCAGGCATGGCTCAACCCGCGGTTCTTCTCGAAATCCACCACCACCAGGTTCGGATGGCGCGTCTGCGCCGCCAGCATCTGCGCCAGCGTGTCGTCCGTCGAGCCGTCGTTGACGCACACCACCTCGATTTTGTCGTCGGGATAGCGCGCGCCGAAGATGCGCTCGATGGTCTGGCGGATGACCGCGCCCTCGTTCATGCAGGGCACCAGCACCGTCGCCGTCGGCTCGAAGCCCAGATCCGGCGGCGCCACGTACATCGAGGCGATCAGGAAGCGCGACACCACGAACAGGCCCGCCACCAGCGAATAGAGGCTCACCAGCGGCTGGTAGAAATAGTTGCCCGCGCTGCGCAGCTGCATGAACACCGCCGTCGCCAGCATCAGGACCGCCACCGTCAGGATCAGCCCCGCCAGCCATTTCGGCGGGCGCCGATAGAGCCGCCCCAGCCGCACCCGGGCTTCTTCCAGCGAGGGGAAATCCGCCGCCGGCGCCACCGCGACGTCCGTTTCGTCCCGGTCCAGCGGCCGCCGGCAATACGGGCAGACCACCGGTGCCGGCGTCGCATGCACGTGGACCGCAAGGGCGCACTTCGGGCAGTGGCATCGGATGATCCGCACCCTGGCGGACCGTTCAGCGCTGGCGGGTTCTTCCATAGGCTTGATAGACTTCGTCTCGTCTCTCGGATCCGGTTGCCAAAGGTCGAATTACGACCTGCGACCCGTCTTCCGGGAAGGGCTAATCTACCACGTCGGTCCCGAACTGTCGCGCAATTCCTCCAACTTTTTCAGGCCGCAACCCTCTCATAACCAATTCATAACGTTTTGGACGCCACGAGATTTCTGCGCGCCGCTCGTTGACAGGTCGACAGGAGGCGGATAGTTTGCATACTCTAGAGCCCAAGTAGAGGAACTTCAGCGACATGGCTAAAATCCTGATCATCGACGACGACGAATCGGTACGGAACTACCTCGTGGCGGCCATTTCCCGCAAGGGCCACGAAACCGTTCCCGCGGCCACCTGCCAAGCAGGGCTCGCCCTTCTGGACGATCCCTCCGTCCAGGCCGTCGTCGCCGACCTGTTCCTGCCCGACAGCCCGCCCCCGTGCGACTGGGTCGCCCAATTGAAACGCCACGCCGCCGGGCGCCCGCTGATCCTGATCACGGGCGAACCGTCCGAGGAACTCGCCGCCCAGGTCCGGTGCGGCGAAATCGCGGCGTTCCTGTCCAAACCCTTCGAACTCGCGTTCATCCACAAGCTGCTGGAGCGCGCGCTGGCCGACCCTGCGGCCCGCGGCGCCGCCCCGCCCGATGCCCAAGGCTCTCCATGATCGACAAGACCCGGTCCGGCCTCGATTTCTTCGACCAGCGCTTCGGCGGCATCTACCGCCAGCGCGCCGCGCTGTGCGTCGGTCGCCGCGGCAGCGGCAAGACCGTCGCCGCCCTGCATGCCCTGATGCAGAGCGTCAAGGAAGGCGAACGCGGCCTGATGCTCTCCGCCTGGCGCTCGGCGGATCTGTGCATCGTCGCCGAGCAATACGGCTTCCGGCTCGCCGACGCCGTGCGCCGCGACCAGATCGTCCTGCTCGAATATGCCCAGTTCAGCCCCGAACCGGAACTGGAAAGCAGCCGCGTCCTGCCGCCCGGCAGCTTCATGGAATTCGAGGAACTCGTCGTCGGCAACGGCATCCGCCGCGTCGTGATCGACACCGTCCTGCCGTGGATCGCGATCCGCGACGAAGACCGCCTGGCCAAGCACGTCTATTCGTTCCTCCACGCCCTCGAGCGCATGGAAGTCACGGCGTTCCTGACCATGCCCAAACCCGTGTCGCCGCTCGCGTTCGCCCTGAAAAACCGCATCGAGCAACAGACCCCCGTCGTGTTCACCCTCGACGTCGATGCCCAGAAACGCCGCCACCTGCTGGTCAACCGCTACTTGGGCCAGGCGAACCTGCCGCCCCCGCTGCCGATCGCCATCGAACCCGGCCGCGGCATCGTGCCCGTGGCGGAGGCTCCGCCCCCGCCCCCGCCGCCCGCGCCGGCGACGAAGACCGACGTCAAGTTCTCCGCCGTTTTCCGGACCTAGGAACGCCCCGATGTACACCGCCTACTGGAACCTCAAAGGCAATCCCTTCCTCAACGCCATCGACCGGCGCTATCTCTTCGCCGGCGACCGGCACGAAGAGGCGATCGCCCGGCTCGCGTTCCTCGCCGAGAGCGGCCGCTTGGCCGGCGCGCTGACCGGCCCGGGCGGCGTCGGCAAATCCACCGTCCTCAGCCACGTCGCCGCCGAAATCGATGCCCGCTACCATCTGCCCGTCCTGCGCCTCGACGCCGTTCCCGGCGGCCACCTGCCCCTCGTCCGGCAGATCCTCGCCGCCCTGAAACTCGACGCTTCCGCCGCCACCCTGCCCGAAGCCCTGCTGCAATTCCGGCGGCTGGCGGATTTGCGCCCCGACGCCCCCCCCCGCACCGTGCTGCTCATCGACGACGCCCAAACCCTCGCGACCGATCCGGGGCTCCATTTCCTGCGCTACCTCGCCGATTTCCGCGCGCCCAACCGCAAAACCCACGTCGAGGAACCGCTGTTCACCTTGATCCTCGCCGGCACCCCCGACCTGCTGCCGGCCATCCAGGCCGATCCCGGATTCGCCCAGCTCATCCAAATCCTGTTCCGCCTCGATCCCTTCTCCGACGCCCAGACCACCGCCTACGTCCAGCACCACATGCGCGCCGTCGGCGGCGACATCTGGTCCTTCGACCGCCCCGCCCTCGAAGCCATCTGGCGCTATTCCGGCGGCCTCCCCCGGCGCATCAACCTGCTGTGCGACACCGCCCTCATGCTGGGCTTCGCCGCCAAGGCCACCCAGGTCTCCGCCGCCCTCGTCGAGCAAGCCGCGCGCGACGTCAGCCTCGCCGCGCCCACCCCGCCGGAGTACTACCTATGAATCCCGATTCCTTCTTGGGCCCCGTCTCCGTCATCGCCATCCTGCTCGCGTTTTTCTTCATCGCGATGGCCTACCTCCGGCATCTCGGAGCCCAACGCGCCCGGAACCAAAAAATATCCAGCGCCGCCAAGCCTTGGCAGGTCGCCAATCCCTACACCGCCTCCGACAACTTGGAGGCGACGGCGCCCCCGCCGGCCACCTTGGCCCCGGCCTCCGCCGCCAAGGACGCGGCGTCCGATCCCAGCCGCGCCGTGTTCCGCCAGTACGGTTCGCCCGCGTCCGGCGCCGCCGCGCCGGACGACGCGTCCACCCCCGGCTACGTCTGGGAATGATCCCGTGCGGCGGCTCCGGAAACTCATCCCGGGCCTGATCGTCGGTTGCCTGGCGCTGCCCGCCGCCGAAGCCGCCCGCGGCATCGTGGACCTCGATCCCCGCGCGTTCGTCGCCGGCGAAGCCTCGCCGCCGCCCCTCGCCGCGCCGGACGGCGGCATCGCCTTCGCGCTGCCCTTTTCCTCCGCGCGCGACCGCGTCTATTGGGACGTCCCCCTGCGCGCCCTGCCGCCCACCGCCGCCCTCGAAGTCGATTTGGAATGCGACGATCCCGCCGCGGTCCGCGCCCTGTCGCTCCATCTCCAAGCCGGCGGCGCGTGGGCCTCCGCCCAACAGCTCCTCGCCGCCCCGGGCCGCCAAACCCTTCTCTTCCGCCGTTCCGATTTCGACCGGGATCCGTGGCCGCTGGCCGATTCCGCGCCGATCACGACCCTCCGCCTTTCCGCGTGGAAAGGCGCGGACCGCGACGCGCGGCTCGTGCTCCGCGGCATCCGCGCGCGCGCGTTTTCCGTCGGCGTCGTCTTGGGCTCGGCGGCGTTCACCGCTCCCGGCGAAGCCGATCTCGCCGAACAATGCGCCGTGCGCGCCCGGCAACTCCTCGACCGGGCCGGCCTCCCCGCCGAATTCGTCGCCGACGACTTCGCCCATCTCGATTTGCGGCCCTACCGCTTGCTCGTCCTGCCCTACAACCCCCGGCTCACGTCCGCGCAACTCGCCGCCCTCGAACGCTTCGTCAAACGGCACAAAGGCACGCTCGCCGTCTTCTACAACGCCAACGCCGAGCTGGCCCGCCTGCTGGGGTTCCAGCCCCCGACTTACGCCACGGCGGCCGCCGATTGGACCACCGTCGCCTTCCCGGAGAACGCCCTGCCCGGTTTGCCCCCCGCCATGGCCCACCGCACGCGGCACCTGCTGCCCGCCCGCGCCAAGGCCAAGTCCGCCCTCGAACTCGGCGTTTGGCTCGATCCCGACAACCGGCCCGATGGAAAACTCCCGGCGTCCGTCGTCTCCTCGTCCGGCCTTTGGTTCTCGCACGTGCCCCCGTACGCCTCCCCGGCCGCCGTCCAATGGTTCCTCGCCGCGCTGGCCCGCTCCGATCGCGCCTATGCCCGCGAACGCGACCTCCACCGCGCCGAACAGGACCGGCGCGACGCGCAAGCCGCCGCCCTTCTCGCCCAAGCGCCGCCCGCGCCAAAAAACGAACTCCGCGCCGTCTGGGCCCACCCCATTCCGGCCACGTCGCGCCCCGAAACCTTCCGCCACCTCGCGGACCGCGGCCTTCGCACCGTCTACGAGCACATGGCGACGGCCGGAGTCCTTCTCGACGGCGCCCGCGAAAAACCGCTCGCCGCCGCCCTGGCCGACGCCCGCGCGGCCGGCATCCAATTGCACGCGTGGTGCATCGCCTGGAGCCTATACGATCTGCCGGCCGAACAAATCGCCCCCCTCCGCGCCCAGAACCGCCTGATGCAGGATTCCAACGGCAACGAATTGCCCTGGCTGTGTCCCGCGCATCCGGAAAACCGCCAGCTTCTGGTCGATTCCGGCATCGACCTCGCACGCCGCGGCATCGCCGGCATCCATCTCGACTACGTCCGCTACCCGGCCCGCGCCGGCTGCTTCTGCCCCCGCCACCGCTTCGCCTTCGAAAGCACCACGACCGCCTTCCATCTGAACTGGCCCGCCGACGTCCGCGAAGGCGCGCCGCTCGCCGCCGAATTCGATCAATTCCGCCGCGACGAAATGACGGCGTTCATCGCCGAACTCGCCGCCGCCGTGCGCGCCATCAACCCCGCCGTCCAGGTCTCCGCCGCCGTCTTCCCCCTGCCCGAAGCCGTCGAAGCATACGGCCAGGATTGGCCCGCCTGGCTCCGCGCCGGCCACCTCGACGTCGTCGCCCCCATGCTCTACGAACCCACCGCCGCCCGCTTCGCCGACCGGCTCGACCGCTGCCTCGCCGCGGCCCCCGCCCCCCGGAAAATCATCCCCGGCATCGGCACTTCCGCCGACACCACCCAGCTCGATGCCCTCTCCACCGCCGAACAAATCCTGGCCGCCCGCGCCCGCCTCACCCCCGGCTTCGCCTTCTTCCACCTCGCCCCCCACCTCGAACAGCTTCTTCCCGTCCTCTGTCCCCCTTGATGATTGAACATTGGATATTGAACATTGAATATTGAATATTCGTTTTTCGCCCCCCGCCGCACCTCTTCAGGCCATCGGCAGACCCCCACGCCCTTGCGGCGTGGGTGAATCAGGTCCGTTTCCCGGCTCCAGACCCCCACGCCCTTGCGGCGTGGGTGAATCAGGTCCGTCCAAGCTGCGGCCCCCGCCGCACCTCTTCAGGCCATCGGCAGACCCCCACGCCCTTGCGGCGTGGGTGAATCAGGTCCGTCCAAGCTGCGGCCCCCGCCGCACCCCGCTAGATTTCCTTCCCGATCACCTTTGAACTGAGGATCCTGTCTCTCATCCGCGCCGGGAAAAACCGCGCCGCGAAATCCCCGAACCACGCCACCGCCGTCACCGGATAGCGCGCGCGCGGCCAGCGCGATTCCAGCGCATGGGCGATCTTCGCCGCCACCGCCTCGGGCGGCTGGCGGAACACGTCCGTCGGCCGCGAATAAGTCCGCTCCGGCTCGGAAAGCTCCTTGGCATACTGCGCCGCGAAGACCGAATTGCGCATCTCCAGCCCCCGCCCCGCCTCGCTCACCACCCGCTTGCGGAAACACGTCTGGATCGGCCCCGGTTCCACGAGCGACACCGAAATGCCCGCCGGTCCCAGTTCCATCCGCAAGCCGTCCCCGATGGCCTCCAGCGCGAACTTGCTCGCCGAATACGCCCCCAGGAACGGCACCGCGATGCGCCCCACCACCGAACTGACCAGTACGATCCGGCCGCATTTTTGCGCCCGCAGCACCGGAATGAACCGATTCGTGAAATCCAGCGTCCCGATCACGTTCGTCTCGAATTGCTTCCGCAGCGCCGACCGCGACAAATCCTCCAGCGCGCCCGGCTGTCCGTAGCCCGCGTTGTTCACCACCGCGCCGACCACCCCCTGCGCCAGCTCCAGCACTTCCTTCGCCGCGTACTCGACCGAGTCCGAATCCGCCAGATCCATCTCCACCGGCTGGAAGCCTTCGCCCCGCAGCAGATCCAGATCCGTCCGGCTGCGCGCCGTCGGGAACACCCGCCAACCGCGGCTCTTCAGCAAGCGCGCCGTCGCCCGGCCGATGCCCGTCGAAGCCCCCGTCACCACCGCCACCTTGTCCGCCACTTCCGGATATCGTTTCATGCGCCCATTCTATGCGGCGCCCCCGCGTCCATCAATCCCGTTCTCGCCGCCTCGAAGCACCGCCCCGAAGCACCGGGCGCATCTGCGATGGGGTGTCGTCCGCATGGGCCCTCGTAGCGTGGGGCGCCCGCCCCGCGCAAATTCTTCCAGCCGCACGCGGCAGGAGCCGCGTGCCACGAAGACAACCCTTTACATCCCGATGACGCCAAGAATTGTAGCGGGGCGAGTCAGAAGTGCCGTTGGGCGAATGCGAAGCCGGAGCCGGTTTTCAGATAGCGCTCAAACGCCGCCGCCTTTCCCCGATCGCGGAAGGCGATGGCGGTTTCCAATTTCCACGGGCGGAATTTTACCGTGTGGGGGGAGCCGCCGGAATTGTGTTTGGCCAGCCGGGCGTTCAGGTCGTTGGTAAGCCCGATATCGCACTGTTCGGGACGACTCTGGCTGCGGAGGACGTAGACGGTCCACGTAAACGCTGGGTGGCTTGTAGACCCGCCCCCCTTCGCTAAAGTTACGGAGGGCACCCTCCGCTCCTCACTTCTAACAGACATGGTGGCTTGCCACCCGTAGCTCTGAACGAAGTGAAGAGCGGAGGGTGGTGGGCGATACAGGACTTGAACCTGTGACCCCTTCCATGTCAAGGAAGTGCTCTAGCCAACTGAGCTAATCGCCCGAGAGTCGCGAGGGAATATGCCACAACCGCGCGACGGTTCAACCCTTTTTTCGAAAAACGGAACACGCCGCGGGCGCCTCTGCGGTTCGGTGCAGGCCGGGCGTCATCGGGATGTACATGCTGGCCTTCGTGGCATGCGGCTCCTGCCGCGTGCGGCTGGAAGAATCCGCGCGGGGCGGGAGCCCCACGCTACAAGGGCCCATGCGGACGACACCCCATCGCAAATGCGCCTGTCCCGGTGGCCGGCCAACCGAAAAATCGCCTGTGGCGACGCAAGGGTTTGCCTTGCCGGGCGGCACCTGCTAAGGTAGTTCCCGAAATCAAGAATCTTCCATGTCAGGAGGTCATCATGAGCACAATTCGAATGGTTGTTTTCGTTGCGTTGCTGGGCGCGCTGGCGCTGCCGTTGTCAGCCGGGGCCGATCAGGCAACCGGCTTGGTCCAAGCCTGCGCCCGAGGCACGTTCACGCTCGATCAGGACGGCACCCTGCGCCTTTTCCACCTCTCCGCCCGCCAGTCCATGTATGAACCCGCCACGTGGCGGCCGACGGTGGGCGACAAGATCGACGTGCTCTTCGTCGTGAACAAGGGCCAGTTGGAAGTCACGAAAGCCACGCTGCTGGAAGCCGGCCCGAACACCATCGCCGATCTGGCCAGCCCCGCCGTCGTGACGATCGTGGAAAAAGGGAAATCCGGCATCATCGCCCAACTGGAATCGGGCCAGGCCGTCAAGTTCGCTTCCAGCCGCCGAACCCAATGGGAACCCGCCGGCTGGCTGCCCATGACGGGCGAAAAAGCCACGGTGGAATTCCAGGCCGTGCGGGAACGCTTCGGCTTCGGCGTGCTGTTCGATGCCACCCGGATCGCCAAGAAAACCGCGGATCCGGCGACACCCGAACCTTGACCCGCCCCCCGGCCCGACGCATAATCGCTCAACGTCATTGGGAGAATTGGAATGAAACGATTTTTGCTAGTCCTGTTGATGGCCGCAGTGGCGGTTTCCTTGGCCGGTTGCGACGATTACGACGAACAGCCGCTTGAATTCATCAATTCCTCTTCCTACACGGTCATCGTCCAGTCCCTGTCCATCGAATGGACGGGCTTCGCCCTCGCCCCCGGCCAGCGCCAGAAGCTGACCGGCATCCGCGACGTCGATTTCGCCTGGGAACCGGACCACGTGGTCGAAGAAGGCTTCGCCTCGACCGACCGCTACATCGTGTTCGTCGACGTCGAGCGCGAGGAAATCGATTGGGGCGATTGACCTTCCCCCGGGAGGGAGGGAGAGATACCACCGGAGGCTCCCCGCCTCCGGTTTTTTCGTCGCCGTTTTTCGTCGCCGCGGCTTTTCAATGGGCGCATCTGCGATTCGGCGCAGGCTTGGCGTCATTGGGACGTACATGCCGGCCTTCGTGGCATGCGGCTCCTGCCGCGTGCGGCTGAAAGAATCCGCGCGGGGCGGGAGCCCCACGCTACAAGGGCTCATGCGGACGACACCCCATCGCGGATGCGCCTCTTTTCAATGGCGTTTGGCCGCCAAGGGAGTATGCTTCCCCATCATGGCGCATTCGTTGCGAATCCGGTTGTCCTTCCTCTGCACGGCCGTCTGGCTCGCCGCCACCGCTTCCGCACTGGCCGAGGGCTTTGAGAATTTCAATAATTTTCCCGAAACCGGCACCACCTATGTCGACGGGTCGTTCCTCGGCCAAGACGGTTCGACCTGGACCTACGTTGCTTGCCATGGCGCAGATCCAATCAACGCCCCCACGCCGGGATTGGGTAAAGGGAAAACACCAGCGGCAAACATCTTTTCCGGCCCTCTGGCTAACGGTTGCGGGATTCTCACCTTCGACTGGACGCAATTCGCTACGGCCCCCGTAAGCCTGGATGTTTTCGTCAACGGCACCCTGCGTCATACGGTGACAGGTGGCCAGCATGACGTTGTTTTTCAATCGGGTCCGATCGAAATCAACGTCGGCGGTACGTTCACCTTGAAGTTTCAGCAAAACAATCTCAACTCCGGCCAAGTCGCCATCGACAACGTCCGTTGGACGTCCTACGGCGGCGCGGAGCCGGAGCCGCCGGCGTTGCTGTTCTCGCCCGACACCAATTTCGTCCGGACCGCCTACAGCAACCTGATCAATCTGACCGTCACCGCCACCGAACCCAACGAGGACGAAGTCCGCCTCTGGGCCACCGGACTGCCCGCCGGCGCCACGTTCGCCGGCGCCACCGGCGCCGCGCCGCTGATCGCCGCTTTTTCGTGGCGGCCCTCGTCCGCCCAGACCGGCACGCACGACGTCGTGTTCTGGGCCGGCGACAAGGACGGCACGAACTCGCGCTCCTTTTCCGTCGAGGTCACGCCCATCTACCCCTACTACCATTACGCCATGGGCCTCACCGGCGCCGTCCTCAAGGCCAAACTCCACGAAATCATTTCCACCGGCACGCGGGAGCTGAACGACACCGAGGAAAACGAGGCCATGGCGGTCCTCCACACCGACACCAACCACCCCGCCAACGTCTACTACCTCTACAACGTCACGTCGTCCGTCCCCAAAACCCTCTACAACAAAACCGGCGGCTGGAACAAGGAGCACTGCTGGCCCGAATCGCGCGGTCTCGGCAACGCCGGCCCCGACCAGGTCGACGTCCACAACCTGTTCGCCGAGGACGCCGCCGTCAACGCCCTGCGCGGCAATTTCTACTTCGACGAAAGCGATCCGGCCGATCCCGGCTACCGCTCTCCGGCCACCAATTCCGCCCCCGAAACCTCCATGGATTCCAATTCCTTCGAACCCCCGCCCGCCTCCAAGGGCAACGTCGCCCGGGGCGTCTTCTACATGGCCACGCGCTACGACGGCGGCGAGGAAGACACCTCGGCCCTGTGGTTCTCCGACAACCCCACCCACACCAATTCCATGGGCGTGCTCAAAACGTTGCTGCGCTGGCACGCGCTGGATCCCCCCGACGACCGCGAGCGCGCCAAGAACGAGCTCATCTTCACGGACTATCAATACAACCGCAATCCGTTCATCGACCACCCCGAATGGGTCGAGCAAATCTGGGGCACCGATTCCGACGACGACGGCATGACCGACACGCACGAACTCATCGCCGGCACCGACCCCGGCCGGTCCAATTCCGTCTTCGCCGCCTCCCTGACGGCCACGCAAATCGTCTGCGGCGCCCTTTCCACGGGCGCCACGTGGCGTCTCTACGAAGGCCAGTTCCAAAGCAACGACATCGTCTGGCGCCCGGTGGCCGAGACCAACCGCCTGCAATCGGGCACGCTGGTCTTCCCCGTGGCGCCCACCGGCGCGGCCACCTTCTACCACCTCCGCGCCTGGCGGCCTTTGGAATAGCGGCATGAAACGATTGGCGATCCTGATCGCGTCCGCCGTCCTGCTGGGCCTCGCTCCGGCCGGCGCCCAGGACGCGCCTCCCGCACCGGCGGAAGAGTCCCGTTCCGCCGCGCTCGATGCCCTGTATGCGCAGGCCGACGGGCTGATCCGGCAAATCCAGTCGGCCACCGAACCGGCCAGAAGCCTTGCCGTCGAAGACCTGCGGCGGGTGCTGACGCAAATCGACGCGGACTACGACGCGGCCGAAAAAGCCGCTTCCGCCCGCCGCCAGATCGAGGGCTTGCGCGCCGCGGTCGCGCGCCAACGCCTGCGCCTGACGGAAGCCGGCCGGGCCATGGCGCTGGCCAAAAACGCGAATCCGCCGGACCCGGCGGCGGTCCACGCCAGAGGCAGCGACTACACCCTCCAGGAGGCCATCCTGCTGGCGCTGGAAGAAAAGGTGAAGCACGAAGCCCGCCGCCAATCGCTGGGCACCTCCGAAGCCCTCCGATGGATGCAGGAAGTCGAATAGATCGGCCGCGGGCGGAGGCGCATCCACAACCGGTCGGACCAGCGCCCGCCCCTCCAGGTAACTCGCCGCGCCGGCATCCGTTCCGGGGGCCCGCTGCGCGCGGACCGGCAGCCGAGAGCTCCAATAAAACGCTTTGTCCGGGGCCGGTTTCCGGATTTGCATCCGGCGCGCAATTGAATTAGGGTTTTTTGGATTTTACCGCAGGAGCCCACGATGACGAAACGCACATCCCCACCCGGCCGGCTGATCGGCACAGGCATGCCCCGCGTGGATGCCGACGGCAAGGTCCGCGGCACCACCCGCTATCTGGACGACGTCGATACCAAGGGCATCCTGCATGGCGTGGTCGTGCGGTCGCCCGTTGCGCGCGGCATCCTCAAGGCCCTCGTGCCCGATCCGGCCTTCGACTGGACGCAGGTCGTGCTGGCCACGGCAAAGGACGTCCCCGGCGAAAACGTCGTCGCCATGCACGACCGCACGATGCCGCTGGTGGCGGAAATCGGCGGCGAAATCCGCTACCGCGGCGAACCGGTGGCCGTCGTGGCCGCCAAAACCCCCGCACTGGCCGCCGAAGCCGCCCGTCGCATCCGCGTGGAAGTCGAGGAGCGGCCCGCGCTGCTGACGCTGGCGGACGCCATCGCGATCTTCAAAGCCGCGCCCGCCAAGATGGAGTCCATGAAGGACCAGTCCATCGTCAAGGGCGACGTCGCCCGCGGGTTCGCCGAAGCGGACGAGATCGTCGAGGCGGAATACTGGGCCGGGCACCAGGAACAGCTCTATCTCGAAAACCAGGGGCTCGCCGTCTTCCCCCAGAAAGACGGGGGCATCCTGATCGAAGGTTCGATGCAATGCCCGTACTTCCCCGTGCACGAGCTGAACGACTGCCTGAAGCTGCCGCCGGAAAAAATCCGCGCGCGCCAAACGCCCGTCGGCGGCGCGTTCGGCGGCAAGGAGGAGTATCCCACGATGCTGGCCGGCTACGCGGCGCTGCCCGCGCTCAAGAGCGGCAAGCCCGTGAAAATCGTCTACGAACGCAACGAAGACATCCTCTACACGACCAAGCGCCACCCCGTCTGGGCGCGCTACAAAACCGGCGTCCAGAAAAACGGCACGCTGACGGCGATCGAATGCGACTTCATCCTCGACGGCGGCGGCTACCTGACGATTTCCGACGTCGTCATGTTCCGGGGCATTCTGCACTGCGCCCTCGCCTACCGCTGCGAGAACGTGACGGTGCGCGGCAAGGTCGCGCGCACGAATTCGTTCCCCTGCGGCGCGTTCCGCGGCTTCGGCGCGCCCCAGGCCATCTGGGGCATGGAATCGCACGTGGACGCCATCGCCGCGCGTCTCGGCCGCGCGCCGCACGACTACCGCCGCCAGATCCACGCGCGCCCCGGCGACGTCACCCCCACCGGCCAGGTGCTCTCGCAGGAAAACGGCGCGACGGATTGCCTCGAACTGGCGCTGAAGCGCGCGGACTTCGCCCAGAAGCTCAAGCAGGCCTCCCGCGGCCGCCTGCGCAAGGGCCAGAAAAAGCTGTACGGCATCGGCCTGTCGTTCTTCGCCCACGGCGCGGCGTTCACGGGCGACGGCGAGGCCAAGTTCAAGGCCAAGGGCCGCGTGGAACTCGCGCGGCTCGACGCCGGCCGGCCGGTCGTGGACATCCGCGTGTCGTCCACCGAAATGGGACAGGGCGTCCACACCATCTTCACGCAGATCGCTTCGGATGCGCTCGGGCTGGATCCGGCGCACGTCCGCTACCCCATGGCGGACACCGGCCTCGTGCCCAACTCGGGCCCGACGGTCGCCTCGCGCACCACCATGGTCGTCGGCAACGTCGTGTTCCGCGCCGCGCTGCAGCTCAAGCAGCAGATCGAGGCTTTCGCCGCGCTGCGCTTCTTCAAGGGCGCGCCGGCCGAGTTGCGCGCCTCGCAACTCGTCGCCAAGGGCCGCCAGCCCGTGCCCTTCGCGAAAGTCGCGAAGGCGCTGCTGGCCGAGATCGGCCCGGCCAGCGGCTTCTTCCAGTTCGAGCTGCCGCCGGACATCCGCTGGGACCAGGCCACGTTCAAGGGCGATTCCTATCCCGGCTATTCGTGGTCGGCCAACGTCGCCGAAATCGAGATCGATCCGCTCACCTGCGAGCTGGAAGTCAAGCGCGTCACGGCGACCGTGGACGTCGGCCGGGTCATCAACCCGGTGCTGGCGGCGGGCCAGGTCGAAGGCGGGCTGACGCAGGCCCTGGGCTACGCCGTCATGGAGAAGATCGGCACGGGCAAGAACGGCCTCTACGACGCCGCGCGGCTCCAGACCTACATCATCCCCACCGCCCTCGACGTGCCGGAGTACGACGTGAAATTCGTCGAATATCCCTATTCCTTCGCGCCGCCCGGCGGCAAAGGCCTCGGCGAGCTGCCGATGGACGGCCTCGCGCCGGCCATCGCCAACGCCGTGGAAGCCGCGACCGGCTGCCGGATCCGTTCCCTCCCCATCACGCCCGAAGCCATCTTCGCGGCCTTGCACGCCCCCCAAGGAGAAACCCCGTGAGCACCGTCCACCGCACCTGGAACATCAACGGCAAACCCGTCCGCGTCCGCGCCCCCGCCGGCCGCCGCCTGCTCGACGTCCTCCGCGAAGATCTCGGCCTGATCGGCTCCAAGGAAAGCTGCGGCGAAGGCGAATGCGGCGCCTGCACCGTGATCGTGGACGGCGAGCCCGTCGTCTCCTGCATCCTGCCCGTCGGCCAGCTCGCCGACGGCGCGGACGTCCTGACGATCGAAGGCATCGAGAAAAAGCGCATCGGCCGCCTGATCCAGCAGGCGTTCATCGAAGTCGGCGCGGTCCAATGCGGCTTCTGCATCCCGGGCATGGTCGTCAGCAGCTATGCGCTGCTGGTCCGGAATCCCAAACCCACCGCGCGGACCATCCGCGAAGCTTTGGCCGGCAACCTGTGCCGCTGCACCGGCTACGCCAAGATCATCGCCGCCGTGAAGCTCGCCGCGTCCCGGATCCCCGCCGCGAAACGGAAATGACCGAGGCCCGCCCATGAAAACCACCGAAACGATCGATATCCGCTTCCCGAAAACGCTCGCCGAAGCCGTGCGCCTCCAGGCCAGCGAAAAGACGCGCGGCAAACTGCTGGCCGGCGGCACCGACCTCATGGTGCAGTGGGCCTCCGGCGTGCCGCTCCCCGCGCGCGCGACGTCCGTCTGGGACCTGCCGGAACTCTGCGCCATCGAGGTCTTCCCCGACCGCATCGAAATCGGCGCGGGCGTGACCCACGCTTTCCTGTGCGACGCCGTGCAGATCCACCGCCACGTGCCGGCGCTGATCGCGGCCGCCGCCACCGTCGGCGCCAAGCAGATCCAGGCCCGCGGCACGCTCGGCGGCAACGCCGCCAACGCGTCGCCCGCCGGCGACACCGCCCCGGCCCTGCTCGTCACCGGCGGCTCCGTGCTCCTGGCCTCGCTCGCCGGCGCGCGCGAAGTGCCGCTGGCGGGCTTCTGGACCGGCTATCGCCAGATCGCCGCGCGTCCCGACGAAATCATCTTGGCCTTCCGCCTGCCCAAGAAGGGCAAGGCGAAGGAACGCTTCCGCAAGATCGGCACCCGCCGCGCCCAGGCCATCAGCAAGGTCATGGCGGCCTCCCGCATCCTGGTCGAGAAGGGCACGATCCGCGCCGCCGCCATCGCCCTCGGTTCCGTCGCCCCCACTCCCGTGCGGCTGGCCGAAGTCGAGGCGTTCCTCGTCGGCAACAAGCTCTCCCCCCAACTGATCGACGAAGCCGAAAAGTTGGCCCAAGCCACGGTGAAACCTATCGCCGACATCCGCTCCACGGCCGAATACCGCCGCTGGGCGTCCGGACGCCTCGTCCGCGACGCGCTGGAAAACCTGTAGGCGTTTTGCAGGGCGCATCTGCGATGGGGTGTTGTCCGCATGGGCCCTTGTAGCGTGGGGCTCCCGCCCCGCGCGGATTCTTCCAGCCCCACGCGGCAGGAGCCGCGTGCCACGAAGACAACCCTTTACGTCCCGATGACGCCCAAAATGCACCGAATCGCAGATGCGCCCCCGCGTTCCGGGCGCAAGACGGATTTCGGGCTCTGAATCGTAGGGGCCGAGCTTGCTCGGACCGGGTTTGGAGAAATTTGGGAATAGCTGCGGTCTCAGCAAGCTG
>RZYG01000146.1 GCA_009930415.1 Spartobacteria bacterium | reverse complement strand
GGCGAACGTCAAGGAGAAGACCCTGGTCGTGAAGATCGCCGACGGCGTGAAGGTGGAAATCGTCCGCGGGGCGGTCTCGCAGGTGCTCGACAAGGGCGAAGCGCCCGAGTCGGAACCCAAGGCCTAGGCGCGCGCAAAGCCAAGCAATTTCCGGCGGGGTCCGCCGGGCAACACGGGAAACGAAGACTATGAAAGCATCGATCTGGAAATGGCTGATCTTGGTGGTGGCGACCGCGTGGAGCGTCGCCTTGGTGATTCCGCCGAAGGAGAAAATCAAGCTGGGCCTGGACCTGCAGGGCGGCACGAGCTACACGCTGGAAATCGACGACAGCGAAGACCTGGAAGGCTCCGTGGCCGACGCGCGCGACCGCGCGCTGGAAGTCGTTCGCAACCGCGTGGACTCCATGGGCGTGGCCGAGCCGACGATCTATCCGGACGGCGAGAAGCGCATCGTGGTGCAGATCCCCGGCATGAAGGCGGAAGACCGCGAGCGCGCTTCGGCCAACATCCGCAAGGCCGCTTTCCTTGAATTCCGCATGGTGCATCCCAAGAACGACGAATTGGTGAAGAACCTGTTCGCGGACCGCAAGGCGCCCAGCGGCTACGAGATCGCCGTGATCCCCGGGCGCCAGAACGCCGATTGCTGGGTGCGCAAGGGGCCGCCGCCGACCGAGGCCGAGCGCGCCGCGCTGCGCCGCTTCGAGGAGAAGGCCGGCTACGACCTGTTGCTCGAAAAGACGGTCGTGCAGAACCGGGACTATTTCGTGCCGTACTACGTCAGCCGCAAGGCGGAACTGAACGGCGACAGCCTCAAATCCGCCAGCGTGGACTACCAGCAGTTCGGCCAGAAGGTCGTGCAGATTTCGTTCGACGCCAAAGGCCGCAAGATCTTCGCCAAGCTGACGGCCGACCACGCGCCGGGCGGGGCGAAGAACCCCGATCCCAACGGGCGGCACTATCTGGCCATCGTGCTGGACAACACGCTCTATTCCGCGCCGTTCATCCGCACCTCGATTCCCGGCGGCGAAGCGGTCATCGAAGGGGCGTTCTCGCTGGAGGAGGCCGCCGATCTGGCGCTGGTGCTGCGGGCGGGCGCGCTGCCGGCGCCGCTGCGGGTGCTGGAAGAACGCAGCGTGGATCCGACGCTGGGCGTCGATTCCATCGAAAGCGGCTGGCGGGCGGCCGCGATCGGCTTCGGAGCCGTCGCGGTGTTCATGGCGATCTACTACCACTTCGCCGGGCTCGTGGCCGTGCTGGCGCTGTTCCTCAACCTGGTCCTGCTGCCGCTGGGCATGATCGTCGTCGCCGGTTTCTTCGGCTTGCTGGGCGGGGCCGGCATGGGCGGGTCCGCCACGACGCTGCCGGTGCTCACGCTGCCGGGCATCGCGGGCATCGTGCTGACGGTCGGCATGGCGGTGGACGCCAACGTGCTGATTTTCGAGCGCATCCGCGAGGAAATGCGCACGGGCAAGCGCTTCGGCGCCGCGCTCTCCGCGGGCTACGACAAGGCGTTCTCCACCATCTTCGACGCGAACGTCACGACCCTGCTGACGGCCGTCATCCTGTTCTGGCAGGGCTCGGGCCCCGTCAAGGGCTTCGCCATCACGCTGAGCGCGGGCATCGTCGCGAGCATGTACACGGCCATCGTCGGCACGCGCATGGTCTTCGAGTTCCTCGAGCACCGCGGCTGGCTGCACAACCTGAAGATGACACAGTGGGTCAAGGAAACGAAGATCGACTTCATGGGCCTGCGGAAGATCGCGGCGGCGGTTTCCATCGTGCTCCTCGCGGGTTCGGGGTTCGTCGCCTGGCAGCGCGGCGCCGAGAACTTCGGCGTGGACTTCACCGGCGGCCAGCAGCTGACGCTGGACTTCGCGCGGAAGGCGGACGTGGACGCGCTGCGCGCGGCCATGCCCCGCGGGGCCGGCATCCAATACCAGCGCGCAGGCGCGGGCGAAGAGCAGAACGAAGTGCTGGCGCTGAAGGTGGCCTCGCCCGAGGAAGGCGCGGCCGCCCAGGCGACGCTGGCCGAGCAGTTCGCCGACAACGGCTTCAAGCTGATCCAGGAAGACACCGTCGGCCCGCAGGTCGGCAAGGAGCTGCAGCGCAGCGGCCTGATCGCCATCGGCCTCTCGCTGTTGGGCATGATCGTCTACATCACGATCCGCTTCGAGTTCTCGTTCGCCGTCGGCGCGGTCGTCGGCCTGCTGCACAACCTGCTGATCACCCTGGGCATCTACTGCCTGCTGGGCCGGCAATTGACCATGACCAGCATCGCCGCGCTGCTGACCGTGCTGGGCTATTCCGTCAACGACACGATCGTGGTCTTCGACCGCATCCGCGAGACGCGCAAGCTGCGCGGCGGGCGGCTCGACGCGGCCGTGGTCAACGAGAGCATCAACGCGACGATTTCCCGCACGCTGCTGACCTCCCTGACCACGCTGCTGAGCGTGGCCATGCTGATGCTCTTCGGCGGCGGCGCGATCTTCGACTTCGCGCTGGCGATCTTCGTCGGCGTGGTCGCGGGCACCTACGCCTCGGCCTTCATCGCCTCGCCGACCATGCTGGCGGTGCGGCCCAAGGTCGCGCCGGAAGCGGCGAAAAAGTAGCGTCATGGTGGTCCGCTCGGAAAAGCGCTGGACGATGGCCTCGGCCCCGCCGGAAACGGCGGACGCCATCGCCGCGGAATTCGGCTTTTCCCGGGCGATGGCCCGCGCCCTCGTGGCGCGCGGCCTGACGGACCGCGCCGAAATCGAGAAATTCCTCCAGCCGCGGCTGGCGGACCTGACCGATCCCTTCGCGCTGCCCGGGATGGACAAGGCGGTGGACCTGATCCTGCAGCACGTCGAGCAGGGCAGTTCCATCCTCGTCTACGGCGACTACGACGTGGACGGCGTGACGGCCACGGCGCTGATGATCCGGGTGCTGAGCGAGCTGGGCGCGATCGCCGCGCCCTTCCTGCCGCACCGCATCGAGGACGGCTATGGCCTGGGCGTCGAAACCCTGCACCGCTGCGTGGAGGTGTTCCGGCCCAACCTCATCATCACCGTCGACTGCGGCACCAGTTCCGTCGAGGCGGTGCGCGAGGCCGCGCGGCTGGGCATCGACGTGGTGGTCACCGACCACCACGAGCCCGCCGCGGAAGGCATCGCCGAAGCCTGCGCCATCGTGAACCCCAAGCTGGGCAACTGCCCGGAGGACATCCGCATGCTGGCGGGCGTCGGCGTGGCCTTCAAGGTCTGCCACGGGCTCGTCAAGGCCGCGCGCCAGCGCAAGCTGGAGGGCGCCGAGAAGCTGGATCTCAAGACCTACATGGAGCTGGTGGCCGTCGGCACCGTCGCCGACATCGTGCCGCTGCTGAAGGAAAACCGCATCCTCGTCTACCACGGCCTGATGTTGCTGAACAAGACCCAGTCCGTGGGCCTGCGCACGCTGATCGAGGCCGCCGGCATCACGGGGCCGGTGGACACCTACCACATCGGCTTCATGATCGGCCCGCGCATCAACGCCGCCGGGCGGCTCGGCAACGCCGATGCCGCGCTGGAGCTGGTGATGACCGAACAGGAGCCGCGCGCGAAGATCCTCGCCCAGCAGCTCGACGACGCCAGCCGCAAGCGGCAGGAGATCGAAGACCGCATCGTGGGCGAAGCCTGCGCGGACCTCGACGCGCGCTTCGACGCGGACAAGGACTTCGGCCTCGTCGTGGCGCATCCCCACTGGCACGCCGGCGTGATCGGGATCGTGGCCTCGCGCATCGCCAGCCGCTACAACCGGCCCGTCGTGGTCATCGGCATGGACGACGACGGCGTGGGCCGCGGCTCGTGCCGCAGCGTGCCCGGGTTCGATCTGCTCAGCCATCTGCAGCAGTGCTCGGCCATGCTGCGCCGCTACGGCGGCCACGCGATGGCCGCCGGTCTCGAAGTGGACCAGGCCCGCATCCCCGAATTCGCCGCGCGGTTCAACGAAGTCTGCGCGGCCACCCTCCGCCAGGTGGACCAGCGGCGGCAGCTGCTGATCGACGCCTGGATCGCGCCGAGCGACATCGGCGATCCCCTCTACCACGACCAGAACCGCCTGCGGCCGTTCGGCCACTCGAATCCGCTGCCGGTCTGGGCCCTCCGCAACGTGACGCCGCTGTTCCCGGCGCGCGTCATCGGCGGCAAGCATCTCAAGCTGATCTTCTCGCTGGGGGGCAAGCAGCGCGAGGCCATCGGCTTCGGCATGGGCGAACGCGAAGTGCCCGACGGCCCGCTCGACGTCGCCTTCAACCTGATCCTCAACCGCTACAACGGCCAGGAATACCTCCAGCTCCACCTGCAGGATTTCCGCCTTGCCCAGGGCAAGGATTGATGCCGCCGCCGCGGCGCGGCCAGAGCGTTTTTCAGAATACAATGGCCGCTCTACATCCCCCGACGGGGTCGTCGGGGGCTCCAAAAACATGGATACGGCGGCTGCTTGGAGCCGGGACGACCTCGTCCCGGTCGGATTCATCGGCTGCGGAATAGATGAATTTGCCCTAGGCGCCGGCCAGGCGGCGGTAAAGCGCGAGGTAGCGCGCGCCGATGGCCGTCCAGTTGAAGTCCCGCGCGCACCGTTCGCGCAGGGCGGCGATTTCGGGGCCGGGACCGGCGCGCAAGAACTGGGCGAGCTTTTCGGCCAAATGGGCGGCGTCGGCGTTGCGGAACAGCCACGGATAGTCCGCGCCGACGACTTCGACGTTTTCGGCGATGTCGGAGGCCAGCACCGGCACGCCGCAGGAGATCACTTCCAGCAGCATCATGCTCATGGCTTCGATTTCGGACGGGAACACGAACAGCTTGGCGCCGGCGACGAGCTCGAAGAGCTCGGGCTGGGCCAGGAGCCGGGGGATCAGCACGAGGCGCGGATTCGCGCGGCAGCGGGCGAGCAGTTTTTCGGAGTAGTCTTGGTTATGGCCTTCGAACCCGCCGACGACCAGCAGGGGCACCTCGAGCCGGAGCGCCGCGACGGCGTCGAGCAGATGGTGCAGGCCTTTGGTGGGGTCCATGCGGCCGGCCGCGAACATCAGGTATTGACCGGGGACGAGGCCGTGTTTTTCGGCCAGGCCGGTCCGCGCGATCGCCGGGTCGGGCTCGACGCCGTTGGGGATGAATTCGATGGGCGTTTTCGCGCGGGCCTGGACTTCCGCGACCTTGGCGCGGGCGACGGTGGTGAGGGCGTGGCAGCCGCGGACGAAGGCGGCTTCCGAGAAGCGGAGAAACGCCTTCGCGAAACGGCTCCACTTGGCCCTCTCGTAGGGATTGCCGTGGAACGTGCCGAGAACGGGCATCCGCGGCCGCAGGATGCGCAGGATCCACGCGAAAGGGCCGAACGCGGAATCGTGGGCGTGGACGAGATCGGGGCGCAGGAACAGCGCGCAGTGCAGCGCGCTGAGGAAGAAGTAGGTCGTGGCCTTGCTGTGCTTGCCGGCGAGCGCGGGAATGGGGATGACGCGGACGTTCGGAGCGTAGTCGAAGGCGCGCGGCTGGGCGGGCGTCCGCACGACGTAGACGTGGCAGCGGTTCCCGTCGTCCGCGGGCAGATGCCGCACGATGTTTTCCGCGACGCGGTCGGCGCCGGCGAAGGCCGGGAGGGATTTGCTGCCGAGGACGGCGATCTTCATGGTTTCACTTGTTCATCGCGTTGTTGTAGGCGCCGTAGGGGCGCTCGGTTTTGCGTTGGAACGTCGGCCGGAAGGGTTTGCCCAGCCAGCTTTCGCGGCGGGGCACGATGGGCGATCGGGCCACGTCGGCGAAATCCACTTCGCGGTCGAAGTCGGGCCGCCCGCCGGCGGCGCCGCGCAGTTTGCGGGCCAACACCCACGCCAGCGGCTCGAGCCGGGAGCGCCGGGCGTCGGGCGCGACGGCGGCCGGCCAGCAGTTGTGGGTGCAGCGGGCGACGCGGGTGCGGGCTTCGGCGGCCTGCGGCCCATTGAAGACGTCGCGCCAGGATTGGACGGCCAGATCGCCGATCTCGAGGTCGGGGCGGATGGGGCAGGCATAGACGCGGCCCCAGGGATCGACGACGGCGAACCCGCGCCCGGCGGCGCAGGGCCGCCGGCGCGGCTGGCCCAGGATTTTCCGCATCAGGCCGAGTTCGGAATGGGCGCGGAACCAGTCTCCGGGCCGCCGGGACTTGAGCCGCGCGACGATCAGCGGCTGCACGGCGCGCGCGAGGCGCACGCGGTTGGCGGACTCGTTGTCGATCTTGTGGAACCGGAAGCCGTTGTGCAGCGCGGCGACGGAGAAATCGCCGCCGGTTTCGCCGGCCATCCGGTAGAGGTCGAGCAACTGGTCCGCGTTGGCGTCCTGCAGCGCGGCGGCGAGGCCCAGATGGCGCGCCCCGGCCGCGACGAGCCGCCGCAGGGCGGCTTGTTTGCGCGCAAAGCCGCCTTTTTCTCCGCGGATGGAATCGTTGCGGGCGCCGAGGCCGTCGATGGAAACGCGGATCCGCACGTCGGGATGCTTGGCGACGATCCGCTCGAGCTTGTCCGCTTGCAGGCCGTTGGTGGCGATTTCAAGCCGGCGGGCCTTGGGGCGGAGTCCATCGACGATTTCCTCGAGATCGGCGCGCAGGGTCGGTTCGCCGCCGGTGAGGACGATCCGGCCGAGTCCGTTCGGCAGCTTGGCGAGGACGGCGGGGGCGACCTCTTCCGCGGGCAGGGTGGGGTGCTGCCAGACGTGGCACGTCGAGCACCGCGAGTTGCAGCGGTAGGTCAGGATGAGCGCGAGATCCATGGAGGCGCAGAATAGCCCAGCCGTCCAGCGAGGGCAAGAGCCGCGGCGGATCGCCCTGGGCGGAGGGCGCATGACCGGATTCTTCACGGTAGATTCGGCCCTCGCTTGTAGGGGCTCAGCTTGCTGAGACCGCAGCTGTTCCCGAATTTCTCCAAACCCGGTC
>RZYG01000405.1 GCA_009930415.1 Spartobacteria bacterium | reverse complement strand
AGGTATTTCTTCATTTCGTTCTCCTGGGGTTGGGGGTTTTTCTTCTCAATATTGTTTTTTCATCACGCGCAACAGCTCGTCCATCTTGGCGCCCGCCTCTTTGGGCGACCCGGACACGAAGGCGTCGCGGACGCAATGGTCCATGTGCTTTTTCAGAATTTGGAGCTCGACGGCGCGCAACGCGGAGCGGGCCGCCTGGATCTGAACGAGGATGTCGATGCAGTACGCCCCCTCCTCGACCATCCGCTGGATGCCTTGCACCTGGCCGCCGATGCGCCGCAACCGGTGGCGCGTCTCTTCGTGCGTCGTGGCATGGGGTTTCGTTTTCATACTTCCAACATACCCCCATAGGGTAAATAATCAAGTAATCCCATGGTTAATATAGCGTACATGCCGAAACACCATCCGCTGCGACAGCTCAATCCGCTGTCAATTAATGGAATACGTGGAATCGAGCGATCAGCAGCTCAGTTCGCCGCGCTCGGCCAGATAAAGTAGGAAATCCCCCAACGCCTGCACCAGTTCATCCCGCGCATGCCGATAGGCATCCTCGGAAAGTCCAAACGGATCCGCGACGTCTTCCGCCGGCGTCGCCCCGAAGCTTTTCACCAGGAAGATTTTTTCCGCCGCATGCGGAAAGCGCCGTTCGATTTCCCGGCGATGGCCATCCGCCATCGCCAGGATGATGGCCGCCTCGTCCACCAGCGCCGCCGTAAGCGGCTGGTTGCGGTGGTTCGAAATGTCGATGCCGATTTCCCGCATCGCCGCGACGGCTTCGGGCGAAGCGCAACCGCCGCCCCACGCCGCCACCCCCGCCGACTCCGCGATCCAGCCCTTGCCCGCCAGCTTGTGGTTCAGCCAGCCTTCCGCCATCGGGCTTCGGCAGGTGTTCCCCGTGCACACCACCAGCACTTTTTTCTGGACGGCTTCTCCCACGGTGTCCTGTCCCCTGCTTCCTGGCTCCCGACTAATAGGACTTCGCCATCAGCACGCGCTGCGCGCTGGGCTGGCCGGTCAGGATGCAGGTGCCCGCGCCGCGCGCGGCCTCGGGAATCTGGTCTTCGAACGGAATGCAGCGGATGCTCGTTTCGTAGCGCTTGGCCATTTCGTCCTCGTCCGCGTGCGTGCCGGCCCAGTGCACCCAGGCGAACCCGCCGCCCTCGCCCTTGAAGAACGCCTCGAAGTCCGCGAGGGTGTCGATGACGCGCGTTTTCTTCTCGCGCATGGCGCGGGCGCGCTCGAGCAGTTCCTTCTGCAGAACGTCCATCAGCGCGGGCATGCCGGCGATGGCTTCGGCGCGCGGCAGAAACGCCTTCTTGCGCTTGCGCAGGTCCTGCTCGCTTTCGCCTTCCTGCTCCAGCACGAACCGCCGCACGACGCACAGCGAGCCCTTCTCCAGGTCGCGCGGGCCGATTTC
>RZYG01000145.1 GCA_009930415.1 Spartobacteria bacterium | reverse complement strand
GGGCAAGAACACGGGTCCCGAGCGGGCCGTCCGGTCCCTGCTCCATCGCGCCGGCTACCGCTTCCGAATCCACGTCCGCGGACTGCCCGGCACGCCCGATGTCGTGTTGCCGAAATACCGGACGATCGTATTCGTCCATGGCTGCTTCTGGCACCGGCACCGGGGTTGCAAGATCGCCACCATGCCCCATAGCCACGTGAAGTTTTGGACGGAGAAATTCCGGCGCAACGTCGCCAACGACGCCCGGCACCGGCGCAAGCTGCGCCGGCTCGGTTGGCAGGTGGTCGTCGTCTGGTCTTGCCAGCTCAAGCATCCCGACCGGATCCTCGCAAAAATCGAGAAAGCTCTGAAACCCCGGCACCGGACCCGCCGGCTGGCCCCGCCGGCGCGCCTGCCGCTGGTCGCCGAATCCCGGCCCGCCTATGGGAAGTAGCGCGCGGGCGCAGACCGAATCACCGGCTGTTCGGCTTGCAGACGGCCCGTTTGTGAGGCATATTCCTCGGAACTTTTTAACCGGAGACCCCCATGACCTTGAAGCTCGAGAAAATCCCGAACTATTCCGGCCCCAAAGGCCCCGTCGTCCTCGTCGTCATGGACGGCGTCGGCATCGGCAAATACGAAGAGGGCGACTACGTCCGCTCCGCCCACAAGCCGAACCTCGATTGGGTGCTCGCGAATTGCCCGCACACCACGCTCAAGGCCCACGGCACCGCCGTCGGCATGCCCTCCGACGACGACATGGGCAACTCCGAAATCGGCCACAACGCCATCGGCTGCGGCCGGGTCTACGACCAAGGGGCCTCGCTGGTCGCCAAAGCGGTCAGCTCCGGCGCGCTCTACCAAGGCGCCGCCTGGAAAAAGATGGTCGCCAACGTCAAGGAACACGGCTCCACGCTCCACTTCATCGGCCTGTTCTCAGACGGCAACGTCCACGCGCACGTCGATCACCTGAAGGGCATGCTCGCGCAGGCCAAGCAGGAAGGCGTGAAATGCGCCCGCATCCATCCCCTCCTCGACGGCCGCGACGTCCCGCCCACCTCCGCGCTCGACTACGTTCTGCCCTTCGAGCAGTTCCTCGCCGAGCTGAACGCCGACGGCACGGTCGATTACGCCATCGCTTCCGGCGGCGGCCGCATGAAGGTTACCATGGACCGCTACGAAGCCGACTGGCGCATGGTCGAGCTCGGTTGGAAGACCCACGTCCGCGGCGAAGGCGCCCTCTATCCCTCCGCCCAGGCCGCCATCGAAGACCTGCGCGCGAAGAATCCCGGCGTCCTCGACCAGGACCTCCCCGCCTTCGTCGTCGCCAAGGATGGGAAGCCCATCGGTCCCATTGTCGACCACGACAGCGTCATTCTTTTCAACTTCCGCGGCGACCGCGCCATCGAGCTGACCCGCGCGTTCGAAGATGCCGATTTCAAGCCCTTCGACCGCGGCCCGCGGCCCGACGTCCTGTTCGCCGGCATGATGCAGTACGACGGCGACGCCGGCATCCCCGCGAACTTCCTCGTCGAGCCCCCGCGCATCACCCGCACCCTCGGCGAATACCTCGCCGATGCCGGCGTGCGCCAGCTCGCCATTTCCGAAACCCAGAAGTTCGGCCACGTCACCTACTTCTTCAACGGCAACCGCGCCGAGAAGTTCAGCGAACCTCTCGAAGACTACGTCGAGATCCCCTCCGACCGCGTTCCGTTCGAGGAACGCCCCTGGATGAAGGGCGCCGAGATCACCGACAAGGTCATCGAAGCCATGGGCTCGGGCCAGTACCGCTTCATCCGCGTCAATTATCCCAACGGCGACATGGTCGGCCACACCGGCATCTTCCCCGCCGTGAAGATCGCGGTCGAAGCCGTCGATCTCTGTCTCGGCCGGCTCATCGCCGCCGCGAAGAAGACCGGCTCCATCCTCGTGATCAGCGCCGATCACGGCAACTCCGACGACATGTACGAGCACGCCAAGGACGGCAGCGTCAAGTTCGACAAGAAAACCGGCCTGCCCAAGGCCCGCACCGCCCATTCGCTCAACCCCGTCCCGGCCGTGATCTTCGACCCGGCCAACGCGGCGCAAGCCAAGCTGACGGACAAGGCCGGCCTGGGCATTTCGTCTCTCGCCGCGACTTGCCTCAACCTGCTGGGCTTCCGGACGCCCGAAGGGTACGACCCCTCGTTGGTTTCCGTTGGCGGCTGAGGCTTTGAAAACCCAATATTCAACGTTCAATAATCAATTTTCAATATTCAGCTCATTTGAACATTGGATATTGAAGATTGAATATTGGATATTCCTTCGGAGATGCCCATGCCTTGGCTGACGGACACTCCCGCCGGCGCGGTCCTGAACCTGCGCATCGTCCCGCGCGCGGCCAAGAACGCCATCCAAGGCGAGCACGGCGACGCCCTCAAAGTCCGCCTCTGCGCCCCGCCCGTGGACGGCGCCGCCAACGCGGCGCTGGTCGAATTCCTCGCCGAAACGTTCGCGCTTCCCCGCGCCCGCGTCCAGTTGCTTTCCGGCGCCACCTCCCGCAACAAGCGGGTGTTGCTGGCGGGCATGGTCGCGGATGAAATCCGCACAAAATTGGAATGATGGAATATAGGAATGTTGAAGTAACGATCCCATCCATGGCCACTCCGTTTCCAGTTTCAAGTTTCCAGTTCCGGCTCCCCACCCTTTCCCCATTCCACCATTCCATGATTCCAGCCTTCCCTCCCCCCTTTCCATGCGCCATCTGACCGAATATTCCGATCCCGGCGGCATCCGCGCGTTGGCGGCGAACATTGCGCGGATTTCGAAACGGCCCGCGCGCATCATGGAAGTCTGCGGCGGCCAGACCCACGCCATCCTGCGCCATGCGCTCGACACGCTGCTGCCGCCGCACGTCCAGCTCCTGCACGGTCCCGGCTGCCCCGTGTGCGTCACGCCGTCCGCCTATCTCGATCACGCCATCGCCGTCGCCCGGCGGCCGGACGTGATCCTCACCACCTTCGGCGATCTCCTGCGCGTGCCCTCCGAATCCTCCGGCGATCTCTACGCCGCCAAGGCCCGCGGCGCCGACGTCCGCATGGTGACGTCCCCCTTGCAGGCGCTTGATTTCGCCCGCGCCAATCCGGACAAGGAGGTCGTCCACCTCGCCATCGGTTTCGAGACCACGGCGCCCGCGAACGCCCTGCTGGCCTATTTGGCGAAGGAGCGCGGGCTACCCAACGTATCGCTGCTCGTCTCCCAATTCCTCGTGCCGCCCATCCTGCGCGCCATTTGCGCCGATCCCGAAACCGCGCCCGACGCGTTTCTCGCCGCGGGCCACGTCTGCGCCATCATGGGTTCCGACCCCTACGTGTCGCTCGCGCGCGAGTTGAACCGCCCCATCGCCATCACCGGCTTTGAGCCGGCCGACATCCTGCTCGGCATCCGCGACGTCCTGCGGCTGTTCGAGGCCGGCCGCGCCGAGATGATCAACTCCTATCCGCGAATCGTGCATCCGCAGGGCAATCCCGAAGCCCAGCGGATCATGGCCGCCGTCTTCGATGTTTCCAACCGCGAATGGCGCGGGTTGGGCGTTGTTCCCATGAGCGGCCTTTCCCTGCGCCCCGAATACGCCGCATTCGATGCCGCCATCCGATTTCCGGCCCCGAAAACAATTGTTTACAAACAATTGAACGATGCCCCGGAGTGTCCGGCCGCCGCCGTCCTGCTCGGCAAGCTCCAACCGCCCGATTGCCCCCATTTCGGAGGCCGCTGCACGCCCGACCACCCTCTCGGCGCGCCCATGGTCTCCCCGGAAGGTCCCTGCGCCGCGTTTTATCTCCACCGGCGCGCATAGTGCTGATTCTTGGCGGCATCGGAATGTAAAGGGTTGTCTTCGTGGCACGTGGCTTTTGCCGCGTGCGGCTGGAAGAATCCGCGCGGGGCGGGAGCCCCACGCTACAAGGGACCATGCGGACGACACCCCATCGCAGATGCGCCGCAGAGCGCATGCGCCCGCCTTGACAATTCCGATGCCCCGGCGCACTGTCGACCATGAAATTTCTGCCGTCTGCCGCCCGGGTGGCCCTGATCATGGCCTTGTTTTCTCCGGCGGCCTTCGCCGCGTCGAACCCCGCCGAATCCCGTGTCTATTTTTCCCCTTTCCCTGCACAACCGGAACAGGTGCGGGTCAAGCGCGACGTCGTCCAATGGCGCCTGGCCGACGAGTACTTCGACGAGGGGTTCGCGATGGACGGCGAACCCGCGCCCATTCTCGTCGGCACGAGCCAGCAAATCCAGCGCGTCAACCAAACGCTGTCGATTTCGATGAAAACGCTGGGGCCGGTGCGGGGGTTTGAAGCGCAATTCCCGAACATATGCGCCCCCGCGCCCCGGGCCCTTCCCAAAGCCGCCATCAATATCACCAACGGCTACCACGACGAAGAATCCGTCGGCGCCCTGCTCACCCAGTTCGAGACGAATTACCCCGCGCTGGCCAAAAAGATCCAGATCGGATCCACGACCTGGGGCCGCCCCATCTGGGCGCTCAAGATCTCCGACCACGTTGCCGTCGAGGAGCCGGAACCGCGCGTCGTGATCGATGCGGGCATCCACGCCCGCGAATACGTCGGGCCCGAGGTGGCCTTGGACATCATCTGGCAACTGCTCACCGGCTACACGACCAACGCCGCCTCCGCCGCGTGGGTGGACGGCATGGAAATCTACGTCATTCCCTGCCTCAATCCCGATGGCCGTTATTTCTGCGACACGGTGGACCCGGATTGGCGCAAGAACGGACGCGACAACAACCGCAGCGGGACCATGACGTTTTCAAGCGATGGCGTGGATCTCAACCGCAACTCGTCCTTCGATTGGGGCTATGACAACAGCGGATCGAGCTCCTACATCGGCGACGTGGACTACCGCGGACCCAGTCCCGCCTCCGAACCGGAAATCCAGGCCTACGATGCCCTGCTGCAGCGGGTGCGCCCCTCCCTCACCCTCAGCATCCATTCGTATTGGGGGTTGTTCTATGGTCCCTACGGCAATTTCGGCATCGAAATGCCCAGCCCGGATCCGTTCCGCGCCCTGGGCGATTACATTGCGGAAGTCTGCACCAACGAGGATCAGTCCGCCTACACCTTCGTCAGCGGACCTGAATTCGAATACAGCGTCAACGGCGACCGCGTCGATGCCAACTATGGGCTCTATGGAATCCTGGCTTATGGAATCGAAATCGGGACCATCAGCCATTCGAATCAACGGACAAATTATCCCGTCCTCCGCGACAAGCTGGTCCCCGGCGTCCGCCGCGGCTGGCAGCGCTTC
Organism: Spartobacteria bacterium; assembly: GCA_009930415.1. Classification (GTDB taxonomy): domain Bacteria; phylum Verrucomicrobiota; class Kiritimatiellia; order CAIQIC01; family Lenti-01; genus Lenti-01. The sequence goes on along the minus strand of RZYG01000145.1, from coordinate 1,668 downwards.
CTCGCCGCCGCCCACACGAACTGGCCCAAGGTGCGCGGCTGGACCCTCGACACCACGACCGGCCAGCCGGCGCCCGTGCGCATCCATTCGCTCAACCTGACCAGCCGGCCGAACGACGAGCACTGGACCAGCCGCGCCGACGGGTTCTACGAATGCCCGTTGCCCACGGCGGGCACCTACCGGCTTGTGTTCGCTCCGCTCGACCAACCTTCGCTGGCGGTCACCCAAACCCTCGCCGTTTCGTCCACGGCCCGCGCGACCAACTTGGCGTTCGGCGTGGCGCCCGTGCTTGGCGAATTGGGTACCGGCGGCATTCTGACCTGGAGCAACCAAAGCGAAAACGGCACGGCGCTGCTCGAAGGCGCCGCCGATCTCGCCGGCCCTTGGCAGCCGCAACTGGCCCTGGCCTCCACCGGCCGCGTCGGCCAGGCGACGCTCCCGGCGAACGTGGCGCCGTTCCTCCGCGTCCGCGCCGCACCCCGGCTGTTCGCGGCCAATACCAATCTGGTCTGGATTCCCTCCGGCGCGTTCCAGATGGGGGCCGACGCTTCGGGCAACACCAACGAAGCGCCGGCCTCCGCGATCGACGTCGCTGGATTCGCCATCGACGTCCGCGAGGTCACCTATACGAACTGGGCCATGATTCGCCGCTGGGCCCTGACCAACGGCTACCACTTCGCGACCGGCCAGTGCGGCGTCGTTTCCGGTGGCGGGCCGGCGACCTCCAGCAACCATCCCGTCGTGAAGGTGGGCTGGTACGACGCCGTGAAGTTCTGCAACGCCCGCTCGCAGTTCGAGGGTCTGCAACCGACCTATTACACGACGGCCGGCCAGACCAACGTCTACAAATCCAACGTCGTGAATATTTCTGCAACCTGCGTGGATTGGGCCGCGAACGGCTACCGCCTGCCGACCGAAGCCGAGTGGGAAAAAGCCGCGCGCGGCGGCATGACCGGACGCGAATATCCGTGGGGCGATTCGATCGCCGCCAGCAATGCGCTGTATTCTTCCGCCGGCACGTCCAACGTCGCCTCCTTTGCCGCCAACGGCTACGGCGTGCGCGACGCCGCCGGCAACGCCGCCGAATGGTGCTGGGACTGGTCAGGTTCCTATGCCGACCGGACGGCCGCCAATCCGACGGGGCCGGCCACGAGCGCGGTGCGGGTCGTGCGCGGCGGGTCCTGGAGCAACGCGCCCGCCGGATTGCGCTGCGCCGCCCGCGCCAGCCTCGCTCCCGCCTCCAGCAACACGGTCGTCGGTCTGCGCTGCGTCCGGCGGTAGAATCGCACATCCCGGATCGGGTGGCTCCGCCCAACCGCTTTCGCGGTTCCGAGCCCGGCGACTTGGGCCAAGTCGCCCTACCCAACAGCCAATCATTCCGCACCGGTAGGGCGGGTTGGCCCAACCCGCCGATCAGGAAGGCCTGGCGGCTTCGTGGCATGCGGCTCCTGCCGCGTGCGGATCATGCGCGGGACGGGAGCCCCGCGCTACCGCCGGGTCAGCGCCCCGGCCTACACAACAGCCCGGCGACTTGGGCCAAGTCGCCCTACCCAACAGCCTTTTTGTCCGCATCGGTAGGGCGGGTTGGCTCAACCCGCCGCGTGGTTCCGAGCCCGGCGACTTGGGCCAAGTCGCCCTACCCAACAGCCTTTTTGTCCGCATCGGTAG
>RZYG01000144.1 GCA_009930415.1 Spartobacteria bacterium | reverse complement strand
CTAGCCGCCCGCGCCCTTGTTGGCGATGCCGAAGGGCACGTGCACGGACGGCGTGCTGGCGGCCACGTTTTCCAGATGGACCATCTGGTCGTCGAAGAACAGATGCGGCTTGAGGATGTCCAGCACGCGCTTTTTGTCGATGCCGCCCATGAGAAACACCTCGTCGGCTTCGAGGCCGAGGGCCGACAGGGTGGTATTGAGCCGCTCGTGGGCGGGGGCGCCGCGCGCCGTCACGATGGAGATGCGCAGCATGCGTTTGCGTCCGGAATCGTCCTGCGCGCGGCGGATGTCCATCTGCTGGAAATAGGACAACTGCTGCATCAGCGGCATGAGCGGCCCGGACTTGAGCGGGCGGTCGCGGTTTTCCAGTTCGTATTGCCGGAACTGCTCGAGGTCGCCGGTCTTCTTGTAGACCCGTTCGGCCTCGTCGTCCACCAGCACGCCGTCGAAATCGAACGCGATCCGCAACTGGTCGTCCTGTTCGTCGTCCACGGCCGCGCAGGGCAGCACGTGGCCGGCCGGATAGCCCAGCGACACGGCTTCGCGCACCTGCTCCGCGTTGGTGCTGAGATAGAGCGACGCGTTGACGGATTCCATGAACGGATACGGCTTGCGGCCGGCCATGAAAAACGCCCGCGTGATGTCCAGCCCGTGCTCGCGGACGGCGTCCATCACCCGCATCCCGTCGTCCGCGTGGTAGCGCGAGAGGATCACCACGTCCACCGGGTGCTCCTCGGGATACATGCGGTTCAGCCCCAGCAGACGCCGGATGAAGGGGTAGCCGACGCCCGGCTTCGGCACGTCGTGCCGGTGCTCGTGCTGGTACTTCCGGAACGCTTCCAGTCCCTGTTCCATGTACAAGGCGTGTTCGTGCGAAAGATCGAAGAGCACGGTGGAGGACACCGCGACGACGAATTTTTTCTCGATGGGATACGGCATGGTTCTTCCTTTGGATGGGCGCATTTTCGACGATTCCCGTTCCGCCGCAAGCCCATTCCGCCGCTGGACCGTTTCGGCGGTGCCCGCGAATGCGCGCCATTTTGCGCCGGACGGGTTGCATTTCGCCGCAACGTGGCGGAGGTTGGGAATGGAGAAGTCGGGAGGAGGTCGCCATGATCCAGTTCACCGATCGTTCGCAGGGCAACGCCCAGGTGGTCGCCGCCAAAGGCCGCCTCGACGAGACCACCGCACGTTTGCTCGAGGTGCACTGCGGCGACCTGCTCCGCTCCGGCTGCAAATGCGTCGTGTTCGACTTCCGCGAGCTCCAGTATCTGAGCAGCGCCGGGCTCCGTGCCATCCTCGGCCTGTCCAAGCACATCCAAGCCGGCGGCGGCAAACTGGTTTTTACTGGCGTGCGCGGCCCCATCCGCGATATGTTCGACGTGGCCGGTTTCCTGGACGTCTTCCCCGTGGTGGACCAGGTCGAGCCGGACATCGCCTGAACCCCTGCGGAGAGCCATGAAAAAAACGTTGAAGATTCTCGGCGCGATCGTCGTCGTGCTGGTCGCCGTGTTCATCGTCTTGGAACTGTCCCTCGATCGGATCGTCCTGAAAACCGTCAATGCCGTCGGACCGACCGCCCTCGGCGTGCCGCTGACCCTGCAAGACGCCGACATTTCCCTCGTGCGGGGCCGCGCTTCCCTGACAGGCCTCCACGTCGGCAATCCCGAAGGCTACAAGACGGACGGCCTTCTCGATCTGGGCTCCGTCGCCGTGAAGATCGACGTGGGCTCGCTGTTCGGCGACGTCGTCCTCGTCAAGAGCATCGCCATCGACGGTCTCGTGGTCACCTATGAAAAGGGCCTGCTCAACAGCAATCTCGGCGCCCTCATCGACCAGTTGTCCGCCGGCGCGGAAGAACAACCCGCAGCGGAAGAGCCCGCCGAGCCCGAAGCGGAAGAAACCGGCAAGAAAGTCGTCATTGAAAAACTGACCGTCGCCGACAGCAAAATGAACTTCTCCGTCACGGGCGCGGCGGCCCTGACCGGCGGCGGCGCGGTGCCGATTCCCTTGCCGCCCATCACCCTGACCGATCTCGGCAAGGAAAAAGACGGCGTCACCCTCGTCGAAGCCATCCAGAACGTGCTCAAAGCCATTGCCGGCGCGACCGGCACGGCCATCGTCGGCGCGGGCAACCTGATCGGCGACGCCGGCAAGGCCCTGGGCGAAGGGGCGCTGGCCGCCGGCGAAGGCGCCGTCGATGCCGGCCAAGCCGTCGTGGGCGGCACCGTCGATGCCGGCAAGGCCGTCGTCGGAGGAACCGTGGATGCGGGCAAGGCCGTCGTGGGGGGTGCCGCCGACGCCCTCCAGGCCATCAATCCCTTCGACAAGAAGTAAACCCGTGTCCGAGACCCTTTCGTCCGGTGCCTCCCGCCGTTGGCTGGCGCCCATCACCGCCGTCTTCTGCGCGGTGCTGGTGATATCGAACGTCTCGGCCATCAAGCCCTTGTCGATTCCCGGGTTGCCGTTCGTGCTGATGGACGGCGGCAATCTGCTGTTTCCCATTTCCTACGTCTTCGGCGACGTCCTCGTCGAAGTCTACGGCTACGCCCAGTCCCGCCGCATCATCTGGCTCGGGTTCGCGCTGAATATTTTCGCGGCCGGCGCGTTCTCGCTCGTCGCGCTCCTGCCGCCGGCACCGGGCTGGGAATTGCAGGACGCCTTCTCGTCCATCCTGCTCCAGACTCCGCGCGTCGTGCTCGGCAGCGTCGTGGCCTTCTGGTGCGGCTCGTTCCTCAACGCGTGGGTCATGGCCAAGATGAAAGTCTGGATGAGCGGCCGCCATCTCTGGATGCGCACCATCGGCAGCACCGTCGCCGGCGAAGGCGTCGATTCGCTGCTGTTCACGGCCCTCGCGTTCGGCGGCGTCTGGCCGCTCCAACTCGTCCTGCAGGTGATCTTCTGGAACTTCGTCCTCAAGACCGGCTACGAAATCCTCGCCACGCCCCTCACCTATTGGATCGTCCACCGCCTCAAGCGCGCCGAGCAGTCCGATCCCTTCGACGTGAAAACCCGCTTCTCCCCCTTCCGCCTCGGCGACTCATGAAACGCCCTGCCCAAAAAGCCCCGGCCCTTCGGCGCTTGCCGGCCGTGCGGCGCAACGGGACGCCGTTGCTCGACCATCTGGCCGATTGCCTCGGGCTGTCGCGCCGCGCGGCGAAAAACCTCCTCGACGACCGGCTCGTTTTCGTCAACGGCCGGCGCATCTGGATGGCCAAGCACTTGCTCCAGACCCGCGACGCGGTCGAACTCCTGCCCGACGCCGTCGCGCCGAAATCCGAAACGGCCGCGTCCGTGCGCCTGTTGCTCGACGAGCCGACCTTCCTCGTCGCCGACAAGCCGCCGCGCCTGCTCACCGTCGGCGCGAAATCCCTGGAAGTCCGCCTGCGCGACCAGCTTGGCCTGCCGGGCCTGCGCGCCGTGCACCGGCTCGACAAGGACACCTCCGGCTGCGTGCTGTTCGCGAAGGACGAGGAGTCGCGCCGGGCGCTCGTGGCGCAGTTCGAGGAAGGCCGCGTCCGCAAGCTCTACCACGCGCTCGTCGCCGGCAACCTCGCCGAACCCCAGCTGGACGTTCGCATGCCGGTGGACCACCTGCCCGCGGTGAGCCACGTCCGCCAGGTCGCCGCGCAAACGAAGCCCCCGCGCGCGGCCCACCTGACCGTCGCCATCGAAACCGGCCGCACCCACCAGATCCGCATCCATCTGCACCATCTGGGCCACCCCGTCCTCGGCGACCGGCAGTATTTCAACGCCCGCAGCGGCGATTTTCCCGAAGTGCCCCGCCAGATGCTGCATGCCTCCGAGCTGCGCTTCGCGCATCCCGCCACCGGCCAGCCGGTCTGCGCGGCGGCACCCCTGCCGCGCGACTTCCGCGACTGGCTGCGCAACTTGCGCCTGACCTAGAGCGCTTACGTCTATTCTGTAGCCGCCAGACAAGACCGGCACGAGGTCGTGCCGGCTCCAAACAGCCACAGAATCGATGCCATTGGAGCCCCCGACGACCCCGGCGGGGGATGGAATATGGCTACGGCAATACGAAAACTGCTCTAGCCGCTATTCGGCGGCCGGCGCTTCCGCATCCGGCGCCGCCGGCGCGGTGGACTGGGCTTCCGGCGGCCAAACGAAGTCGTACAGCTCGATCTTCGTTCCCAGCAGATACACGATCGGCTGGCCCGATGCGTCGAGCGCGAACGTCGCCTGCGCGCGATAATCCAAATCCTGCTTCAGTTTCGTCTCGCCCGCCGCATCCAGGAAGCGCAGCTCGTTCCAGGTCGCCGCCACGAGCAGATCCTCCTCGGCCGAAATCGGCACGACGTGGAGCCCGCGCAGCGATTCGTTGTCGCCCAGTTTTTTCCGCCAGGGCTCGCCGGCGGGCAACCGCATGCCGAACATCTCCGTCTTCCGACCGCGGTAGCTCGTGCTCGTGCCCTTCTTCGTCACCGCGTAGTATTCCTGGTAACCGACGAGCGCGGGACCTTCCGGCGTGCGCACCAAGACCATTTCGGGCACCTCGCCCTGTTCGTTCGTGGCGCACATCTCCGCCGGCAATTCCACCGTCTGCGCGATCTCGCCGGTGGCCGCATCCACCACCACGGCCTTCGTGCCGTCCAGCCGCAGGAACGTCCGCGGCGGAATCGCCATGGAAATCCGTTCCATGCCCATGCGCACGCTGCGCGGCGGTTCGCCGGTCTGCACCTCGCGGCTCCAGCGCAACTTGAACGCTTTTTTGTCCATCTTCGTTTCCCGCGACCGGGGCGAGCACGTCCCGTGCCGTTTCCCGCATTTGGGGCACACCCCCTCCTCGAGGACTTTCAATTCTTCCGCCGTGTAGGGCGTCGCGCTTTCCAGCGTCTCGCCGGCCAGCAGCGCATCCACGGCCCGCTTCAAGTCCTTTTCCAGCTTGGACGAAAACCCGACCCGCCGGCCCTGCACCACGCCATCCTTGCCCACCACGACGACGCACGGGATGCCGCTGACCTTGAACGCATCCTTCGCTTCGGCCGGCCCCAATCCGATCGGATAGGCCAGCTTGTGCTTCGCGACGAGTTTTTCGACCTTGTCCCGGTTCTTTTCGTCGTCGGTGCTGAACCCGACCACGACGACGTCCGGATTCTCCGCATAGGCCTCCGCCAGCTTCTTCATTTCCGGCAGCGCGCGCACGCACGGCCCGCACCACGTCGCCCAGAAATCGATGACCACGACCTTGCCCTTCTGCTCGGAGAGCTTGAACGTCCCGTCGGCCAGCAGCGGCAGCTCGAAATCCGGCGCGGTCTGGCCCGACAGCTCGAAGCGGTCCAGCCCGGCCGCCTTCTGGATCTCCCGGTCGGCTTCCGCGATTTCCTCGGCTTCCTCTTCCTCGGGCGTGACGACGTCTTCCGCGGCCCCTTCCGGCGGCACGAAGGCGAAGGCCTCGTCCGGAATCGGCTCGTTCACCTGCTGCTCCAGCACGGCATAGACGATTTTCACGTCGCGCAGCGCGCGGGCGACGTCCGGCTCCTCCTCGTCCTCCGCATCGGCCGGCGCCCAGTCGGGTGCCGGCACGCTTTCGATCCGGCGCAGCAGTCCCGTTTCCGCATCCAGCCAGATCTTCACCCAGGCCGTCTGGAACATGGAATCCATTTGCGCCACGAGCACGTCGCACGTCCGCCCTTCCAACTCTTCGTCTGGCAAGCGCCGCGCGCCTTCTTCGCCGAGCAGATCGTCGAGGATTTCGGCGCGTTCGTCGGCGTCGGGCTGCAGCAGCAATTTCTTGTCGGCTTGCAGCATCAGCATCTCCGGCTGGACGTCGTCCATGAAAGCGGACAGGCCGTCTTCCGCGGTTTCCCGGCGATACTCGTTCTTCATCATCTTTTGGTAGGTCGCGGCGTTCGTCCCGAGCACGTAGAGCTCGGCGAAGGGTCCCTTGGCGACCAGCGCGTCGGGCCGGCGATAGATGAATTCCATTTCCATGACCTGCACGCTTTTCATGCCGCCGAGGGTCATCTCCATGCGGAACTCCGCCTTTTCGCGCACGGTTTGGAGCGCATCCAGTTTCGCCGGATAGTCCGCCCGCCACGACTCCAGCGCCTCGTCCGCCGCGCACGCCCCCGCCCAGAAACATCCCGCCAACGCCATCGCCGCCCACTTCGTCATGCCGCACCTCCTGAATGCGGCCAGTGTATGCCTATCGGCAAAACGTGGGCAAGTCATTTTGGCGCGGACGATCTGGCGTTCGGGCGGATCCGCGATTGGGTGTTGTCCGCAATGGTCTTTGTAGCGTGGGGCTCCCGCCCCGCGCGGATTCTTCCAGCCGCACGCGGCAGGAGCCGCGTGCCACGAAGACAACCCTTTACATCCCGACGACGCCAAGAATGCACCGAATCGCAGATGCCCCCCTCCGCGTTCCCGGCGTCTTCCAGGCATGGAAAAAGGGTTTTCCACGCCGTGGAAAACCCTTTCCGGACCCAGCTGGGCGGGAACTCAGTTCTTCTCGCGGAACGTGATGCGGCCTTTGGTCAGGTCCGTCGGGCTGATTTCCACGGTGACCTTGTCGCCCGTGGTGATCTTGATGAAGTGGCGGCGCATTTTTCCCGAGATGTGGGCGAGGATTTCGTGGCCGCCTTCCAGCCGCACGCGGTACATCGTGGCGGGCAGCACCTTGAGCACTTCGCCGTTGACCGTAATCAGATCGCTTTCTTTCGCCATATGAACCGAACCGCTCCTTCTCCCAACCATTGCGGCGGTATATAGCAGAACCATCCCGGCCAATGCAACCTTTTCGCGCCGGGGCGCCTTTGCGATCCGCGCTTCCAGCTTCGTTCCAAGCCATTCGAGGTCACCGCGCGCCGAAACGGGGACTTCTGAAAAAGGATAGCAGTTGCAACTACTATCGTTTTCTCGGCGTGGGGTGGACGCCCCGAACGCGGCCCGCGTCTTCAGCCCCCGCTGCGCCCGTTTAGGCTGTTCAGCCGCGGCGCGGTTTGGTTCA
>RZYG01000143.1 GCA_009930415.1 Spartobacteria bacterium | reverse complement strand
CATCTACGACACGCTCGGGGCCTGGGCGGCCGCCACCGAACAGGATTTGCACTCGTTCGACACCGATCCGCTGCTGGTCGATACGACCAACCGCGTCTTCCAACTGCGCAGCCGGGCCGGCCGCTGGGTTTCCGGCACCAATTGGACGGCGGACGCCGTCACCTCGCCTCTGATCGATGCCGGCGATCCCGATTCCGCGGCGGGGGAGAACGAACCGGCGCCCAACGGCGGGCGCGTCAACATCGGTCTCTACGGGGGGACGCCATGGGCGTCCAAATCGGACGCCGCTTCCGCGCTGCATCTGCTGACGCTGAACCGCGGCGGCGTGGCGTCCGGCCAAGTGGCCTTGAACTGGACGGCGGCGGGCGCGGTCACGGGCCACACCGTGCGGCTGGAGGTCTCGCTCGACGCCGGCGCCACGTGGCCGATTTTGGTCGCGGCCGGAATCCCCGCCAATCTGGGCGGGGTGGTCTGGAACAGTTCCGGCCAGCCGTCGTCGCCCTTGGCCCGGTGGCGGGTGACGGACGAAACGGATCCGCTCGTCCAAGCCGAAAGCGAACTCAACTTCGTGCTGAAAAACGGGCCGGTGTATTACTACGTCAACGACGAGTCCACGACGGGCGACGTCTATACGGAGGCCGTCGGCAGCTCCACGAACAGCGGCGCCGCGCCCACGTCGCCCAAGCGGTGGATTTCCGAAATTCTCGAAACCCACAACCTCGAAGCGGGCGACGTGGTCTACGTGGATACCGGCCGCTACCAGACGGCGGATCCAACCACGATCGGCGATCTGGATGCGGGCGGCATCGCGCAGGATCCCGCCGAGCAGGTCAACATCGTCGGCAGCACCAACCGGGCGGCCGGCGGCAGCCGGATCATCCTTTCCAATCCGGAATCGTCCGCGTTCCATCTGGACCGAACCTTCGGCGTCCGCCTCAGCCAGCTCGACGTGTCCGGCGCCAGCAACGGCCTGGCCATCGACGACAGCTTCTTCATCGGCGCGGATTGGTTGACCCTCCGGGATGGCCACAACGGCGTCCGGGTCCAGGGCTTGTCTTCCAACTTCCACATGGCCCATTCCGCCCTGATCGGCAACCGGAACGCAGGCATTTCCTTTGAAATCAACGGCATGGGCGCCATGGATCTGGGCTCCAGCGTGCTGTGGTCGAACCGCTACGGAGTGTACCTGAACGGGGGCTATCTGCGCACGTCCAACTCCATTTTCGGGATGGTCCGGCCCAACTCCTTCGGCATCTACGTCCGGACGGATGCGCCCGTGTACGGGTTCCAGGGCGACTACAACAGCCTGTACGTTTCGCAGGAAGATGCCGCGGTGGGCGGACTGCAACGGGGGGCCGGCTCTGCGGCGCGCACGTCGGTTTACGCGACGGTGTCCGCTTGGGCCGGGGCAACGGACCAGGAACGCCACTCGCTGGCGCACGACCCGCTGCTGGCCAATCCCGGGGCCGAAGACTTCCATCTGCTCAGCTCCGGCGGCCGCTACGTGCCGGGGGCGGGCTGGACGCTCGATTCGGCCTCGTCGCCCTTGATCGATACGGGCCATCCGCAGTCTCTGGCGTGGACCGCGGAGACGGACCCCAACGGCCGGCGCCTGAACGTCGGGTTGTACGGCGGAACGCCCGAAGCCAGCCGGACCCCGCTCGCCGGCTCGATCCAGTTGATTGCGCCCATCGACGGCGGCAGCGTCGCGGGAACCAACGTGGTTCTGCGCTGGGCCGTCGGCGGCGCCGCCACCAACGACACCGTGCGGCTGGAATATTCCCCCGACAACGGCCTGACCTGGACCAACATCGTCGTCGGCTGGCCGGCGGCCTCCGGCAGCTACGTCTGGAACAGCGTGCCCTATGGCCGTTCGGCGCTGGGGCTCTGGCGCGCGACGCTGGAAACGCTGGGCCTCGAGGCCAACGTCATCGCGCCGTTCATTCTGCGCAACGGCGGCACGATTCCCTACTACGTGAACGACACCAATCTGGCGGGCGACGTCTACTGCACGGCGCCCGGCGACGACAACAACCACGGCTACACGCGGGACCAGCCCAAGGCCAGCCTGCAGGCGATCCTGGACGCCTATGAACTGGCGCCCGAAGACGTGGTCTACGTGGATGCCGGTTTATATGCGGCCGGTTCGCCGCCGATCACCATCGACCAGACGGATTCCGGCTGGAGCAACCTCTACGTGACGATCCAGGGCAGCACCAATCCGGCGGCGCGCACCGTGTTCCAGGCCCCGTCGTTTTCCGCGCCGTGCCTGTTCTCCCTCGATTACGCCGTCAACGTCCGCCTCAAGGATTTGACGTTGCGCAACGCCGTCAGCGGCATCAACGCCTACCAAACCATCGGCTGCGAATTCGACGGCTTGCGCATCGAAAACAACCGCGGCTGGGGATTGAACCAGAACAAGAGCCTGGATACCCGGCTGGTGCGATCCGTGCTGTGGAACAACGGCACCGCGACCGGCGGCGTGGCCGTGGCGCTGGCCGACAGCTCCATCGTGCTCGAAAACAACGTGCTGTGGGGGAGTTTGACCGCCGTTTCGGTCGGCTCCAGCACCCTGACGGCGACGAACAACGTGATGGAGGCCAACAGCGCCAACGGCCGCATCTACAGTTTCGGCATCAACGCCAGCGCCGAAACCGGTTTCCGCGGCGACTACAACAACTACTACCGCCGCAACGGCGCTTTGCTCGCCGAACAGGCGCTGCTGACCGGCGGCAACGATCTCTACAACAACCTGCCCGCCTGGAGCGCGCTGAACGGTTCCGACCGGCACGGCATGACGCTGGATCCGCTGTTCGCCAACGCCGTCAACGGCGACTTCCATCCGTTGAGCCCGGGCGGGCGGTTCGTCGCGGCCACCGGTTTGTGGACCAACGACGCCGTGCTGTCGCCGCTGGTGGACGCCGGCCCGCCGGATTCGATCTGGCCTGTCGGCGACGAGCCGGCGCCCAACGGCAACGTCGTCAATCTGGGCGCCTACGGGGGGACGGCGCAGGCCTCGCTCACGCAGACCAATCCCCCCTGGTTGCGGGCGGTGTCCTACAACGACGAAGGCATGATGTCCGGCGAGGTCCTGCTGTATTGGCTGCACGGGGGCCTGCCGGACGACGCGCTGGTCCGGCTGGATTATTCCACCGACTATCTCCAAACGTGGACGACCATCGCCAGCAACGTGCCGGCCGCCGCCCGAGCGTATGTCTGGGAAGACGTGTGCAGCCTGCCGATGAGCCTGGGCTTGAACTGGCGCGTGGTCTGGCAGGGCGGCACCAACGTCTGGGACGCTACGGACCAACCGGTCGTGTTGAAATGCGGAACCTACGAGTACTACGTGAACGACACGTCCACGGTCAACGACGTGTGGTGCGGCGGGCCGGGCCTGACCATCGACGGCGGCGCCAATCCCACGAACCGGCTCACGCCGATCATCGGCCTGCCGGAACTCTTCGCGAATTATCCGATCGGCGCCGGGGACGTCGTCTACGTCGATACGGGCACCTACAACTTGTCCGGCCCCGTCATGATCAGCGACCGCAACATGGGCATGGCCGACGCGCCGCTGCGCATCTACGGCAGCACCAACTACGCGGCCGGCGGCTCGCTCCTGATCGGCAATGCCGGCATCAACGGCATCCATCTGTTGAACACCCGCCACGTCGAGCTGTCCAACCTCCGGGTGCGGCAAGCCCAAAACGGCGTGGTGTTGCAGAACGCATCCAGCGCCACGCTGACGGGCATGGAACTCTTCCGCAACGTGACCAACGGCCTCGCCGTGTCGGGCAGCAGCGGCATCCGCGTCCAGAACAGCCGGTTCTGGGCCAACCGCCAGTACGGTTATTATTGCGGCGGAAACGGCGGCGACCAGATCCTGAACGCCACCTTCTGGGGCAATGGCCGCGGGGCGCTGCGCACCGGCAAGGCCGTGACCGTTTCCAACAGCATCCTGAGCGTGACCAACGCGGTGCCCATCTATCTGGAAGAGGGCGACAGCGCCAGCATTTCCGGCGACTACAATTTCTACGGGCTGGCGCCGGGGGCGCGGATCGCCACGAACACCTACGAAATGGTCGCCTATGCCCACCTGTCGCAGTGGCAGGTCAAGGACCGGGATTGGCGCTCGGTGGTGGCCGATCCGCTGTTCGTCGATCCGACCAACGGCAACTTCCACCTGCAAAGCCGCGGCGGCTGGTGGAGCAACGGGACCTGGACGGTCTCCGCCGACACGTCCTGGGCGATCGATGCCGGGCCGTTTGCGCCCGCGGTTTCGAACGAGGCCGCGCCGAACGGCGACCGGCTCAATCTCGGCGCCTTTGGCGGCACGCTCCGGGCGTCGCGCAGCGACACGAACCACCCGGGGATTCTGCCGACGACCCTCAGCGACGGCGGCACCTCCGCGGATGGCCAGGCGCTGTATTGGCTGTATCGCGGCCTGAGCCCGACCAACATGGTGCGGATCGAATATTCCCCGGACGCCGGCGCAACCTGGCGGACGGTGTCCGACGGCTGGGACATCGACCAAGCGCCCTACGTCTGGTACAGTTTGGAAGATCCCTCGCCGGAAGCGCTCTGGCGGATCCACGTGCTGGGCGCCACCAACGTCGCCGGAACGACCTCGGTGCCGTTCATTTTCCGGCCGCGCCACTTGGTCTACTACGTCAACGACGACAGCCAGCTGGGCGACGTCTACACCTCGGCGCCCGGCGCCGCAACGAACAAAGGGTATTCGGCCGACAGTCCGTTGTTGTCCATCAACGCCGTTTTGGACCGCTTCGCGCTGGCGCCCGGGGACGAAATCCGGGTGGATACGGGATCCTATTCCTTGACGAACGGCGTGCTGGTGACCGTGCTCAACAGCGGCAACGCCACCAATCCGGTCACGCTGCGGGGCAGTACCAACTGGGCGTTCGGCGGATCCACCCTGATGCCGACGAGCGGCCTGCAGGCGGCGGCCTTCACGCTCTATGGCGCGCGCTACGTCAACGTGGAGAATTTCCGCACCGTGGGCTTCTCCAACGGCTTGGCCTTCGTCGAGCTGGCGACCCGCTGCCAGGCTTCGGATCTGGACGTCCAGGGGTCGGAAGATGCCGGCGTGCTGTTTGCCAACGCCAACCACATCCGGCTGGACCGCGTTTTGGTCCGGGAAGGCAGCGGCTACGGCGTTGCGGCGGGCCAAAGCCAGCCGTTGGTTTTCGACGGCTGCGTGCTGTGGTCCAACCGGAAGTCGGCGATCTATTTCGGCGACGGGGTGGGGATGGAAATCACCAACTCGGTGCTGGAAGCGTCCGGGCCCGGCAAGTTCTGCTATGAATCCGCCACCAATCCGACCATCCGCGCGGATTACAACAACCTGTACATTTCCGCCACGGCGCAGGTCGCTTCGATCAACGGCGTGCAATATGAAACGCTGCCCCAGTGGATCAAGCTCTATGAGCAGGACCGCTATTCGCTCAGCACCGATCCGCTGTTCCACGATCCGGCCAACGGCGATTTCCATCCGCGCAGCGTGGAGGGACGCTACCAGCCCGGGGTCGGCTGGACCAACGACGCCCCGCATCCGGATCTGCCGGACTTTTCGCCGCTGATCGACATGGGCAAGCCGCGGTCCGCCTACAGCAACGAGCCGGCCCCGCGCGGCAGCCGGATCAACGTCGGTTTGTATGGGAACACGCCGTTGGCCAGCAAGAGCAATACCAACCGCTGGGTGCTGGCGGTCACCGCGATGTCCGGCGGCCTGCTGTACGGCAACGTCAATCTGGTCTGGGGCTATGGCGGCGGAATCGAAAGCAACGAGATGGCCGTGCTGGCCTATTCGCCCTACGACGGCGCGGACGGGACCTGGATTGAAATCCCCGACAAAGTCGCGGTCGGAGCCGGCGAGTATTCGTGGAACAGCGTCTGGACGTTGAACGGCGTGGAAGTGTTTTGGACCAGCCCCCAGGCCCGGTGGCGGCTGTACCTGCTGGATTCGTCCAACGTGGTGGATCAGACCGACACGTACTTCGGGCTTCGCAACAGCCCGTTCAAGTACTACGTCAACGACGAAGCGACCGAGGGCGACGTTTTCACCGTCGCGCCCGGCCACGACGAGAATCTCGGATTCTTTCCGGACATTCCCAAGTTGACCCTGCAGGATCTGCTCGGGAGCATCGACGTCGAACCCACCGACCAGGTCTATATCGATACCGGCACCTACGTGATGGACGACACCAACAATCCGATCATCTGGGGGACGGGCGATGAAGGCGCGCCGGGGATGCCCATCGACGTGTTCGGGAGCCCCAGCGGCACCTGGTTCGAGGCCACGGGCGATTTCGCGCCGATCGCCTCGGACCGCGCGTTCTTCTACATGGATGCCAACTACGCGAACATGCACAACCTGCGCTTCCGCGGCGAATCCCTGATCTTCCGCGGGAACGGGCTGATCGCGAGCAATCTGGTGCTGACCAACCGGATGAGCGGCCCGCCGGTCTCGCTGAACGTGCGCGGCAACGGCGTCCGGTTCCGGGATCTGCAGCTCGACCGGGGCGGCATGGTTCTCTCCGGCAACAGCAACCGGATCGAACGGATGCGCCAGCGCTGGGGCGAGACCCAAATCATCGGCACCAACGCCACGCTGGTGAATTCCGCGATCCTGACCACGACCCCCAACCGGACCGGCATCGTGGTCCGGGCGGCCTATTCGGTGGTGTCGAACTGCACGGTGCTGGCCACCGAAGGCACGGCCCTCGGCAAGCTCGGGGCCTTCACCTTGCGGCTGGGCCACAGCATTCTCGTGGCCGGCGGCACGAACGACAACAACGCCGCCATTGCCTGGACGGACGGCGATCTGCTGTCCGACTGGAACAATCTGGTGGCCCGGGACGCGGCCTGGATCGGCATCCACGACGGCAAGTGGGAGAAACTGGCCTATTGGCAGACCGCTTCCGGACAAGACGCCAACAGCGTGTCGTTCGCACCCAAGTTCCAGAACGAGAA
>RZYG01000404.1 GCA_009930415.1 Spartobacteria bacterium | reverse complement strand
CGCTTCGCTCGGCCATTCGCAGGCGAGTTACGAGCAGGCGATGAAGGCGTTCCGCAACGGGGCGAAGAGCGTGACGCACCTTTTCAACGGCATGCCGCCGTTCCACCACAGAACCCCCGGCCTCGCGGGAGCCGCGCTCGACGCGGACGTCTTCTGCGAGCTGATCGCCGACGGCGTCCACTCGCACACGGCCGTCTTCCGGCTGCTGCTGAAGATGAAGGGAGTCGAGCGCATCGTTCTCGTCTCCGACGCCATGCGCGGCGCCTGCCTCGGCGAGGGCGAGTGGGACCTGGGCGGCCAGACGGTCACGGTCCACGGCCCGGAGGCGAAGCTCGCCGACGGAACGCTCGCCGGAAGCGTCCTCACGCTCGATCTCGCGCTGCGGAACTTTGCGGCCGCAACCGGCCTCCCCCTCTGGGAGGCGACGCGCCTCGTCTCGGAGAACCCCGCCCGATTGCTGGGCGAGCGGGACAGGGGGCGCATCGAGCCGGGGTACCGGGCCGACTTCGTCCTCCTCGACGAAGGGTGGCGCGTCCTCAAGACATTCGTGGAAGGAAAGGAGGTCTTCGACCGCCATGAGAATCGTGACTGCAAAGGATTATGACCAGATGAGCCGGAAGGCGTCGTACATTGTCGCCAGCCGTGTCATCCTGAACCCGAAGTGCGTGCTCGGGCTCGCCACGGGGGACACCCCCAAGGGGCTCTATAACGAACTGGTCCGCCTCTTCCGGGCAGGGGACGTCGACTTCTCCGGCGTCACCACGTTCAACCTGGACGAATACGCGGGGCTCTCGCCGGAGAACCCGCAGAGCTACCACAGCTACATGGAGGAACATCTTTTCCGGCACATCAATATCCCGCCGGAGCACCGGCATATTCCCAACGGCGCGGCGCAGAACATCGGCGCGGAGTGCCGCCGCTACGAGGAACTCATCGAACAGGCGCACGGCATCGACCTCCAGATCCTGGGACTCGGTCGGGACGGGCATATCGGCTTCAACGAGCCGGACGTGAAGTTCGAGAAGGGGACGCACCACGTCCGTCTCACGCAGAGCACCATAGAGGCGAACGCCCGTTTCTTCGAGAACCGCGACGAGGTGCCCAAGAGCGCCATCAGCATGGGGATCAAGACGATCATGAGCGCGCGGCGGATTTTGCTGCTCGCCTCGGGACCGGAGAAGGCGGAGGCCATCCGCGGCGCGGTCATGGGGGCGGTGACCCCCGACCTGCCCGCGTCGGTGCTCCAGCTGCACCCCAACGCGACGCTGATCGCGGACGAAGCGGCAAGCGCCGAAATCATGCGCATCAAGTGACCGGCAGAACTGCTGTACTCAGGAAAGGAGCATCATCATGGTACGACGAATTCTGGACGCCAACGCCTCCGACCTCGCGAAGATGACGGGGCGGGAGCTGCTGACGAGCATCCGCGC
>RZYG01000403.1 GCA_009930415.1 Spartobacteria bacterium | reverse complement strand
TTGAGGAAGGCTTGATAGTTTTTTCGCCAGGTCTCATTTTACATATACCTCCAGTTCAATAGACGGTGTAGTGATATAACCTTTTTGTACAGGGTCTGGGGCAACAGATATGTTCGTAATCTGCATCTTCGTTAGGTTACTTTCGATTAAGCGGACAAATGACAGGTAATCAGTATATTTGAGTGGACTCCTGAGACTTATACTCACGGGAATGGACTTGAGACCCGGGACGGTTTGTTTGGCTGCCGCCACTGAGTTTTCAGGAAATGTGTACCCGAGGATTCCTATGCCGATCCGACCAGCGAAACCATTGATATCTTTTATGATCTGGTTCTGGTATTGGTAGGTTTTGGATTCGGCGACGATTGCAGCGGCTTTTTGGATTTCGGCTTGGTGGCTTGACTCGTAAATCTCAAGAGCTTTAGCTTTAGCTAAGTTATTGTCACTTTGTTGGGCTTCAGTCTTGAGCTGGTTTGTTTCTGACACCTTACTGCTGAGTATTTCACCCAATTTCCAATTGCCGGCAACCACTAGACCCGCTAGTAGTAGAACTATTGCTAACAGAATCCATGTCATTTTGCGGGCATTCAGATTTAATTTCATCGTTTTACCTTTCCTATGAGGTCTAGGCGGACAGTATACGATCCAAGGTATGGGTAGTCATGCTCGATGCCGGTTGGGGGTATTTTGTCTAGCGTAGATGTCTGTTTGAGCCTGACGTCAGAAAACAGCGGAGAAGCCTCTAGGCTTTCTTTGAGTCTGAGCGCGTCATCGTAGCTTTTGGTTCGAGCCTCTAGGGGCATGACACCTTTTTCAGGTCCGGTTGCCACTAGTGATTTAGTAGACAGGCCGACACTGGCAAGTATAGTGTTGGGCGGCATGGCCTGAGCCGTATAGACTAGAAAATCGCTATATACTAGTTGCGTGTCCAATATTTTATCTGCTATGACTAGATTGGCACGGTATTCTGCCAAGCGATTTTTTAGGGCTTCGTGGCTTTTTAGTTCAGCCTGAGCGGCTACGTTTTGTTTCTCTGCTAGAACGTATTCGTTGCTTGCGGACCAGTAGCCTCCACCGTAGATAGCTGCTATACCGACTGTGGCTACAACCGCCAGTACTATATATCGTCTCAGTCGAAAGTTTAGGCGGGCAGCTTTGAGCTCTGCGAAATGCTCTGGGTTTAGTAGGTTGATCATTGCCAGACCTCCTCTGGTTTGACGCTAGCTAGGCCGGCGACGGTCAAGTAGCGTGGTTTGAACTGACGGGCTGGTTGAGGTAGCTTGGCAAAATTAAGCATTTGCCATGGGCTAGCGACACGTGAGGCAATCACTAGATTGTCAGTGAAGTACTCGCCAATTCCCGGCAAGCTAGAGCCACCACCGACTATTATTACCTGCTCGATATTACGAGCCTCTGGAACGCGTTCGGTGTA
>RZYG01000402.1 GCA_009930415.1 Spartobacteria bacterium | reverse complement strand
TTGGTGACGTCGGGGTGGCGGATGAAGAACGTCGGATCGACGTCGAGGCTGGTGTGGGTGACGTCGTCCACGATGCCGACGGTGAAGCCGTTCTTGGGGTTGCTCTTCTTGAGCTCGTCGAAGACGGCCTTGACCATGGCGGGGGTGAATTCCTTGGAGGACAGCCCGTAGCGGCCGCCGATCACCTTGGGCATGGCCGGGAAGGCGCCGGAAGCGACGGCCTGGGCGAGGGTGCCGAGGACGTCCTTGTAGAGCGGCTCGCCGTCGGAGCCCGGCTCCTTGGTGCGGTCGAGCACCGCGACGGCCTTGGCCGACTTCGGCAGCGCCGCGAAGAAGTACTTCGCCGAGAAGGGCCGGTAGAGGCGCACGACGACCGCGCCGACCTTTTCGCCCTGCTGCTGCAGCGCTTCGATCGTCTCGAGCGCGGTTTCGGCGGAGGAACCCATCAGCACGATGACGCGATCGGCGTCGGGCGCGCCGACGTAGTCGAAGGGTTTGTACTTCCGGCCGGTGAGCTGGCCGAATTCCTCCATCGTGGCGGCCACGATGTCGGGGCAGGCGTCGTAGAACTTGTTGACGGCTTCGCGGCCCTGGAAATAGACGTCCGGGTTTTGGGCGGTGCCGCGGATGAAGGGCTTCTCGGGGTTGAGCGCGCGGCCGCGGTGGTCGGCGATGAGCTGGTCGCTGATCATCTTGCGGATGATCTCGTCGGCCAGCAGTTCGACCTTGGCGACTTCGTGGGAGGTGCGGAAGCCGTCGAAGAAGTGCAGGAACGGCACGCGGGACTTCAGGGTGGCCGCCTGCGCGATCAGCGCGGTGTCCATGACTTCCTGCACGCTGTTGGAGGCCAGCATCGCCCAGCCGATCTGGCGGCAGGCCATGACGTCCTGGTGGTCGCCGAAGATCGACAGCGCCGAGGCGGCGAGCGAGCGCGCGGAGACGTGGAAGACCGTCGAGGTCAGTTCGCCGGCGATCTTGTACATGTTGGGGATCATCAGCAGCAGGCCCTGCGAGGCGGTGAAGGTGGTCGTCAGCGCGCCCGACTGCAGCGCGCCGTGCACGGCGCCGGCGGCGCCGCCTTCGGACTGCATTTCCACGACGGTCGGCACGGTGCCCCAGAGGTTCTTGCGGCCTTCGCTCATCCACTGGTCGGCCCATTCGCCCATGTTGGACGACGGGGTGATGGGATAAATGGCGGCGACTTCGCACGTCTTGTACGCGACGTGGGCGGCGGCTTCGTTGCCGTCGATGATGGCGATCTTCTTCTCTTTGCTCATGGGTTGCTCCGGGTTGTTTTGAAATCCGCGGCGGAATTGGCCATAGGGCGCCAAAACGCACACGGGGCGCAGAGTATCAGACAGGGGCGGGCATGCAACACAAAAAGGACGCTTTCCGCCTGAAAAACCGTTTTACGCCCGCAAACCGACCTCGCAGAA
>RZYG01000142.1 GCA_009930415.1 Spartobacteria bacterium | reverse complement strand
CTTCATCGCGAGCACGGGCAACGCGCGCACGGGCTGGGACTGCTACCGCCGCTTCCTCGACATGTTCGGCGACGTGGTCATGGGCCCGACGACCGGCCTCGAACACCATGATTTCGAAGTGGCGATGACCGAGCTGAAGAAGAAGTACGGCGCGAAGGAAGACACCGACCTCACGGCCGACCAGCTCAAGGAACTGTGCGAGATCTACAAGAAGGTCTACGTGCAGAAGGTCAAGAAGCCCTTCCCGCAGGATCCGTTCGAGCAGCTGCTGGCGGCCGTCAATGCCGTGTTCGGCAGCTGGAACAGCGACCGCGCGGTCAAGTACCGCCAGATCAACAAGGTGACGGGCCTGCTCGGCACCGCGGTCAACGTCTGCTCGATGGTCTACGGCAACATGGGCGACGAATCCGGCACCGGCGTGGCGTTCACGCGCGACGGCGCGACGGGCGACGAGGCCCCGATGGGCGAATACCTGATCAACGCGCAGGGCGAAGACGTCGTGGCCGGCATCCGCACGCCGAAGCACATCGACGACATGCCCGCCGAGAAGAGCCCGATCTGGAAGAAGGCGCACGCGCAGCTGATCGCGATCATGAAGAAGCTGGAGAAGCACTACAAGTATCCGCAGGACGTGGAGTTCACGGTCGAGCAGGGCACGCTGTGGATGCTGCAGACCCGCAACGCCAAGCGCACCGGCCTCGCCGGCGTTCGCTGGGCCGTCGAAATGGCCACCGGCAAGGACTTCTACACCGGCAAGGCGCAGGACAAGATCCTCAAGCCGGACGAGGCGATCGCCACGCTGTCGGGCTCCGACCTCGAACAGCTGCTGTTCCCGATCTTCGACGTCGCGGCCGAGAAGAAGGCCGTCGCCCTGACCAAGGGCCTGCCGGCCGGTCCGGGCGCGGGCGTGGGCCAGATCGTGTTCGACGCGGCGGCCGCCGAAGCGGCCGTCAAGGCGGATCCCGCCGCCAAGGTGATCCTGGTCCGCCACGAGACGAGCCCCGAGGACGTGGGCGGCATGTGGGCGGCGCAGGGCATCCTGACGAGCACGGGCGGCATGACCTCGCACGCGGCCGTCGTGGCGCGCGGCTGGGGCAAGTGCTGCATCGCCGGCGCGGGCGACCTGCAGATCGACTACAAGGCCAAGACGATCTCCGCCGGCGGCCAGACGCTGAAGGCAGGCGATTGGATCAGCCTGAACGGCTCGACCGGCATCGTCTACGCCGGGCAGATCCCGACCGAAGCCAGCCCGGTGGTCAGCGGCGTGGTCGGCGGCAAGAAGCAGGCCCAGAAGCACCCCATCTACAAGATGTACAAGCAGGTCAGCGACTGGGCGGACAAGTACCGCAAGATCTACGTCCGCACGAACGCCGACAGCCCCAAGGACGCCGCGGCGGCCCGGGCGTTCGGCGCGCAGGGCATCGGCCTGTGCCGCACCGAGCACATGTTCTTCGAGGGCGACCGCATCTGGGCGATCCGCGAGTTCATCCTCGCGCACGACCTGCCCGCCCGCGAGAAGGCGCTGCTGAAGCTGCTGCCGCTGCAGCGGAGCGACTTCGAAGGCATCTTCAAGACGATGGACGGCTACGGCGTGACGATCCGCCTGATCGATCCGCCGCTGCACGAGTTCGTGCCGCAGGACGCCGCCGGCCAGGCCGAGATGGCCAAGCGCATGGGCACGAGCGTCGACGTCGTGGCCGCCCGCGTGAAGAAGCTGCACGAGCAGAATCCCATGCTCGGCCATCGCGGCTGCCGCCTCTCCATCACCTATCCCGAGCTGTGCGTCATGCAGACCCGCGCGATCATCGAGGCGGCCTGCAACGTCGCCAAGACCGGCCGCAAGGTCCTGCCCGAGATCATGGTTCCGCTCATCGGCACCAAGGCCGAGCTCGACTACTGCGCCGAGATCATCCGCAAGACCGCCGATGCCATCATCAAGGACAAGAAGTCCAAGGTGAAGTACCTCGTCGGCACGATGATCGAGATCCCGCGCGCGGCCCTCACGGCCGACGCGGTGGCGGAGAGCGCCGAGTTCTTCAGCTTCGGCACCAACGACCTGACCCAGATGACGTTCGGTTTCAGCCGCGACGACATCGGCTCCTTCCTGCCGGACTATCTCGACAAGAAGATCCTGCCGGTGGATCCGTTCCTGCAATTGGATACCACGGGCGTCGGCCAGCTGGTGGAGATGGCGGTCAAGAAGGGCCGCGCCACCCGTCCCGACCTCAAGTGCGGCATCTGCGGCGAACACGGCGGCGACCCCGTCTCCGTCAAGTTCTGCTGCAAGGTCGGCCTGAACTACGTCAGCTGCTCGCCGTACCGCGTGCCGATCGCCCGGCTGGCGGCCGCCCAGGCGGCGTTGGGCAAGTAAAACGGTCGTTTCCGCGAGGAAATCCCCGCGTCCGCCCCCGGTTTTCCGGGGGTGGATTTTTTATTGGGCGGCGCGGACCGACATCGGTTGATTTCGCCGCCGGATTTGGTACGGTGGCCGGCATGAACAAGCGCTCGCTCGCAATCGGAACGTCCGCCGTCGTGGCGGCGCTGGCGATCGGGCTCGTCGCGGGCTGCGGCCGCGCGGCCGCGGAGCGCCGCGCCGCGGGCGATCGCTACGTCCGCCGCGCGCAGGCCGCGAAGAACGCGGAGGACGTGGAGCGCGCGATCCGCTGGTGCGAGAAGGCGCTCCGGCGCCGGCCGGACTCGGCGGCGGCGCACCGCGAACTGGCTTTGATCCACGACCACTTCCGGCAGGACTACCTCGCCGCGCTCTACCATTACCGGCGCTATCTGGAATTGCGGCCCGATTCCGCCGAACGCGCGGACGTCGAGGAGATGATGGCCACCTGCGGCCGCGCGCTTGCCGCGCAGCTGCTCGCCGCGCCGGTCGGCTTGCCGCCGCTGCCGGCGCCGCCTGCCGCGCAGGCTTCCGCCGCGCCCGAACCGGCGCCGCCCGCCGCTGACGCGCCGCAAACCCACGTCGTCCAGGCCGGCGAAAACCTCGCCACGATTTCTTCCCGCTACTACGGGACGCCGTCCAAGTGGAAACTGATCTTCAACGCCAACCAGGACCGGTTGACCGACGCCAACAACCTGCGCGTCGGCACCCGCATCCACATCCCCCCCAACTGACACAGGAGCGCCGGCACATGGGCACCGATTTCTTCGACGACGATCTGGTCCGCGAGCGCGAGGCCGCGCTGAAAATCAAGCTGGACGGCGAAAGCGGCGGCGCGAAGCGCGACGGCCACATTCCGTCGTCGCGCGACCTTCCCAACCGCGCGGTCTCCGACCTGACGCTGACCCATCTGGCCCGCCACAAGCAGGAAGTGAGCGAGCAGATGGTGGACAAGGCGCAGGAGCTGGACCGGCTGCGCGCGCGCCAGGAGGAACTGGAACGGGAACGCCGCCTGCTGGAAGAACTGCGCAAAAAACAGGACTCGTTCGAAACCGGCCGTCGCGAACTCAAGGAACGTCTCGGCGAAAGCCTCGTCCGGCTGGAGAAAGATCAATTGCAGGCCGAACGCCTGGGCCAGCTGGTCGGCGAAACCCGCCGCACCTTCCGCGCGCGCCTCGACGAGGTGGTCGCGCTGGATGCCGACCACTGGACGGAAGACAATTTGCTCGACGAGCTGAACAAGGCCCTGGCCCTGCTCGACGACGTCCGGACGGAATACAACCAGGCCGTGGCGAAACTCGACGCCGTGCGGCCGGCGGCGGGCGCCGCGGCGCGGCCGCTGGCGTTCGCCGAAGAACCCGCCCCGGCGCCGGCGGCCGCCGCGCAGGGCTTCGGCTATTGGCTGCGCGCCGGCCTGGCGTTTTCGCTGCCGCTGATGGCCTGGCTGGCGCTGTTGCTGGCGGCGTGGATGCTCTTCGATTCCTGGATCTGACCATGGCGGCACGACGCAAACAGTCCGACCTTGAACGGCGCTTGAAGGAAATCGAGCGCGAACGTTCCGAGCTGCGCGCGCGGATCGACGAAGTCCGGCGCTGGGCCGACGCCGTGCCCGCGGATTACGCTCCGCGGACCGAGCCGCGCCTGCGCGCCGCCGCCGTTCCGGAAAGCCTGCGCCGCGAAACCTCGGCCCGCGCGTTCCTGGACGTCGAGGCGCGCGAAGCGGCCGAGACGCCGGCCGACGAAACCTCGTTGGAATTCGCGCCCGGGCCCGACGGGCTCGACGTGAAGCGCGTGGTGATGCCGCGCCTGCAACGCACCGATCTGCTGCGGCCGGCCATCGGCGGCTCCGCTTCCGCGACGCGGCTGATCGAGCCGGAACACGACAAGTTCCGCAACTATTTCGGCAGCGCCGGCCTCAAGCGCGTCCGCGAGGTCCGCAAGGAACAGGGCAGCCAGCGCGCGCGCGCCATCTTCATGCTTTTGATGGTGGCGACGCTGGGCTTCATCCTGTTCAAGATGATCACCTAGCCGCGCCGCCGCGGCAGCCGAACGAAGGGATGGTGGCAATGAACGTGGCGGTCGCTTGCGGCGGAACCGGGGGGCACGTGTTTCCCGGCCTGGCCACGGCGCGCGAACTGCTGCGCCGCGGCCACGACGTGACCCTGTGGCTGACGGGGCGCGACACCGAGCAGGCGGCGCGCAAGGAGTGGGACGGGCCCGTCGTCGAAGTGTCCGCGCGGGGATTTCCTTCCGGCTTTTCCCTGGAATCCCTGCGGCGCGGCTGGAACCTCGCGCGGGCGGTGGCGCGCAGCCGCGCGACCATGCGCCGGAACCGGCCCGACGTGCTGCTGGCCATGGGGTCCTACGCCTCGGTGGGGCCCTGCGGCGCCGCGCGGCTGCTCGGCGTGCCGATCGTGTTGCACGAGGCCAACGTGGTGCCTGGCCGCGCCGTGCGTTTGTTCGCGCCCGCCGCCGCCGCCGTCGCGGCCGGTTTCGAGGAAACCCGCTACCATCTGCGCCGCGCCAAATTGACGGTCGTGGGCATTCCGCTGCGCGAGGAATTGACCGCGGCCGCGCAGAGCCTGCCGCCGCGCGAATCCGCCGGACGCGCGCCGTTCCGCCTGCTCGTCGCGGGCGGCAGCCTGGGCGCGCACCGGCTCAACGAAGTCGCCGCGGACGCCTTGGCGCGGCTGCAACGGGCCGGAGTCGATTTTTCGGTCGTCCATCTGACCGGGCGCGCCGACGAAGCGGCCATCCGCGCCGCCTATGAAGCGGCCGGCGTGCGGGCCGAGGTCATCGCCTTCACGACCTACCTGGCACCGCTCTATCACGCCGCGGATTTGGCGATCTGCCGCGCCGGCGCGGCCACCTGCGCCGAACTGGCCTACTTCGGCGTGCCGGCGCTGCTGGTGCCGTATCCGCTGGCGGCGATGGACCACCAGACCGCCAACGCGCACGCGCTGGAAAAGCGCGGCGCGGCGGACGTCGTGGCGGAATCCGCGCTGACGCCCGAATGGCTCGAAGCCTATCTGGCGCAGACCCTGCGCCAGCCCGATCGGCTGGCGCGCCTGCGCGAGGCCGCCCGCAAGGAGGGCGTGCGGGACGGCACGGCCGCCTTGGCCGATCTGGTGGAGCGCTGCGCGCGACGGCCATGACGGCGCACGGCGGCAACTGGCGCGACGATGTTCGGCGCTGGATCCGGACGCCCGGCGCGCGCGTCCACCTGATGGGCGTGGGCGGCATCGGCATGGCCGGCGTGGCGCGGCTGCTCGCGGCGAAGGGCTTGCGCGTGACCGGTTGCGACGGCGGCGCGCCCCGCACGCTGGCCTGGCTGCGGTCCTGCGGCATTCCGGCGATCACGGGCCACGATCCGGCACATCTGGACGGCGTCGATTGGGCCGTGTTCAGCCCGGCGCTCCAGCCGGGGCATCCGGAACGAGCCGCCGCCGAGGAACAAGGAATTCCGCTCTATCGCCGCGGCCAGGTGCTGCCCGTGCTGGCCGAAAACTGGAAAACCATCGCGGTGTCGGGTTCCCACGGCAAGACGACGACCGCGGCGATGATCGCGCACGTCCTGCGCGCCTGCGGCGCGGACCCTTCGTGGTGCATCGGCGGCGAGCTGCCGCCGGACGGCGCGCCCGCCGGAATCGGCCAGTCGGATTGGCTCGCCATCGAAGCCGACGAAAGCGACGGCACGCTGGCGCACTACGCGCCGGAAATCGCCGTCGTCACGAACGTCGAATTCGACCACATGGAGCATTTCGATTCGAAAGCGGCGATGGTTGCGTGCTTTCGGACGTTCGCGCGGCAGGCCCAGGCCGTGGTTTTCTGCGCGGACGATCCCGAAGCGGCGAAAATCGGAGCGGAAACGGGCGGTACGTCCTGTGGTTTCGCGCCGGGCGCGGATTTCCGGGGCGAGATTCTCGAGGCGGGTCCGGGCGGCACGCAGTTCGCGGTGTGCGCGCCGGGCGGACGGGCGGCGACCGCGGGGTTGCCGTTGCCGGGCCGGCACAACGTCTTGAACGCGCTGGCCGCGCTGGCGGCATGCACCCGGTGCGGCATCGCGCTGGACGCGGCCGCGGCGGCGCTGGCGCGCTTCGCGCTGCCCAAGCGGCGCTTCGAACTCGTGGCGGAAGCCCGCGGCATCCGGATCGTGGCCGATTATGCGCACCACCCTTCGGAAATCCGCGCGTTGATCGACGCCGCCAAACAGGCGGGTGCCGGCCGCATCTGGGCCGTGTTCCAGCCGCACCGCTACACGCGCACGGTCGCGCTGGGCGCGGAATTCCCGCCGGCCTTCGCCGGCGTGGCCGGCGTGATCCTCGCGCCGGTCTATGCCGCCAGCGAGCCGCCGCTGGCCGGCGGCACGTCGGAAGACCTGCTCAAGCACTTCTGGAACCACCACGGCGTGCCCGCCGAACTGGCCCCGAGCCTCGAAGCGGCGGCGGAATCCGCCGCCGCGCGCTGGAAACCGGGCGATTGGGTGCTGGTGGTCGGGGCCGGCGACGTCGAGGACGTCGGCCCGCTGCTGAAACGACTGCTCGAAAGGTAGGGACGGCGCGCTTGTCCGCCGCAGCCTTGGCGAAGGCGGGCCGCGCCGTCCGGGCTGTTCGGATCGGGAATCCGCGGACGCCGGCGGCGCGGCGTCCCTACC
>RZYG01000401.1 GCA_009930415.1 Spartobacteria bacterium | reverse complement strand
TCGAACAGCACGACCTGGCCGGTGGAGCGTTCGGCCGGCACAAGCGGGATGACGACGATGGCGGCTTGGCGCATCAGCGCGTGGCCTTCCGCCAAGGGCACGTCGCGCCGCACGCGGACGTTGGCGGGCAGCGGTTCCGGCAGGCGATCCGCCGCGCCGGCGACCACGACGAACGGCGCCGCGACGCGGCGCGCGGCGGCGACCAGCGCGTCGAGATCGCGCAAGGTGCGGCCGATGGACAGCACGGAGCCGTCGTTTTCCGCGACGGCCTGCGGCTCGGCGAGGGTCGTGTGCATGGGCACGAAGCGCAGGCGGTCTTCCGGCAGGCCGAAGCGCCGGGCGATCAAGGCGACTTCGCCCGAGCTGTTGGTCAGAATTCCGAGCGCGCGCCGGGCGACGAAGCGGAACAGGGCCGTTTTGAAGCGCCAGGCGGCGGAGGCCGGCCGCGCCGCATCGAGGAAGACTTCGCTCAGGATCTGCTGCGACGGCACGCGCAACGCGGCGCAGAGCAATCCGTAGGCGAGGGACGGGCGCGGCCCCAAGGTGACCACGGCGTCGAACTTTCGCCGCAGCCGGAACAAACGGAGCGCTTGCCGCAGCGGACACAACTCATCGGGCGTTTCGTCGCCGCGACAGATCGACGTCGTCGCGTCCGTCCATGTCCGGCTCTGTCGGAAGGCCATGTTGGTCAGAATGGACGGGCAGCGATTCATTGGGCGGAGTATGCCGCAAAACAAGGATGGGAAACAAAGGGAAAAGAACGTCCCAAGAACAGATGGACAGGATTTTCAGGATGGACAGGATTGCGGCAAGGCAAGACTCGGGCGCGTCAACAGTTGCGTTCATTCACGTTCATTTGCGGTGGGCGCAAGACGGATTTCGGGCTCTGAATCGTAGGGGCCGAGCTTGCTCGGACCGGGTTTGGAGAAATTTGGGAATGGCTGCGGTCTCAGCAAGCTGAGCCCCTACAAGCGAGGGCCGAATCTACCGTGAAGAATTCGGTCATGCGCCCATTTGCGGTTTCCGGCTGTTTCCCGGATTGAAGGGGGGGCGCGTTTCGGGTAGAGAGGTGGGAGTGCAATGGGTGTTCGCCATTTCGGTCCTGCTTCTGGCCTACGTCTACGCCGGCTATCCGGCGTGGATCGGCCTTTGGGCGCGGGGACGGCCCCGGCCGGTCCGCAAGGGGCCGTTCGCGGGCGGAGTCGCCGTGCTGATCGCCGCGCACAACGAGGCGGAGGCGCTGCCGCGCAAGCTGGACAACCTGCTGGAACTGGCGAAAACCGAGCCCCTCCGCGAAATCTGGATCGGATTGGATGGGTGCACGGATGGGACGGGGGAGCGGGTAAAAGAGAAAATCTCAATATCCAATATTCAATATTCAATATCCAATGTTCAAGAGGGGGGCGGGGAGAAGGCGGAGGTCAGAGGTCAGACGGGC
>RZYG01000141.1 GCA_009930415.1 Spartobacteria bacterium | reverse complement strand
GGATGGCCGCTGGGTAGGGCGACTTGGCCCAAGTCGCCGGGATCGAAATCTTCGGCGGGTTGGGCCAACCCGCCCTGCCGGATACAACCGGATGGCCGCCGGGATCGACCCGCCAACCCTCGTCTACACGAGCTTTTTCAGGAACAGCGTGCAGTCGCCGGGCAGGTCGGCGAACCGCGGCGCGGCGGCATAGGCCAGGCGGTTGATCTCCACGTAGCCCTGCTTGCGGAACGCGCCTTCGGATTTCGGATTGGTGGCTTCGGAAACGAGGTACTCGTAGCGCTTCTCGCGCAGGAGGTCTTCCATCCGCTGCAGCATCCGCATCGAAATCCCCGCGCGCCAGTAGGTCGGCGCCACGGCCAGATAGAACACGTAGGTCCACTTGCCGGGGATGCGGGCGAGGGGCTTGTCGAGCTCCTCGAAGAAATCGTTCATCTGCGCCATCGCCGCGCGGTACTCGGGCGGAATCACGTGGAGCGTCTGGCGGTACTTGCCGTCGTCGAGGCCGATGGCCACGCCGGCCAGCTGGCCGAGATCGGCGTCGATGGCGGCGACGGCCAGATGGTCTTCGAAGCAGTGGTCGCAAACCGCGCGGACGTAGGAAGCATAAAATTCGCGGGAGAGCTGGAGCGCGGCGGTCATCGGCTCCAGATTGAGAAAGACGTCGGTGAGCAGTTCGGCGGATTCGGAAAGGCGTTCGGCGGAGAGTTCCTGGATTTGGATGTTCATCGGGTGGGAGCGCAAGGCCCCCGCAAAGTGCCGGCGGACTGGTTGGGTGGGGTGGGGTCTCGAGGAGTTGGGAAAACTCAGACCGCCAAGTCGCTGGCGCGGGCCGACGTCGTCGCCGCACGGGCGGCATCGGTCCCAAGAGTCGGGGTGAGGGCGGCGGATTCCAGCGAAACGAACGCATCCGGCGACGCATACGGAGAAAGCCCGGCGGGAAACCGGGCCTGGACGTCGACAGCGAAACGCTGAACGGTTCTTTTCATTGAAATTCGCCGGACAGATTACTCCTTCCCGGCCGGCTGTCCACGGAAATCGCCAACAAGCCCAAAAATCGTCGAAAATCCGCTAAAATCCGTTCAAAATCGGCATTTCAGCCGAAAAATCGACTAAAAATGAGCCAAAATGAGCCAAAATGGCCCAAAAACGGTCCGGAATCGCGATTTTTGGCCGAAAAAGCAGGAAGGGCGTACGCGGGTGGGCGCAAGACGGATTTCGGGCTCTGAATCGTAGAGGCCGAGCTTGCTCGGACCGGATATGGCGGAGGAATTTGGAAACAGCTGCGGTCTCAGCAAGCTGAGCCCCTACAAACCAAGGCCGAATCTACCGCGAAGAATCTGGTCGTGCACCCTGCGCGGGCGCGAGCGGGCATTTTGTGCGTGATTTCCGGGCGCGAACGTGCCATGTTCTCACGAACCGTTTTTCAATGACAGGGAGATCCGATGAAAGTTCCGCTGCTGGATTTGAAACCGCAATATGAACAGATCCGGGCCGAAGTGGAGCCGGCGATCCTGGACCTCTGCAAGTCGCAGGCCTTCATCCTGGGCCCCAAGGTGCAGGAGTGCGAAGCGGCCGTCGCGAAATATTGCGGCGCGGCCTACGGCGTGGGCATGTCGTCGGGCTCGGACGCCCTGATCGTGGCCCTGATGGCCGAAGACGTCGGTCCCGGCGACGAAGTGGTCACGACGCCCTACACGTTCTTCGCGACGGTCGGGGCCATTTCGCGCGTGGGCGCCAAGCCGGTTTTCGTGGATATCGATCCGGTCACGTTCAATCTCGACCCCGCGAAGCTGGAAGCGGCGCTCACGCCCAAGACGAAAGCGATCATCCCGGTCCATCTCTACGGCCAGATGGCGGACATGGACGCGATCCTGGCGGTCGCGCGGGCGCACAAATTGGCGGTCATCGAAGACGCCGCGCAGGCCATCGGCGCGGAATGGAAGGGGCGGCGCGCGGGGAGCCTCGGCGACTACGGCTGCTTCTCGTTCTTCCCGTCCAAGAATCTCGGCTGTTTCGGCGACGGCGGCATGCTGACGATGCAGGATCCGGCCAAGGCCAAGAAGTCCGTCGTGCTGCGCAACCACGGCTCCGAGCCGAAGTACTACCACCGCCTGATCGGCGGCAATTTCCGCCTCGATGCGCTCCAGGCCGCGGTGGTGACGATCAAGCTGAAATATCTCGACGGCTGGACCGCCGCGCGCCAGGCCAACGCGGCGCGCTACGAAAAGCTCTTCGCCCAGACGGGCGTCGTGAAATCCGGGAAGATCGGGCTCCCGGCCGCCAAAACCAACCGCCACATCTACAACCAGTTCATCCTTCGCGCCGAAAACCGCGACGGCCTGCTGGCGCACCTGCGCGCGCGCGAAATCGGCACCGAAATCTATTATCCCGTGCCGCTGCACCTGCAAGACTGCTTCCGGAGCCTCGGGCACAAGCCCGGCGATTTCCCCGAAAGCGAACGGGCGGCGAAGGAAACCCTGGCCTTGCCGATTTATCCGGACCTGACCGACGACATGGCCGCCTGGGTCGTCGGCGCCATCGCGGAATTTTACGGCGGATAGGTTGCCGTTTGCCGCGCGCAACGGTATAGTGGCGCGCAAGTTCAACCCCCAACCCAAAGAAAGGAATGAACATGAAGAAATTGGCAATGCTGGCCCTGGCGGCCCTGTTCGTCTCGGCGACGAGTTCGTCGGCCTGGTGGATCTTCGGCAAGAAGGCGGATGCCCCCGCCCAGGATGCGGCTCCGGCGGTCGAGAAGGCCGACGCCGCGGCGAAGGCCCCGTGCTGCGACAAGAAGGCCGAGAAAAAGGCCGACTGCAAGGCCAAGAAAGCCGACTGCAAGGCGACGAAGGCGGAGTGCAAGGCCAAGCAGGCCGAGTGCAAGGCCGAGAAAAAGGCGGAATGCGCCGCCAAGAAGGCCGACAAGAAAGCCGACGGCGAGCTGAAGAAGGCCGAGAAGAAGGCGGATCGGAAGGCCAAGAAGGCCGAGAAGAAGGCCAAGAAAGCGGCCCAGGACGCCGATTGCGCGGCGAAGAAGGCCGCGGAAGCCGCTCCGGCCGCCGCCGAATAGCGGTCGGTTGCGCAACGACCCATCCCCGGCCGGGGTTGCCCCGGCCGGGGTTTTGACCTGTACAGGACGATTTCCGCATGAGCAAAGACGTTTCCAGACTCGTGGATGGCTGGCCCTACGACCCCGGCGAGGTGCGGGCCCGCTGGATCGCGGCCGACGACGGCACGCGCAAGCTCCAGCTGCGGCTCGATCTGGGCGTGTTCCAGATGGAACCGGAAGGCCGGCCCGACGGCACGCGGCCGCGCGGCGCCGCTTCGCTCTGCGATTTCTACGTCGAAGCCGAACGCCGCGCCCCCGGCAACGTCCTGCCCGACAAGCTCGATTTCGACGCCTGCGCCGAACTGCAGCAGGAGGTCATGCAGTACTACTACCGCATCATGGCCTACTATGCGCTCGGCGACTATCCCTGCGTCATGCGCGACTGCGACCACAACCTCGATTTGATCGACGTCGTCTCCGAATACGCCCTCGACGACGAAGTGGCCTGGCAATTCATGCAGCTGTATCCCTACATGCGCATGATGCACGCCCGGGCCGGCGCCGAAACCGCCATGGCGGACGGCCGCTTCGACGAAGCCGAAAAGCTCGTCCGCGAAGGCATCCAGGATCTGGAAGGGTTCTACGAGGAAAACTACGAGCCGACGAACGAAGACGGGTCCCCGGTGCCGCCGCCGCCGGAACTCGACACGCTGCGCGAGCTGCTCGGCCAGATCGCGCGCCGCCGCCCGCGCAGCGAAGCCGAATCCCTGCGCGAGGAACTGGCCCGCGCCGTCGAGCTGGAGAACTACGAAAAAGCCGCGTTCCTGCGCGACCAGCTCAAATCGCTGAAGGGACTCGGCCCCCGCCTGGGCGCCAAGAAACGCAGCCGTCCCGGCGGGCGGGAGTTTCCCACTTGAAGCCGATCGCCGGCGGCCGTTGGCGCGGACTCGCCGTGGCGGCGGCGCTGCTGGCCGGCGCGGGGACGACGGGTGCGGAGGGGCCGCCCGCGCTGTATGCGGGGGAAGGCGGCTGGGCCGCCGTTTCCGGCTGGCCCGCCGACGCCGCGCCGACGGACGGCTCCTGGAACTTCGCGGAGGGCCTGTGGGTCGGGCGCCTGCCCGACGGCCTCCAGCGGCTCGAATGGGGCACGGGCGCCGCGCAGCAGGGGATCGAGGCGCAGCCCGCGCCGCCGCCGCCGGTCGCGTTGCCCGCCGTGCGCAACGCGTTCGGCGCTTGCGCCGTGCGCTCGCTCTCGATGCGCTACGACTCCGTCGTGCGCTCGCGCAAGTGGTCGCTGGTCTTCGCCGGCCAGGACGAGGATCCCGATTTCGAACCGCTGGCGTTGCCGGGCCGCCCGCCGGCCCCGCTGGCGCTGGAACTGGAAGACGTCGCCACCGGCCAGCGCTGGCCCCTGCGCCCGACGCGTCGCGGCCGCGAAGGCGGCGTGTTCCCCAAACCGACCGATCCGCGCTTCTACGGCGGCACGTTGCCGGACCGCGACGTCGATTGGACGTTGCTCGTCGTGCCGCTGGCGGACGGCCGGCTCATCCTGCAAGGCCAGCTCCAGTTGCTCCAGAGCGACGAACGGCGGCTGCGCCTGCGCCTGGCCGTGCGCGCGGGCGCGCCGGGCATTCCCGTCCTGCAGGCCGATTGCCCCCCGGCCATTCTCGCCGTGGCCGGCACCAACGCCCTGGCGCTCTTTCCCGATCTGGCCGAACCGCGCCGCTACCGCGTCGCCGGCGGCGCGCCCGACGCGGCGGTCGTTGCATTCGATCTGGCCCTCGCCAAGACCACCGGCAATTTTCTGCGCCGCGCCACGGTCTCGCTCGAAGTCGCCGCCTGGGCCACCGCCGATGCCGAAACGGCCCAGCGGGAAGCCGCGGCCCGGCTCGCGCGCGCCGGCGGCGCGGTGCCGCTGCCGGAATCCGTGCGGAAGGTCGGGCTCGCCGACGTGCCCGCTTTCGCGCCGGCCTCCCAGCGCCTCGCGCATCCCGGCGGGTTCCGCGACGGCGCCGATGCCCTGCGCTATCTGGCGCTGAAAGCCTCGGCGCTGTTCCGCGATGCCGACTGGGCGGCCAGCGCCTTCCAGTGCGCGGCCGTGGATGCGCGGGGCGAGCCGCAGGTCGCGCTCTCCGACGACGAGGCGCTCGTGGCCGTGAACGCCGATCCCGACCTGGACGCCATGCTCGAATGGGGCCAGAACCGCGGCCTGACCCTGCTGGAACGCGTCCGCCGCAGCGGCAGCGCCGCCGTCTGGATCCGCGCCGGAACCGCCGCGGCGCTCGACCACGGCGCCCGGGCGCTCTATCTGTGCGACTATCCGGCGGTGTGGGAAGAGGGCTCGCCGCTGCCGGCCGTCGACGTGCGCCACGCGGAGGCGGAATTGATCGCGTCGCTCGCGTGCGTCCTCAAAACCGCCGGCACGTGCCTGCTGGTGGAAGACGCCGGGCCGCTGGCGCCGTTCACGACCTATCACGCGGACGCGCTGGTGTGCGCCTCGGCCGATCCCGCCGAAATGCGCCGGCAGCGCGCCTTGGCCGGGCCGCGGCCCGTCGTCTGGATCGCGGAAAATCCCGGCCCGGAGGCCGTCGCGCTGGCCCGTGAATTAGGATTTGTCACGCCCGGCCAAATCGGGGAGGATTGAACCATGTTCGAAACACCCGCTGGACGTTTGCTGGGCGGCCCCGTCGCCGCGTTGGAACAAGGCATCCGCGCCTGGCAACGCCAGGCCGTGGACTGGGACCTGCTGCCCGAGGCCAAGCCCGTCGCCACGGCGCGGCCGCAGACGACCATCGAGCGGACCGCCGAAGTGCGCGGCCGCGGCACCTTCCTCGGCAAAAGCCTCCGCACGCTGAAACTCTGCCCGACGGACATGGAAGGGTGGTGGTTCGAGCGCACCGATCTGCCCGACAGCTTGCCGGTGCGCTGTTCGATCCGCAACGTGTGGACCACCGGCAACGTCGTCAGCAACATCGTCCTGCGCAGCGGCTCGCCCCACAACTATATCCGCATGGCCGAGCACATGATCGCCCTGCGCATGGGCCTGGGCGTCGACAACCTGCTGATCCAGCTCGACTCGGGCGATCCGCCGCTGTTCGACCGCGGCAGCACGGAACTCGTGCAGGCGTTGCGCGGCGCCGGCCTGCGGCAGGTCAACCGCCCCGCCAGCTACGTCACCGTGCGCGAACGCGTCACGATCTGCAACGGGAACGGCGGCTTCCTGACCTTGGCGCCGCCCGCCGATCCGGCCAACCCCCTGCTGGCGATCGATGCCGCCGTGGACTTCAAGACCGCCATCGGCAAGCAGCGCATCCGCTTCGCCGTGGATCCGGAGAAATTCGCCTACGGCGCGACCGCGCGCACCAACACGTCCGCGCTCAAGATGCTCTATTGCAAAACCGTCGGCCTGCTCTTCGCCGACATCCGCAACCTGGGCTATTCCTTCGACAACCTGCTCGTCGCCGGCCGGTTGGGCTACTGGAACAAGCCGCTGCTGCCGCACGACGGCAAGTCCCTCGAAGCCGTCTGGCACCGCGCCACGCTCGATCTGCTGGCGGCCATCGCGCTGATCGACGACGGCCAGTTCGTCGGCGAAATCATCTCCTACAAGTCCGGCCACGGCCTGGACGTGGAGATGGTCCAGCGGCTCTACCAGGAAGCCCTGCTCACGCCGTTCGTCCCGGCCGGCTAGCGCATATTAACCATTTCTGTAGCCGCCGAGTCCGACCGGGACGAGGTCGTCCCGGCTCCAAGCAGCCAGGCATCATGTCTTTGGAGCCCCCGACGACCTCGTCGGGGGACGGGTGGGCTACAGTATTACGCAAACCGGGCCAGGGGCGGTCGCCGCTTCGGCGCGAAAACCCTGCCATTAGGATTGTCAAACGCCTCCGCTTGGGCAAAGGTAAGGACATGGGCATGCGCAGGACCATTCTGGCCGGATTCGCGGCGGCGCTCGCGCACGCGGCGCTGGCCCAAACCGCCGCCTTGCCGGCCACCTACA
>RZYG01000140.1 GCA_009930415.1 Spartobacteria bacterium | reverse complement strand
GATTCACGTGAAACATCGTCGGGTCCTTTCTGTTGGACCACGACTATGCCCCGCCCTGATCAATCAAGTAAGGAGGTCCCCCGCCACACGCTTACGTCTCAGCAAGCTGAGCCCCTACAAGCGAGGGCCGAATCTACCGTGAAGAATCCGGTCATGCGCCCCCGACAGGCGGTTGGACGTTTTCTTCCTGTCGGTTTCATCCCGCTTCCGCTAAGATCCCGACCATGGCGACGGATCTGGAATTCATGGAGTTCCTTGCGGACCAGATGGCGGGCGCGGGGGAGATTTCGCACCGGAAGATGTTCGGGGAGTACGCGGTCTACTGCGGCGGAAAAGTCGTCGCGCTGGTCTGCGACAACCAGCTCTTCGTGAAACCGACCGCGGCGGGGCGCGCGTTCATCGGCGCGCCGGTCGAAGCGCCGGCCTATCCCGGGGCGAAGCATTCGTTCCTGATCGAAGACGCCTTCGAAGACCGCGAATGGATTTCCGAACTGATCCGGATCACGGCGCGCGACCTGCCCGCGCCCAAACCCAAGAAACCCAAGCGGTGACCGCATGAGCCGCGCCCGCGCCAAAGCCGATTTTCCCGTGCGCGCCATCCAGGCCCGGATGATCGCGCCGTGCGGCATGAACTGCGCGCTGTGCATCGGGCATCTGCGGGAAAAGAATCGCTGTCCGGGCTGCAACGACCGGCGCGGCGAACTGCGGCCGGCGACTTGCCGGCATTGCCGCATCAAGGAATGCACGGAGCAGGGCCGACCCAATCGCTTTTGCGGAGAGTGCCCGGCCTTCCCCTGCCGCCGCCTGCGGCAGCTCGACCAGCGCTACCGGACGAAATACGGCCTGAGCATGCTCGCGAACCTCGAAGCGATCCGCACGCTCGGCATCCGGAAATTCGTCGCGCTGGAAAAGAAAAAATGGGCCTGCCCGGAATGCGGCGCGACACTCTGCGTGCACCGGAAAAAATGCCTGCGCTGCGGCCGGGCGCGAACCAAGACTTAAATCCGGCACGAGGTCGTGCCGGCTCCAAACAGCCGCCGGATCCTTGTCTTTGGAGCCCCCGACGACCCCGTCGGGGGACTGGAAACGGTGTTGCTATTTTTCGGCGGGCAGCCGCGGCACGGACTGGCCGCGCGATCTCCGCCGCATGTCGTAGATCGTGTCGGCTTCGTCGAAGGCGGACAGCACTTCGGCCTGCACGTTGCGCACCTTGATCTGGTCCGTGCCGACTTTGATTTCAACGACGTTGTCGCCGGGATTCAGCATGCATCCGTCGATGAACGCCGCGCCGGACAGCCAGCCTTGGTAATCGACGGCGTAGCGGTAGCCTTCGTTCTGGTCCCAGAGGAACGCCACGTAATTGCGTTCGTTCAGGCCGGGCCAAGCAAACTGCAGGTCGCCCGCGGTCCTGCCGTTCACGAGGATTTTGGGCGCGCAATCCGTGCCCGGATGCCAGACCTCGGCGGTCAGGCGCACGAGCACCGGCGCCGCGTCGAGATGCAGACGGTACTCGGCCGAAGAATGTCGGACGATTTCCTGGCCGGCCCGGCGCAGCTCGACGGTCCGCACGGCGGCCACCGACCGGTCGGCCGCTTTCACCGTCCGCGGATTGGCCTGGAGCATGCCGGCGAAGGCGGTGGTTTCGAGGAAGCCGCGTTCTTCCGTACCCGTGCGCGACCGCGCCGGGGCCGCGCGCAGATCGCGTACCGCAAACCGCTGGACGAGGTCGAGGTGCGAATCCGACGAAGCGACGTTGCCGCCCACGACAAAAATCTCCCCGCGCAGCTCGGCGCAGGCGTTGTGGCGGCTGGCAACAAAGGGCACGTCCATCTCCGTCCAAATCCCCTTCCGCAGATCGAGCCGAGCCACCCGGTCCAGCATCCGGTAGTCGCCGAAGGTGAAGAGCGCGCCCCGCGTCGCCAGCGCGGAATGGGCGCTCGTGGGCGAAACCATGTCCGGTTCCGCCGTCCAGCGGTCCGTCTTCGGATCGTAGCTTTCGACCGTCGCCAATACCCGGGCATCGCCGTCGTAGCCGCCGAGCGCCCAGAGCTTGCCCTGCGCGGCGACGACCGCGCACTCGCGGGGGGTCGGCATGGGGGCAACGGTCCGCCATTCGTTTTTCGCGACGTCGTAGGCTTCGACGATGGCGGTGCCGGTTTCGGAAACGCGGTTGCCGTGATCTTGGCCGCCGACCACGTAGATGGACCCGTCCAGCAGCGCCGCCTTGGACAGCCGCCGCGGCGTCGGCAACGGCGCGCCCCGCGCACCGGTTTTCGTCTCCAGATCGAAAATCTCGACGGCCGGCTCCGGTCCCATGGCGCTTTCGCCGCCGACGATGAAGATCCTCCGGCCAACGAGCACGGCGGAATGGTAACGGCGCGGGATCAGGCCGGCGGCGAGGACTTCCGCCCGGCCGGTGCGGGGATCGAGAATTTCGACGTCGCCCAGCAGTCCTTCAGGACCGCTGCCGCCGACGACATAGAGCAGACGACCATCCGTCGCGACCGCATGGCCGTAGCGGCCGGTTTGAAGGCGCAGTTCTGGACCTGCGGCCGGCGGCGGCAGAATGGCGCAACCTGCCAGACATGCAAGCAACGCGAGGGAACCGAGACCGAACCAAGATGCGCGGGCGTTCATGGGAACCTCCGGAATTACGCTTCGGTCCCAGTTTCCGCGCCCGACCGGCGTTTGGCAATTCCAATTCCGACGTCGCCGGCCGCGGGCGCATCTGCGATTCGGTGCATCCACCGGCGTTTCAGGCTGAAAAGGACAGCCACACGCTAAAGCGTGGACTACATACAAGCTTGTTCGTAGTCCAGCCTTCAGGCTGGGTTTGTGCACCGAATCGCAGATGCGCCCCTGACGCCGGGGGGGCGCAAGACGGATTTCGGGCTCTGAATCGTAGGGGCCGAGCTTGCTCGGACCGGGTTGGGAGAAATTTTGGAACAGCTGCGGTCTCAGCAAGCTGAGCCCCTACAAGCGAGGGCCGAATCTACCGTGAAGAATCCGGTCATGCGCCCGACGCCGCGGCGCACCACTCGGGACTGGCATCCGGCGGCGGTTTGGCGTATAGGAACGGACCGTCATGCCGGTGCCTGCCCATCCGCGTCCCGCCGTGCTCGACCTCTTCGCCGGGGCCGGGGGCCTCGGCTTGGGACTGACCCGGGCGGGCTTCCGGGTGCAGGCCGCCAACGAGTACGAATCCGTCTTCGCGGCCACCTACGCCCTGAACCACCCCGAGACGACCGTCGTCGCGGGCGACGTCCTCGATCCGGCCATCCGCGCGGAACTGCTCGCCGCGGCGCGCGGCGTCGACGTCGTCGCCGGCGGCCCGCCCTGCCAGGGCTTCAGCACCGTCGGCAAGAAGGACGAGGACGATCCGCGCAACAAGCTGTTCTATGCGTTCCTTGAAATCGTCGGCCACCTGAAGCCCCGCGCGGTGCTGTTCGAGAACGTCAGCGGCTTCCGGCGCATGTACGGCGGGCGCGCCTTCCAGGCGCTCGCGGGCGGGCTGGACGATCTCGGCTACGCCACGCGCCGGTGCGACCTGCTCAACGCCATGGACTACGGCGTGCCGCAGTCCCGCCAACGCACGTTCGTCGCGGCGTTCCGCGAAGAGGTGGACTTCCGCTTCCCCGCGCCCACGCACGGCGAGCCCGACAAGCTGTTCCGTCGCGCGCCGCCGCTCACGCTGGCCGACGCGCTCTCCGACCTGCCGCCGGTCGCTTCCGGCGAATCCGCCGACCGCTACCGTTCGGAACCGCAGAACGACTACCAGCGCACCATGCGGGCCGGCGCCGGCGAAACGCTGACGGAGCACGACGGTCCCTGGCACGGCGACCGCTTGCGCGCCGTGCTGGCCCACGTGCCGCCCGGCGGCACGATCCTCGACGTGCCCGAAGCCTTGCGCCCGAAATCGTACTTCGCCAACACCTATTCCCGGCTGTGGTGGGACCGCCCCTCCACCACCATCACCCGCAATTTCGGCACCCCCAGCAGCAGCCGCTGCATCCATCCCCACGCCGACCGCGGCCTGACCACGCGCGAAGGCGCGCGGCTCCAGAGCTTCCCCGACACCTACCGCTTCGTCGGCACGCGCATCCGCAAGAACCTCCAGATCGGCAACGCCGTGCCCCCGCGGCTGGCGGAAGCCATCGGCCGCGAACTCTTCCGCGCGCTGGAAAAACCATAACCGCTGCCCCCGCGTTTTCATCAATCCGGCCTGCAGGAGAACCAACCGGGACGAGGTCGTCCCGGCTCCAAACAGCCTGCGGATTCCCATCTTTGGAGCTCCCGACGACCCCGTCGGGGGAGAAACATGAACACCTACAACGCAACCGCCACGAGGGGCGTCAAATAGACCGGTACCTCCATCCACGGCTCCCCGCCGACGACCAGATCCACGCCCTCGTCCGCGAAACCCGTCGAGACGACGTCGATGAATACCCACTGGCCCGGCTGGGCCCAAAAACGGAAAACGGCCTGGCCCCACCCGTCTGCGTTCACCTGCTGAATCTCCGCGCCATACCCCGTATCCACGGCGATCTGGACCCATGCGCCGGAAATCGGCAGGCCCTGGTTGCTCTGGACCCGGACGACCAGATCGTACGTCTGCTCGATGGCCACCGCCGGCAGCGATTCGACCGCGATTTCCGGTTCCACCGCTACGGCGACGGTCGCCGTGCGATAGCCGTCGCCATCGTGTCGGCCCTCGTCGCAGCCGCACAACCCCAGCGCCGCCATGCCCAACAGGCCCACTCTCCAGATCGTTTTCATCTCGGCCTCCTTCCGGAACCGGCGATTCGGCCGTTTTGCCGGATATCATCGCCTTGCCCCTCCGGTCGCCAAGCCGCGCACGCGGGTTACGTGGGGGCGCAACCCGTACCGATTTGCATCTCGCCGCCGGGCGGGTATATTGGGACGAAAATAACCCCCGGAGGACCCCCATGGCGCTGATCACGTTCAAAGGCAACCCCATCCAGACGTCCGGCGAACTGCCCGACGAGGGCGCAACGGCCCCGGACTTCAAGCTGACCAAGACGGATCTGTCCGACGTCTCGCTGAAGGATTTCGCGGGCAAGAAGAAGATCCTCAATATCACGCCAAGCTTGGACACGGGCGTCTGCGCGACGTCGGCCCAGAAATTCAACGAAGCCGTTTCGAAGCTGACCGGCGTCGTGTTGCTGAACGTTTCCGCCGATCTGCCCTTCGCCGCCGGCCGGTTCTGCGAGAGCCACCACCTGCAGAACGTCGTGGCGCTGTCCACCTTCCGCGCGCCGGATTTCGCCAAAG
This sequence comes from Spartobacteria bacterium, assembly GCA_009930415.1. GTDB lineage: Bacteria > Verrucomicrobiota > Kiritimatiellia > CAIQIC01 > Lenti-01 > Lenti-01. The sequence continues at coordinate 1,762 of RZYG01000140.1, read as the reverse complement.
CCTACGGTGTGCGCATCGCGGACGGCCCGCTGGCGGGCCTGACGGCGCGCGCCGTCGTCGTGCTCGACGCGCAGAACAAGGTGCTGCACGCCGAGCTGGTGCCCGAGATCGCGCAGGAACCCGACTACGCCGCCGCGCTGGCGGCCGTCCGCTGATTCCGGAGAAAGCCATGAGCGACGAACTCTGCGCCATCGCCGACAAGCGCGGCGTCCCCGCGATCCGGCGGCACGTCTTCCTGTGCTGCGACCAGACCAAGCCCAACTGCTGCACCAAGGAGCAGGGGCTCGCCTCGTGGGACTACCTGAAAAAGCGCCTGGATGAGCTGAACCTGACCGGCGCGGGCGGCATCTACCGCACCAAGGCCAACTGCTTCCGCATCTGCCAAGGCGGGCCGATCTGCGTGGTGTATCCGGAAGGCGCCTGGTACCGCGGCTGCACGCCCGAAGTCCTCGAGCGCATCATCCAGGAACACCTGATCGGCGGGAAACCGGTCGCCGAATACCTCATCGCGCGGCACCCCCTCCCGGCGCCCGCGGGCGATTGACCTGATCGGTGGGCCCCACCGCCTGGCGCGGTGGGGGAGCCAACTTTGCTTCCCACGGCACAAGGCCGTGGGAGGCATGCGCACTTTTCCTAACCCCCGCCGCGTTTCCAGCGGGGTTCCGGCGCGGCGCGCAGGCCCGCTTCCTTGCGGGCGGCGACGTAGATGCCGTCGACGATCTTCTCGCACTCCTTCACCAGCGCTTCCGACGTGCGCACGGTCAGGTGGCTGCCCGCGCGCAGATGGACCTTGGCGTTGTCGGGATAGAGCAGGCAGATGTTCAGCGGCGTCTGGCCCGGATGGCGGCGGAGGACGTCCTTCAGCTCGTTCATCCGTTCTTCCGTCCAGGTGCCCACGTTCACGTGCAAGCTCAGGCCGGTCGCGAAGCGCGCGGGCACTTCGTCGAGCGGATAGACCTCGTCCACGGTCAGGGCGTTGCCGCCGCCGCCGTTGTCTTTGCGCACGGAGCCGCAGAGCATGACCGCGGCGTCGGGCTGCAGATGGATGCCGAACTGCGCGAAGGCTTCCGGGAACGCCACGGCGGAGAGCGAACCTTCGAGCGTGTCGAGGCGGAAAGACAGCATCGGCCGCGGCACGTCGTCGGGCTTCTTCGGTTTCGTGAACCGCTTCTGGGCGTTCACGACGAGCCCGCCGATCCGCGTGCGCGTGCGCTCGGGCAGCTCGGCGAAGCGCGCGGCGTCGCACAAATTGAACTTGTCCAGCGTCCACGCGCAGGCCAGCAGCGGATGCCCGGAAATGTAGAAGCCGATCAGTTCCTTTTCGAACGCGAGCAGCTGCTTCTGCGGCCACGCTTCGGCGGCCGGCAAATCGCGGTCCGTCATCACCACGCCGGCCGCGCCGTCGCCGCCGAGCAGGTCGAAGAGCGACGACTGGCCCGCCGCCCGGTCCTTGCGGACCGAGGCCGCGTAGCCCATCGCCGTTTCGATGCCCGCGCACAGCCGTCCGCGCATCAGCCCCGTGAAGTCGAAGGCCCCGCATTTCGCCAGCGCCTCGATCGTCTTGCGGTTGACGTCGCCGTTTTCCATGCGCTCGCAGAAATCCACCAGGCCCTTGAACGGGCCGTGCGCCTCGCGCTCCTGCACCAGCGCCTCGACGGCGCCTGCGCCGACGCCCTTGATGCCGGCCAGGCCGTAGCGGATCGCGCCTTTCACCGGCGTGAAGCGCAGGCCGCTTTCGTTGACGTCCGGCGGCAGCACCTGG
>RZYG01000139.1 GCA_009930415.1 Spartobacteria bacterium | reverse complement strand
CAGCTTGCTGAGACCGCAGCTGTTCCCGAATTTCTCCAAACCCGGTCCGAGCAAGCTCGGCCCCTACGATTCAGAGCCCGAAATCCGTCTTGCGCCCCCCTCGCCGGCGCGCCGGAGCCCGGCTAGCCGGGCCGGGAAAACGCCCGCGCGAGGCGCGGCAAGACCACCTCGTCGCGGACGTTGTGTTCCATCAGCTCGCGCACCTCGTCCACGACCGCCACCCGTTTGGCGGCCTCCGCGAAGGCCAGCCCCGCCGCTTGCGCCGCAAGGGCGTCCGCGTCGTCCGGGAAATAGGCCGGCCGGGTCTCCGCCTGGACCGCCAGCGCCAGCACGTCGCGCTGCCAGAGCTGGATCGTCCGCAAAATTTCGGCGCGCATTTCCTTCACGCGCGCCGCCACGCGGCCATCCACCAGCCCCTTGGTCGCCTTCGTCAGTTCGGCGCCGTCGCCGTCCCGCGCGCGGGCCGCTTCTTCTTCGCGGGCGGTTTCCTCGGCCGCGGCCAATTCCTCCAGCGACCGCAGCGGCGCCGTCAGCCGGTCCGTCCAGGCGATCATTTCCGTGGCCCGCCGCGCGGGCGGATGCCGCAGCAGCTCCAGCACGGTCGCCCGCCACGGCGCCCCGGCGCCGGCCCCGTCCTCCTCCACGTCCACGAACTGCGCGCGCGACCGGATCGTCGGCAACAGCGCCGCGGGCGCATCCGTCACCAGCACCAGCAAGCTGTTCGGCGGCGGTTCTTCCAGGGTTTTCAGCAGGATGTTCTGCGCGGACTCGTTCAACCGATCGGCGAACAGGATCACGCCCGCCTTCCAGCCGCCTTCGTAGGAGGTCAGGCCGATGAAACCGATGAGCTCCCGGATGCCGTCGACCCGGATCTGCCGGGCCTTGCCTTCCGGTTCGATCCAGCGGACGTCCGCATGCTGCCGCAAGCGGGCCGCCGCCGCGGAGCCGAACGGCAGCGCCAGCAGGCCTTCCGCGAATTCCGCCCCCGCGCCGCGCGGGTGCCCGGCGGCCAGCACCGCGTGCGGCATGCGCCCCGCGGCGAACGCCCGCCGGAAATTCTCCAGCGCCGCCTCAACCTTGCGCGAGGAAGGCATCGCTCACCAGTTTCCAGACGTCTTCGGCGATCGGCTCCGCCAGCCGCATCGCGTCCACCTGGCGGAACCGTTCCGGAAAGCGCCGGGCCAGATCCAGGTAGCCCTGGCGGACCTTTTCGTGGAATTCCAGCGCTTCGCTTTCGATCCGGTCGTATTGGACTTTCTTGCCGACCTGCCGCTTCGCGCAGCGCTGCATCCCGAGGCTGACGTTGACGTCCAGCAGGATCGTCATGTCCGGCACCGCCGCGCCGATCGCGAAGCGGTTGATGGTTTCCATCAGCTCCACGGAAAAGCCGCGCCCGAAGCCCTGGTAGGCCGTCGTGGAATCCGCGAACCGGTCGCAGAGCACCCACGCGCCGCGTTCCAGCGCGGGCTGGATCACGTGGCGCACCAATTGCGCGCGGCTGGCCTCGAAGAGCAGCACTTCGCTCTCCGCACACGGATCCTCGCCGGCGGCGTTGTACTGCAGGATGCCGCGGATGGCCTCGCCGAGCTTCGTGCCGCCGGGCTCGCGGGTGTAGACCACCTCGATCCCGCGCGCTTCCAGCTTCGAAATCAGCAGCGCCGCCTGGGTGCTCTTGCCCGCCCCCTCCGGCCCCTCGAACGTGATCAATCTGCCTCTGGCCATTTCAAAACCTCCGATGGAATCCACCACGGATGACACGGATGTCACGGATGGGCGAATTCATTTCACGACCCGTTTCCATTGCAACTTGGCGTATTTGAAATTGAGCAACAAGGCCAAACGCAGTCCGGTCTTGGTTAGATATCCCGTCATTTTCGTCACGTGGTTTTCATTGAACGCCGTGGCCACTTTGGTATCGACAATGACAAGGTCGTCCACGATCAGATCGGGAATCAACCGGCCGATTTCATGCCCCTTGAATTCCACCTTGAAGGTTTTCTGCTGGTCGATTTGGTGGCCGCGTTCCTGCAATTCGATGACCAAGGCGTTTTCATAGAGCTTCTCGTCCAACCCCGGTTTGAGTTCGTTCAACACCGTCATGGCCGCGCCGATGATCTCTTCGCTCAGTTTTTCGTGGATTAAATCACTCATATCCGTGCCATCCGTGTCATCCGTGGTGGCTCTTAGGCCTTCGTCGCGACTTGGCCCTTGGGGGTGTCTTTCACGGTCCAGCCGAGGGCGGCGATGTCGTCGCGCAGGGCGTCGGACTGCTTCCAGTCCTTGGCCGCGCGCGCGGCCTGGCGGCGGTCCAGCAGGGCTTGCACCGCTTCCGGAACCGTCTCGGCGGGCTTTTCCAGCACGCCCAAGGCGCCGTCCCAGCGCTTGAACAGCGCCTGCACCGCCGCGGCATCCGCCGGCGTCAGCAGCTTGGCGTCCAACCCGGCGTTGCCTTCGCGGATGCAATCGAACAGCGCGGCCAGCGCGGGCGACACGTTCAGATCCTCGTCCAGCGCGGCCTCGAACCGGTCGGCGGCCGCCTGCGCCCAGCCGGGCAGCGGCCCGGCCGCGGCGTTCCCCGCGGCGTCCGCCAGCCGCGCCGCGAATTCGTCCACGCGCCGCAGCGCCGTGCGGGCGGCGTCCAGCGAGGCGAAGGTGAAGTTCAGCGGCGCGCGGTAATGCGTCGCCAGCAGCTCGTAGCGCACTTCGCGGCCCGAATAGCCGCGCGCGAGCACGTCGCGCAGCGTGTAAAAGTTGCCGCGCGACTTCGACATCTTCTGCCCGTCCACCATCAGGTGCGCGCAGTGCATCCAGTAGGTCGCGAACGGCTGCCCGTTGGCGGCCTCGCTCTGGGCGATCTCGTCCTCGTGGTGCGGGAAAATATTGTCCACGCCGCCGGTGTGCAGGTCGAAGCTCGCGCCGAGATACTTCTGGCTCATGGCGGAACATTCGATGTGCCAGCCCGGCCGGCCGCGGCCCCACGGCGAATCCCAGGCCACGGCGCCGTCTTTTTCGTCCCACGCCTTCCACAGCGCGAAATCGGCGACGTTTTCCTTGTCGTATTCGTCGGAGGCGACGCGCGCGCCGGCGCGCATGCCCGCGCGGTCCAGGTGCGCCAGCTTGCCGTAGGCCGGCCACTTGGCGATGCTGAAATAGACCGATCCGTCCTCGGATCGGTAGGCGTAGCCCTTGTCGAACAGCTTCTGGATGATCGCGATCATCTCCGGCACGTGGTCCGTCGCCGCCGGATAGTGCTCGGCCGGCTCGACGTTCAGCGCGCGGACGTCCTCGAAAAACGCCTGCTTGTAGATCGCGGTGAACTCGGCCAGGGGCTTCCCGGCCGCCTGCGAATCGCGGATGGTCTTGTCGTCCACGTCCGTCAGGTTCATCACCTGCGTGACGCGGAAGCCCTTGAACTTCAGCCAGCGGCGCAGCAGATCCTCGAAGACGTAGGCCCGGAAGTTGCCGACGTGCGCGAAATTGTAGACCGTGGGCCCGCAGGTGTACATCCGCGCATGGCCGGCTTCCAGCGGCCGGAATTCCTCCAGCTGCCGCGTCAGGGTGTTCTGGATGCGGAAAACGCTCATGCGTCGCCTTCGTCCTTTTTCTTGCGGCGCGGCGGTTTCGGCGGCGCGGCTTCGGCGACCACCGGTTCCGCCGCGGCGGTCTCGCCCTTCGGCGGATGGAACTCGAGCCGGTCGTCGCCGGCTTCGACCTCCACGATTTCGCCGGCGCCGAAGGTGCCGCGGAGGATGTCCTCGGCCAGCACGTTCTCGAGATAGCGCTCCACGGCGCGGCGCAGCTGTCGCGCGCCGTACTGCCGGTCGAACCCCTTGGCCATCAGGAAGTCGTAGGCCGACGGCCGCACGGACAGCCGGATTTCGCGCGCCTTCAGGCGCGCGGCGACCTTGTCCACCTCGATCGCGAGGATCGTGCGCACGTCTTCCTTCTGCAGCTGCCGGAAAACGATCACTTCCTCCACGCGGTTGAGCAGCTCGGGCCGGAAGTTGTGCTTGGCGGCTTCCAGCATCTGCTCGCGCAGCGTCGCGTAGTCCGCTTCCGCCGTGTGCCCCGCGAACCCCAGCCCCGCGCCCTTGCGGACGATGTCGGAACCGATGTTCGAGGTCATGATGATGATCGTGTTGCGGAAGTCCACCGCGCGCCCCAGCCCGTCCGTCAGGCGGCCTTCTTCCAGGATCTGCAGCAGCATGTGCATGACGTCCGGATGCGCCTTCTCGATCTCGTCGAACAGCACCACCGAATAGGGCCGCCGGCGCACGCGCTCCGTGAGCTGCCCGCCCTCTTCGTAGCCCACGTAGCCGGGCGGCGAACCGACCAGCCGCGAGGCGTTGAACTTCTCCATGTATTCGGACATGTCGATCTGGATCAGCGCGTCGGGCGTGTTGAACATGAATTCCGCCAGCGACTTCGCCAGCAGCGTCTTGCCCACGCCCGTCGGGCCCAGGAAAATGAACGACCCGATCGGCCGCCGGGGATCCTTCAAATCCGCCCGCGAGCGCCGCAGCGCCTTGCAGATGGACGAAATGGCCTCGGGCTGGCCGATGACCGTCTTCGTCAGCGCGCCTTCCATCTCCAGCAGCTTGGCCGTTTCCTTCTGCTCCATCTTTTCGAGCGGCACGCCGGTCCATTTGGACACGATCAGCCGCACGTCTTCTTCGGTCACGTCCACGATTTTCTCGGAGTGGTCCTTGCGCCAAGCGGCCAGCTCCGTTTCCAGTTCGGCGCGCGCGGCGCGCTCCGCGTCGCGCAGCTTGGCCGCATCCTCGAATTGCTCCTCCTGGATGGCGACGTTCCGCTGCGCCAGCAGGCCGGCGATTTCCTTTTCCTTGTCTTTCACGTGGACCGGCCGGGTCAGGGCGCCGATGCGGGCGCGCGCGCCGGCTTCGTCGATCACGTCGATCGCCTTGTCGGGCAGGAACCGGTCCTGGAGATAGCGCGCGGAGAGGCGCACCGCCGCGTCGAGGGCTTCCGGAACGTAGCGGACGTGGTGGTGCGTTTCGTAGCGCCCGCTCAGGCCCTTGAGAATCTCGATGGCTTCCTCGATGGACGGCTCGCGCACCAGCACGCTCTGGAAGCGCCGCGACAGCGCCGCGTCCTTCTCGATGAACTTGCGGTATTCGTTCAGCGTCGTCGCGCCGACCACCTGCAGCTCGCCGCGCGAGAGCGCCGGCTTGAGGATGTTGGCCGCGTCCATCGCGCCTTCCGCGCTGCCCGCGCCCACCAGGCTGTGCAGCTCGTCCACGAACAGGATCACGTTCTTCACCCGGCGGATTTCGTCCATGACCGCCTTGATGCGCTCCTCGAACTGGCCGCGGTACTTCGTGCCGGCCACCATCAGCGCCAGATCCAGCGAGATCACGCGCTTGCCGTGCAGCAGCTCGGGCACCTCGCCGTTGACGATCGCCTGCGCGAGGCCTTCGGCGATGGCCGTCTTGCCCACGCCCGCCTCGCCCAGCAGCGCGGGATTGTTCTTCGTGCGGCGGCACAGGATGCGCATCACGCGCTCGATCTCGTCCGCGCGGCCGATCACCGGATCCAGCCCGCCCTGCTGCGCCAGCGCCGTCAGGTCGCGCCCGAACGTGGTCAAGGCCGGGGTCTTGGTTTCCTTCTGGGACCGCGCGCCCGGGCCGGGCCCCAGTTCGGGGCCTTCGGGCTCGCCGCCGGACTCTTCCCGCGGCGCGCCGGGCTCGTAGTTCGGATCCAGTTCCTTGAGCACCGCCTCGCGGGTCCGGTCGAGATCCACCCGCAGATTCGCCAGCACGCGCGCGGCCACGCCTTCGCCCTCGCGCAACAACCCCAGCAGGACGTGCTCCGTGCCGACGAATTCCACGTGCATCGCGCGCGCCTCGGTGCCGGCCAGCGCCAGCACCTTCTTCACCCGCGGCGTGTACGGCACGTTGCCGACCGTCTTCATGTCCGAGCCCACGCCGACGGCCTTTTCGACTTCCAGGCGCACCGTTTCGAGATCCAGCCCCATCCGGCGCAGGACCGTCACGGCCACGCCTTCGCCGAGGGCGATCAGCCCCAGCAGGAGATGCTCCGTGCCGATGTAGCCGTGGTTGAACCGGTCCGCTTCCTTGCGCGCCAGTTGCAGCACCTGCTGCGCCCGGGGAGTGAAATTGTTCATGTCGTCCTCTTTTCCGATTTAGGTTGTGCGGGCGGGCGGCGGCCCAGTTCGGCGCGCAGCCGCGCCGCCCGCGCGGCGTCCCGCTCCTCGTTGCCCATCAGCCGGCCGGCGGCCGACTGCAGGTGCGCGGGCTGCACCTCCAGCAGCAGGCGGTCCACCTGCGGCATCGCGATGCCCTTGACCAGCCCCAGCGCGATGCCGAGGCGCAATTCCGACAGCCGTTCCAGCGCTTCCTGGGCCGTCATCAGCCGCGCCGCGGCCAGCAGGCCGCGCGCGCGCGCCGCCAGATCCTCCACGAAGATCCGGCGCTCGCGCTTCAACCGCTCGCGCGCGTTCCGTTCGTGCTCGGCGATTTCCTTCACGATCTCTTCCAGATCGGCCAGGATGCGCGCCTCGGCCAGCCCCAGCGTCAATTGGTTCGACACCTGGAACATGTGCCCCAGCGCCGCCGTGCCTTCGCCCCAGCGGCCGCGCACCGTCAGGCCGATCTTGCCCAGTCCGTTGGCGATCGGCTCCATTTCGTTCTGCAGCACCAGGCCGGGCAGATGCATCATCGCGCTGGCGCGCATCCCCGTGCCCACGTTGGTGGGACAGCTCGTCAGGTAGCCCAGCGACGACGAAAACGCGTAGTCCAGTTCCGCCTCGAGCGCGTCGTCGAGCGCGTTGGCGTCCGCCCAGGCTTCGCGCAGCGCCAAGCCGGGCCGCAGCGCCTGGATGCGCAGGTGGTCTTCCTCGTTGATCATGACCGCCTGCGTCCGCGGTTCGTTCAGGCACAGCGCGGCTTCCGGGCGGTCTTCCAGCAGGTGGCGGCTGATGAGATGGTCCTCGAACAGCATCTGGCGGCGCAGCGGGGGCGCGTCCGCCAGCAGCTCCTGGAACGGCAGCGCGGCGCGGGCGGCGGCCTGCACGCGGCGGCG
>RZYG01000138.1 GCA_009930415.1 Spartobacteria bacterium | reverse complement strand
CCCAGCACGCCGTTCGTCAGCGGGCTGGTCGTGAAGAATTCCGGCGGGCCGGGCTGATCCGTGACCGTCAGGGTGTAGTTGCTTTGCGACGCACCGAAGTCGTTGACGGCTTGCACGATGAACGTATAGGTGCCCGTCGCGGTGGGCGTCCCGCTGAGCCAACCCTCGGCCGACAGGTTCAGGCCGGTCGGCGAGTTGCCGAACATCTGGAAGTAGTTGACCACGTCCGCTTCGATCTGGACAGGATCGTAAGACTCGTCCAGCACGCCATCCGGAAGCGGGCTGGGCGTCAGGAAGACCGGCGGACCATTGACGTGCAGGCTGAACCACGCGGTGCTTCCGCCCACCATGTTCGAAGCAAAGAGCTGGAACCCGGCGGTGCCGGCCACCGTCGGCGTGCCGGTGATCGTGCCCGCGGCCGTGATGCCGAGGCCGGCCGGCAAGGCTCCGGATCCCGCCACCACGCCGAAGTTGGTCGGATAGTTTTCGGTTTCGACCTGGAACGAATAGGGCTGGCCCAGGACGCCGTTGCTGATGAACTGCGTGACGAAGACCGGCGCGGCCGGCGGCGCGGTCACGGCGATCTGGAAAACCCGGCCGGTACGGTCGGCAGCATTCGTTACGAGCACGCCAAACTGCGGGGCTTCCACGGTCGTTGGCGTACCCGATATCCAGCCATCCGTTGCCATCGTCAGCCCGGCGGGCAGGCTGCCGTTGGTGATGCTGAACGTGCCGCCGTTGCTGACGACGATGCCCTGCGCATAGGGCGCGCCCACGATGCCGCCCGGCAGGTTGGTGGTCACGAAGACCGGCGGCTCGAATTTCTCGACGACGACCACCCGGTAGGCATTGGTGATTTTGCCCAGGGCGTTGCTGGCGATGATGGAGAAATTATAGGTGCCCAGCGCCGTCGGCGTTCCACCCAGCACGCCGGTGTTCGTGCCCAAGGTCAGCCAAGGCGGCCAGCCGCCGGTCACCCGGTGATAGGCCACCGCGGGATCGCCGACGGCGAACACGTTGGGAGCCGGCGTGTTCGTGTAGGGTCGATCCAAAAACGCGTCCGGCGTCGAGAAACTGATGAAGCGCGGCGGCAGCGACGTGCTGACCACGAGGCAATGTCCCTTGCCGGCGGCGATCTGCGAAACCCCGTTGCTGGCGAAAGCCGGCAGGATCGTTTGCCCGTTGAAATCGTCGCCCCAGACCACGATGGTGTTGTCGGTCTTGCGGGCGATGCTGAAGCAGTCGCCGGCCGCGATGGCCACGACGCCGCTGGCGGCTTCGGGCGGCACGTTGGTGGCGTCGTAATGCGGCGAACCCCAGGCGACGACGCCGCCGTCCTCCTTGAGGGCCAACGCGTGCCACATGCCGGCGGCGATGGCCGCCACGTTGCTGCCGGCCTCGGGCGGCATCTCGTTGATGCTGTAGGCGGAGGGCTCCAGGTTGGTGGCGGCGATGCCGAAAACGGTGACCGCGCCGTCTTTCAGCGCCAAGCTGTAGTAGCCGCCGGCGGCGACGTCGGCCACGTCGTTGGTCAGGCCGTCGGGCACGGTGCTCTGGTTGTAGGTGTCGTCGCCCCACGCCACGACGCCCCCGTTGTGAATGGCCAGCGCGTGGAGGTTGCCGGCGGAAATCTTCGTGACGCCGCTGGTCAGCGCGGCCGGCACGTTGGTGGCCGCCGGACCCCCGCCCCAACCGATCACCGCGCCATTGGTGCGCAGCGCCAGGCTGAAGCCGTTGCCGGCGGCGATATTGGTCACGCCGCTTTGCGCGGCTAACGGTATGTTGGTCAAGCCGTTGGCGGTGCTGCCCCAGCTCCACACCCGGCCATCCTTGAGCGCCAAACTGTGGAAGTAGCCCGCCGCCACGGCGGTGACGTTGCTCATCGCGTTGGTGGGCACGGGCGACGCTTGCCCATCCCCGTTCAGCCCCCATCCCAGCGGATAGGTCGCCGCTTCGGCCGAACCGATTAACAACAATCCGCCCAGCATCCACGCGCAGGCGCGCGCCAAGACGGAATGGGAAGACGGCTTCATATTGTTAATATGTCGTAAACCCACCGATTCCGCAAGCCCAACTTCTGCCCCGGAATCGGCTGGAATTTTTGGATTTCGGCCGGGTTTACCGCCGGCGCACCCCCCAGCGGGCCAATTCCTTGGCCAAATCCCGGCACCGGAGTTGCCCCGGAGCCGTGGCCGTTTCCAGCGCCCCGTAGGCCAGGCACGACCCCGCTGCCGGCAGCGCCACGCGCGCGAGCGCTCCCTTGGGACCCATCCCCAGCACGCAGATGGGCCCCGTGGCCTGGGCCGGCAGGGCAAACAGCCGGGCCAGATCGGCGGCGGTCCGGACCCGGGCGGCGATTTTGACGACATCGGCTCCCAACGCCCGGCCGCGGATCTCGATCGCCGCCAGGCGCGCCGCGTCGGGCGTCGCGCGGAAATCGTGGAACGAGCCGACGACGGCGACCCCCCGGCGCCGCGCCGCCTCCGCCACGAGCCCGAACGCGGGCGCGGCGATTTCCACGTCCACCGCCGCCGCCGCGTCCAGTCCGCGCAGCAGAAGCGCCGTCCGCTCGGCCTCGCGGCCGCGCCACCGGCCGCCCTCCCGCGCGGACCGAACCGTCAGGAGCACCGGGCGGCCGCGCCGGGCGGCCGCCGCGCACAGCTCCGGCCACGCCCCGCCGCAGAGGCCCGCCAAATCCAGGCGCACTTCGATCCAGTCGCAATCCGCCGGCGCCCGCCGCGCGCAGCGCCGCAGCAGGGCTTCCGACGCGACGCAACCGACGATCAGCGGATCTTTTCCCAAACGGCGCTTCATGGCTCCTCTTCCTTTTTTTACGTGGAACGTAAAAACTTTGCGCGGATTTTACGTGGAACGTAAAAACTTTCGAGGCCGTTTTACGTGGTACGGAAAACTTTTGCGGGCGGCTACTTGGTGGCGCGGACGTCGCAGACCTTGCCGCCGGCCTCGGCCTTGTAGAAGCCGCCGGACATCTGGTTGTAGCTGGCGAAGTTCAGTTCGAACCACCAGTCGTGGCCCGCGCTGTCCAGCCGGGCCGTGGCCGGGGGCTCGCCCGAAACCGTGCCGGAGAAAGTGCCGGCGAACGTCGGATCGGTGAACGTGTAGGTGCCCGACAGGCGCGTGCCGTTCTGGGCGACCACCATCGTCAGGCCCCGGCCGCAGACGCTGCCTTGCCAAACGCCGGCGTAGGTGCCCGTCGTCGTTCCGCCGCCGCCGCCGCCATCGTCGTCGTCGTCGTCCTCGCAGCCGACCGCCAATCCCAGTCCCGCCACCGCCGCCAGCAACGCCAGCCATTTGAACTTGCTCATGGTCTTCTCCTGTTTCGCCCGGTCCCGGCGCCCACGCCGCGTTGGCGCCCATGGCTGTTTTCTAGCACCGGCCCGGCGCCGCCGCAAGACGTTTCGGGGCGCAAAAGACGTTTTGCGTCCGGGCCGGCGCATGGTATCCTGCGGGCCATGAACATGAGTCCCCTGTCGTGGTACGTCGCGCTGCTGGCCGCGGGCCTGTTGCTGGTCCTGGCCGAGGTGTTCATCCCCGGCGGGGTGGCGGGCGTGATCGGCGCGCTGGCGCTGCTGGGGGCGATGGGCATCGGGCTGGCGGCGTTCCCGCCGCCGTGGGGGTTCCTCTCGGCCATCGCCATCGTGGTGTTCGGCGGCATCGCGCTGCTGACCTGGGTGATGGTCTTCCCGCGCAGCCGGGTCGGCAAGCGCATCGCGCTGCGCACGGACGGCGCTCAATTCAAGTCCGCCGCGCCCGCGCCCGAGCTGGTGGGCGCGACCGGCGAAACCGCCACGGCCCTGCGCCCCGGCGGCATCGCGCTCATCGGCGGCAAGCGCTACGACGTCCTGGCCGACGGCGGCGACTGGCTTCCGGCCGGCGCGGCCATCCGCGTGGCGGCCGTGCGCGGCGGCCAGATTCTCGTGCGCAGCGCGGACGGCGCGGCATGAGGCGGAGCCTTTCCAGCGCGCTGCCGTTGCTCCTGCTCCTGTCGGCCGGATCGGCGGCGGCCTACGAATGGCGCGTCGGCGAGGCCACCAACGCCCTCGTCGTGGCCGCCGGCGAACCGCTCGAATCGGAAGCCTTGCTGGCCGCGTACCATCTCGACGTCCAGGCCTCCGCCGCGCGCGACTTGTGGCTGCTGGCCGCCGGGTCCGCGCGCCACGCCGGCGCCGTCGCCGGCGACCTGCGCGCTTTCGCTTCCGCGGCCACGTTCGCGGGCGCCGTGGACGGCAACCTCTTCGCCTACGCCAAGGGCCTGCAGCTGGCCACCAACGCCGTCGTCCGCGGCGACGCCGCGCTGTTCGGCACCGATCTCATCTGCGAAGGCACCGTCGGCGGCGACGCCCGCCTCGTCGCGCGCTCGCTCACGTTGGGCGGCACCTGGGGCGGCGACGTCCGCATCGACGCCACGGAAATCCGCGTGGCGCCCGGAACGAAGATCGCCGGCGACTTGATCTATTCCGCGCCCAAGCCGCTGGCGCTCGACGCGAGCGTGGCCGTGGGCGGCGAGGTGCAGACGGCGCCGCGCCTGCCCCGGCCGGCCGCGCCGGTCCGCGCGCGTTTCGCGCTGCACGGCTATCTGTTTCTCGCGGCGCTGCTGGTGGGCCTGCCGTTCGTGGGGTTCTGCCCGCTGACGGCCGGCGGCGCGGTGCGGCACCTGCGCGCGACGCCGTTCAAGGCGCTGATCGCCGGCGTGGCCGCGCTGTTCCTCGGGCCGTTCCTCGCCGCCTTCGCGTTTTCCACGATCGTGGGCATTCCGCTGGCGCTGCTGCTGGCGGGCATCTACGCCGGCATGCTCTACCTCGCCCACGTCGTCGTCGCGCTGGCGCTGGGCCACGCGCTCCTGCGCACGGCGGGGCCGCAGACCTTCGCGCGCGTCCTTTCGGCGCTGGCCGTCGGCCTGTTCCTGCTCTATTTCGCCGCCGCGCTGCCCGGCGTGGCCGCCTTCCTCGTCCTGCCGGTGCTGATCCTCGGCAGCGGCGCGCTGGCGCTCGCCGCGCTGCAGCGGCCGCTCGTGGTCCCGCCGCCGCGTCGCCGGCCGCCCCCCTTGCCTGCTCCGCCCGAACCCCCGGAAACCACCGAATAAAGGAGACCTGCCATGCCCTTCGTCAACGTCCTGTTCATCCTGCTGGCGATCGTCGTCGTCGTCCTGCTGGGCATTTTCTTCTACTTCCTGAAAGTCTGGGTGCGCGCCTGGATGAGCGGCGCCTACATCTCGCTGCTCAACCTGCTGGGCATGAAGCTCCGCAACGTGCCGCCCACCCTGATCGTCGACGCCCGCATCCGCGCCGTCAAGGCGGGCCTGCCGCTGGACACCGACCAGCTCGAAGCGCACTTCCTCGCCGGCGGCGACGTCATCAACGTCGTCCAGGCCCTCATCGCGGCCGACAAGGCCAACATCGAACTGACCTTCCAGCGCGCGGCCGCCATCGACCTGGCCGGGCGCGACGTCTACGACGCCGTGCGCACCTCCGTGAACCCCAAGGTCATCGACTGCCCCGACCCCACCAAGGGCACCCCGATGCTCGACGCCGTGGCCCGCGACGGCATCCGCCTGCTCGTCAAGGCCCGCGTGACCGTGCGCGCCAACCTCGCCCGCCTCGTCGGCGGCGCCACCGAGGACACCATCATCGCCCGCGTCGGCCAGGGCATCGTCTCCGCCATCGGCTCCTCCCCCAGCTACAAGAACGTGCTGGAAAACCCCGACGAGATCAGCAAGAAGGTGCTCAACTCCGGACTCGATTCGCAGACCGCCTTCGAGATCGTCTCGATCGACATCGCCGACGTCTCCGTCGCCGGCGTCTCCGGCGCGCGCGAAGTCGCCAACGTCGGCGCCCTGCTCGAGACCGAACGGGCCGAGGCCGACAAGAAGCTGCGCCAGGCCGAAGCCGAAGGCCGCCGCGCCACGGCCGTCGCCGCCGAGCAGGAAAACCGCGCGCTGATCCAGGCCAAGCAGGCCGACGTCGTCGCCGCGCAGGCCGAGATCCCGCGCGCCATCGCGCAGGCCATGAAGGAAGGCAAGCTGGGCGTGATGGACTACCTGCGCATGCAGAACGTCATGGCCGACACGTCCATGCGCGAATCCCTCGCCGAAGGCGAAAAACCCCCGCAGGGCTGATGCCGCTGCGCTGGCCCATCGTCCTCGCCGCCGGCGACGAGTCGTTCCTCGACGTCGTCGTCTGGCTTGTCGCGGGGTTCTTCTGGGTCCTGGCGCAGATCCACTCCGCCAGGAAGAAGCAGGAAAAGCGCCAGCGGGCGGCAGCCGATCGCCCCCCGTCCGCCGGTGCGCCCCGCGGCGCAGAAGCGCCCGACGCCGACGAGCTGGCGGAGATCTTCAAGCGCCTCGGCGCGAACGTCCCCGGCACGCCCCCGCCGCAGGCCCCCGCATCCGGCCCGGTGCCGCGTCCGGCCGCGCCCGTTGTGGCCCGCCCGACGGTCCTGCCCGGCCGCGCGCAGCGCCCGGCGCCTAGCCGGGCTCCCGCGGCGGCGGCCATCGCGCCGGCGCTGGCGCGTCGCCTCGCCCGGGCCAAACGGGAAGCGGCGGAAGCCGACCGCGCGGCCGAAGCCGCGCGGCGGGCGGCCGAAACGGCTGCCAACGCCATCGTGCCCGGCGTGCAAAGCCGCGCGGGCGAACACCGGGCGCTCGACACCGCCACGCGGCACACCGGCACGATCCTGCCGCGCATGTATGCCATGGGCGTCCGCCTTGCGCCCCTGCCGACCTTGCCCCTCCCGGGATTTGCCCCGCCCCGTGCCGGCGGTCCTCCGTTGCGCGCCCGGCTCCATTCCCGCCGGGAAATCCGCGACGCCCTCGTCGCGCAAGTCTACCTGCAGCCCCCCAAGGGCGAGCGCTGACCCCATCAATCCCGGCTGCCGTCCGAGGTAGGGCGGGTTGGCTTGTCCACAGAAGCCTTGGCGAAGGTGGACCCAACTCGCCGCATCCCGATCCCGGCTGCCGTCCGAGGTAGATGCTATGGGGTCTTGCAGATCAGGTATAATGGCGTTGTGGTGAACAACCAGAAAGGAGCCACGACACATGAACCAAG
>RZYG01000400.1 GCA_009930415.1 Spartobacteria bacterium | reverse complement strand
CAGCATCGCGCCCAGCCACGGCAGGCCCGGCGCGATTTCCGGCGCCAGACCCGCCGCGCCCGCGCGCTGCGCCAGCAGCACGATCGGCGCCGCCGGCGATTCCAGCCAGGCCTGCTCCGCCGCCGAAACCTCGCACGCCGCGGCGACCGCCGCCAGATCCGGGAACATCAGCGCGAACGGCTTTTCGTCGCGCCGCTTGCGCTGCCGCAGGCGCCGCACGGCGTCGCCGTTGCGCGCGTCCGCCAGCAGGTGGAAGCCGCCGATGCCCTTGGCGGCGACGATTTGTCCCGCGCGCAGGGCGTCCGCCGCGGCCAACAGCGCCTCGTCGCGCGCGGCCAGCCTCGGCCCCGCCGCCCGCGCCCAGGCCAGTTGCGGCCCGCAGACCGGACAGGCGTTGGGCTGCGCGTGGAACCGGCGGTCGCGCGGATCGCCGTATTCCGCCGCGCAGGCCGGGCACATCCGGAAAGTCCGCATCGTCGTGTGCGCCCGGTCGTAGGGCAAAGCTTCGAGGATGCTGAACCGCGGCCCGCAGTGGGTGCAGTTCGCGAACGGATAGCGGTAACGCCGATCCGCTGGATCGAAGATTTCCCGCAGGCAGTCCGGACACGTCGCCAGGTCCGGCAGGATGCCCGCCGTGCGCGCGCCGTCCGCCGCGGCGCTCAGCCGGATCTCGAAGCCAGCCGGCAGGTCGGCCGGCGCGCCCTGCTCTTCCACGGTCTGGACGTCCGCCGCCGCCGGCAACCGCCCGGGCAGTTCCGCGCGGAACCGCGCAATCGCGTCCGCGGAACCGGCCAGCGCCACCTCGGCGCCGGCCGCGTCGTTGCGCACCCAGCCGCGCAGCCCCAGCTCGTGCGCCAGCCGGAACGCCGTCGGCCGGAACCCCACGCCCTGCACCCGCCCGCGCATCCGCAACAAGATGGACCGTTCCTCCGGCATGGCTCGCGACTATACGCCACGGCCCCCGCCCGGTCGAGTTCACTTGATGATTGGATATTGAGGTTCTCCCTCCCCGGCACGGGGTCGTGCCGGCTCCATTCCGATCCGCCGGGTCGCCACCCCGGTTTGCAGCACAACCCGGCCTTGCAGGCCACCGCATCGCAGTAGCCAGCCGGCACCAACCGTGGTAGGGTTACGACATGAACGCATTTACGGCAGTCGTTGAGCGGTGTCCGGAAACCAAGCTCTACGTGGGCTACGTTCCCGGCTTTCCCGGCGCGCATTCCCAAGGCGAAACCATGGAAGAGCTGCGCGACAACCTCCGCGAAGTGCTCCAGATGCTGTTGGAAGACGGCGAGCCCGCCCTTGAGGCCGAGTTCGTCGGAACGCATCCCGATGACGCCAAGCAGGGCGCAAGACGGATTTCGGGCTCTGAATCGTAGGGGCCGAGCTTGCTCGGACCGGGTTTGGAGAAATTTGGGAATAGCTGCGGTCTCAGCAAGCTGA
>RZYG01000399.1 GCA_009930415.1 Spartobacteria bacterium | reverse complement strand
GAGAGGCGCTCATCGAGCTGGCGGGAAACCTTCAGGTCAGCTCCAACCCGTGGTTTTCGCCGCGCTATCTGGGGCACATGAACGCCGACACGCTCATCGCGGCCAACCTGGGGTACATGCTCACGCTCCTGTACAACCCGAACAACTGCGCCTACGAGGGCTCCCCGGCGACGACCGCGCTGGAGATCGAGACGGGGCGTCAGCTCGCCGCGCTGATGGGGTACGATCCGCAGAAGGCGTGGGGGCATATCACCTCGGGCGGTACGGTCGCCAACTACGAAGGGGTCTGGCTGGCGCGCAACCTCGCCTCCATTCCCCTCGCGATCCGCGACTGCATGCCTGAGCTTGTCGAGGGCCTGGACGATTGGCGCCTCATGAACCTGCCCGTGAAGGACGTGCTCGACCTTGTGGACAGGGCCAGGGAGCGCGGCCGCTTCGACGAGGTGCGCGACAGGTCCGTCCGGGGGACGGGAATGGCCGGGCGCGACCTCGGCGTTCTGCTGGTTCCCGAGTCGAAGCACTACTCGTGGGCCAAGGCGGCGGATATCTTCGGCATCGGCCGGGAGAACCTGATTCCCGTTCCGGTACGCGGCGACTACCGGATGGATGTCCGCGCCCTCGAATCCATCATCGACTCACTGGCCGCGCAAAAACGCCCCGTCCTCGCCGTGGTGGCGGTCGTCGGCAGCACCGAGGAGGGAGCGGTGGACGAGGTGCACGAAATCGTCCGGCTGCGCGAACGGTACGCCGAAAAAGGCGTTTTCTTCTACCTGCACGTGGACGCCGCATACGGCGGCTACGCGCGGGCGCTCTTTCTCGACGAGGAGAATCGGTTTATGGAGTACGACGAGATAAAGAAGACGCATGCGGACGTGGGGCACGGAGGCTGGCTGGTTCCGGAAGTGTACGAGGCGTTCAAGGCAATGAGCAGCGCCGACTCGATCACGGTCGATCCGCACAAACTGGGCTACATCCCGTACTCCGCGGGCGCGATCGTCGCCGCCGACCGGCGGGTTATCGACCTGATCTCCTACTTCGCCGCATACGTCTTCGAGAAGGGGGACGACAACCCGATGCTCCTCGGGAGCTATATCCTGGAGGGGTCCAAGCCGGGCGCGGCGGTGGCGGCGGTCTGGATGGCGCACCGGGTGGTGCCTCTGAACGCGAACGGTTACGGGAGGATTATCGAGAGCAGCATCGAGGGCGCCTTCCGCTTCCATCAATCAATTCTCGACAGCACGCCGCTGGAGGTCGCCGGCCGTCGTTTCGAGGCGCTTCCGCTGACCCGTCCCGATCTCAACATCGTCGTCTACGCCTTCCATGAGATCGGCAACGGCAGCCTGGAGGAGATGAATCGTCTGAACCAGGCGATCTACGAGCAGTGCTCCTACAAATCGGGACCGCTCTACATCAGCGACTTCATCACGTCGAAGACCTCGCTGAC
>RZYG01000398.1 GCA_009930415.1 Spartobacteria bacterium | reverse complement strand
CGGCGGGGGCGAAACAAGCGGGCGAAAATCGTCGGGATTTTCACTGTTGCGGCGCGTCCGGCCGTCAGCGGGGCGCGGGGGCGTTTTGGGGCATGGCGGGAGTGCCTTGGGGGAAGACGACGGCCTCGATCTTGCGGCGGCCCCAGCGGCGGGCTTCGGCGTGGGTGTTGAAGAACAGGTCCAGGCGGCGGCGGCCTTTGATGTCCCCGCCGCGGTCTTCGACGATGCCGTAGCCGTAGCCGGGGACGTAGATGACGGTGCCCATGGGATAGTAGCGCGTGTCGGCGGCCAAGGTGCCGGGATGGGCCCGTTTGCCGCTGGCGGTGATGCCCACGGCTTTGGGCTTGCCGCGGTTGCGGCCGGCGGCCACGACGGGGCGGCCGTGCGGGTCGAATTTCCAGCTGCAGCAAACGCCGCAGGGACAGTAGGCGGTGGTTTCGATCCGCACGATCTTGCCGTAGGTCACCCCGTCGCCCCGATCGAGAAAGAAGACGGTGCACCCCCCCAGCGCGAGCGCGGCGAACAGCGCGACGGTCAAAATGACGAACTTGCCGTGCATTCTGGAAACAGCTTGACCGAGATCGGGGCGGTTGACAATTAGATTTATCCGATGCCGCCGTTCTGGCAGGATGGGCGGCCATGGATCGCGGAACCGACATCCCGTTGCAGGACTGGGCCTGGCCCGGCGAGCCGTTCCGGCTGGTGGCCGCGGACGTCGCCGCCGCCGATTGGGCGGCGCGGCTCCCGTTGGAGGCGCAGGAACGGGCGGCGCGTTTCACGGACCCGGCGGCGCGGGCGCGGGCGGCCGCGTCGGAATGGTTCAAGGCCTGTTGGCTTCCGCAGGAACTGGGGCTGGACCGCGTGGAGTGGAAAACAGGCACCCACGGCAAGCCGCGGCTGGCGGGCGGAGGGGGCGGGTGGGGCTTCAACCTCTCGCATGCGGGCGGCTACGTGGTGGCGGCGCTGGCGCAGGGGGTGGCGATCGGGGTGGATCTGGAATCGCTGGCGCGGAAAGCCGACGTCGAGGCCTTGGGCGCGCGCGTGTTTTCCGCGAGCGAACGGGAATGGGTCCGCGCGGGCGGGCGCGCGGCGTTTTTCACGCTGTGGAGCCAGAAGGAAGCGCTGCTGAAAGCGCTGGGGTGCGGCTGGGCCAACGGAAACGTGGTGCGGGGCACCCGGCTGGAGCCCGCGGCCTTCCAGGAAGAACCCGCGACGCGGGTGCGGGTGTGGTCGCGGCGGGTGCTGGACGGCGCCTACGCGCTGGCCGTGGCCGTTTTCTAGAGCGGTTCCCGAAATCATGTAGCCACGCCGATCCCTCAAACAGCCCGGCTCGGCAAGGATGCCTCGCTCTACCTAAAGCCGGTAATGCGGATTGCGGGTAGGGCGAACCCTCTGGGTGAGCCGTTGCTTATCGAGATTCAATCGCTACATAAAAGGTGGATTCGCTT
>RZYG01000397.1 GCA_009930415.1 Spartobacteria bacterium | reverse complement strand
GCATGCCACGGGGAACAGCCGGTTTGAAGTAGCGTGGGGCTCTGCCCCGCGCAGGGGGAAGAACCGCACGCGGCAGAGCCGCATGCCACGGGGAACAGCCGGTTTCGGTAGCGTGGGGCTCCGCCCCGCGCACTTGGTCAAAACCTGTCCTTGCCTTGGCACAAGCCTTCACCCTACGCTTCATTCCGTGGACAGGATTCCATTTCGCCCCTTCAATCCGCGGGCCCCGGTTGTTTGCTATCGGCGGAATTTGCCGCATTGGCGGCAAGAGGGCTGCACTTATTTCGTTACGTTTCGCCTGATCGATTCCATTCCGCGGCCGCTCTTGCTGGCCTGGGAACAAGAGCGGAAATCCTGGCTGGCGGCGCATGGAATTGGTCCGGGGCTGCCCGCCGCGGAATTTCATGAAAGCTATTCCGCGATCGACGTCCGCGTGCGCCGCGCATTCGAGCGGCGGCAAGCGCATCGATTGCACCTGGAATTGGATCGCAATCACGGGCGTTGCCTGCTGGAGCGGCCCGTCGTTCGGGAGGGTTTGCGGTCGGCGCTGCATCATTTTCATGGAACACGCTGCTGGTGCGGCGACTGGGTGATCATGCCCAACCACGTGCATTGGCTGCTGGTGCCTATGCCCGGATGGAGGCTGGAAGACGTTTTGAGGTCGATCAAGGGATTCGTCTCTGTGCAAGCGGCCCGCCAGGAGGACAAGATGGGCCGCCTGTGGCAGTCGGAAAGCTATGACCGTCTCGTGCGGGATCGAACGGAATTGGAAGCCTTTCGCCGATATATTGCCAACAATCCGGCCAAGGCGGGGTTGGCGTCTGGGCGGGTTGCGGTTTTTCAAGCCGATTGGATTTGAGTGGCGCGGAACTCCTCCCCGCGCAGGGAAAGGAACCGCACGCGGCAGAGCCGCATGCCACGGGGAACAGCCGGTTTCAGTAGCGTGGGGCTCCGCCCCGCGCCGGGGAGAAAAAAGCACGCGGCAGAGCCGCATGCCACGGGGAACAGCCGGTTTCAGTAGCGTGGGGCTCTGCCCCGCGCCGGGGAGAAAAACGCACGCGGCAGAGCCGCATGCCACGGGGAACAGCCGGTTTCGGTAGCGCGGAAAAGCGCGAGGCAGAGCCGCATGCCACGGGGAACAGCCGGTTTCGGTAGCGTGGGGCTCTGCCCCGCGCAGGGGAAAGAACCGCACGCGGCAGAGCCGCATGCCACGGGGAACAGCTGGTTTGAAGTAGCGTGGGGCTCCGCCCCGCGCAGGGAAAGGAAACGCACGCGGCAGAGCCGCATGCCACGGGGAACAGCCGGTTTGAAGTAGCGTGGGGCTCTGCCCCGCGCAGGGAAAGGAAACGCCCGCGGCAGAGCCGCATGCCACGGGGAACAGCCGGTTTGAAGTAGCGTGGGGCTCTGCCCCGCGCAGGGGGAAGAACCGCACGCGGCAGAGCCGCATGCC
>RZYG01000137.1 GCA_009930415.1 Spartobacteria bacterium | reverse complement strand
GACGCGGGCCTGGCGGCGATCCTGAAGTCGGGCGCGCCCGTGGCGACGATCTTCGGCAAGAGCTGGCTGCTGCACGTCGAGAAGGTGCTGAAGACCACGCGGGAGAAAAACCTGGCGATGATCGCCGATTCCGTGCGCTTTTTGAAGAAGCACGGCAAGGAAGTCATCTACGACGCCGAGCATTTCTTCGACGGCTATCGGGACGATCCGGAGTACGCGATGCAGACGCTGGCCGCGGCGGCGGAGGCCGGCGCGGACGCGCTGGTGCCGTGCGACACCAACGGCGGGCGGCTGACTTCCGAGGTGGCCGAGATCGTCGCGGCGGTGGCCGCGCGGTTTCCCGGCGTGCCGATCGGCATCCACGTCCACAACGACGCCGAGCTGGCGGTGGCCAACACGCTGGCGGCGGTGCAGGCCGGGGCCCGGATGGTGCAGGGCACCGTCAACGGCTACGGCGAGCGCACCGGCAACGCCAACCTGTGCTCGATCATCCCGGGGCTGGCGCTCAAGCTGGGCGCCGACCTGACCTGCAAGCCGCGGCTGGACCAGTTGCGGCGCGTGTCGGCGCTGCTGGACGAGATCGCCGACCAGCGGCCGCTGAAGAGCCGGCCCTACGTGGGCGAGAGCGCCTTCGCGCACAAGGCGGGCATGCACGTGGACGCCGTCGGCAAGGTCTCCAGGAGCTTCGAGCATATCGATCCGGCCGCGGTCGGCAACGAACGGCGCATCCTGATGAGCGAGCTGTCGGGCGCGAGCAACGTGCGCCTGAAGACGGGCGAAATGGGCCTGGTTTTCCAGAAGGATTCGCCGGAGGTGAAGGACGTCCTGCGCAAGCTGGAGCACCTGGAGAAGAACGGCTACGCCTTCGAATCGGCGGACGCCTCGTTCAAGCTGCTGGTGCAGAAGGTGCTCAAGAAGCACGTGCCGTTCTTCGAATTGCAGGGCTTCAGCGTGGTGGTGCAGAAGGCGGACGCCGCGAGCAAGGCGACGACGACGGCCACCATCAAGGTCCGCGTGAACGGCCAGACCGAACTGACGGCGGGCGAGGGCGACGGCCCCGTGGACGCGCTGAACGTCGCGCTGCGCAAGGTGCTGAGCCGGTTCTATCCGGCCATCGACACGGTGGTGCTGGAAGACTACCACGTGCGCATCCTGGATCCGGAGACCGCCACGCAGGCGACGACCCGCGTGCTGATCGATTCGTCCGACGGCCACGACCGCTGGGGGACCGTGGGCGTCAGCGGCAACATCATCGAGGCGTCGTGGGAGGCGTTGGTGGACAGCGTGGAATACAAGCTGTTCCTCGACGAACAGCGGCGGCAGGCGGGGGAGAAATAGAGCAGCACCATGTCCGAGCTTCCGAAAAACGTCGATCCGAAGGCCATCGAGGCCAAATGGTACGCCTGGTGGAAGGAAAAGGGCTTTTTCCGCGGCGCCGCCGCGCGCGGCGGGCAGCCGTATTCCATCGTGATTCCGCCGCCGAACGTGACGGGCATCCTGCACATGGGCCACGCCCTGAACGAATCCATCCAGGACGTGATGGTCCGCCGCAAGCGCATGCAGGGCTTCAACGCCGTGTGGGTGCCGGGCACGGACCACGCGGGCATCGCCACCCAGAACGTGGTGGAGCGGCAGCTCAAGAAGGAAGGCAAGAGCCGCTGGGACCTGCCGCGCGACGAGTTCCTCCAGCTGGTCTGGGCCTGGAAGGAACAGTACGGCGGCACGATCTTGAACCAGCTCGAGAAGCTGGGCAATTCGTGCGACTGGGACCGGACGCGCTTCACGATGGACGCGGGCCTCAGCGAGGCCGTGGCGGAGGTCTTCATCCGCCTCTACGAGAAGAAGCTGATCTACCGCGGCGAGTACATCATCAACTGGTGTCCGCGCTGCGGCACGGCGCTCTCCGACGAGGAGAGCGAGCACGAGGATCTCGCCGGGCACCTGTGGCACGTCCGCTATCCGGTCAAGGGCGGCCGCAAGAACGAATACGTGACGGTGGCGACGACGCGTCCGGAGACGATGCTGGGCGATACGGCCGTGGCGGTGAATCCGCGCGACGAGCGCTACGCCAAGCTCAAGGGCAAGACGCTCGTCCTGCCGCTGCTGAACCGCGAGATCCCGCTGATCGAGGACGATTTCGTGGATCCGCAGTTCGGCACCGGCGCGGTGAAGGTGACGCCCGCGCACGATCCGAACGACTTCGACATGGGCCGGCGGCACGATCTGCCCATGATCGACGTGATGACCGAGACGGGCGGAATGAACGAAAACGCCGGCCCGTACCAGGGGCTGACCCGCGAAGAGTGCCGCAAGAAAATCGTCGCCGACCTGCAAGCCGCCGGGCTGCTGGTCAAGGTGGAGGACCACCGGCATGCGGTGGGCCACTGCTATCGCTGCCGCACGGTGGTCGAGCCGCGCCTGTCGCCGCAGTGGTTCGTGAAGATGAAGCCGCTGGCCCGGCCGGCGATCGAAGCCGCCAAGGACGGCCGCGTCCGCTTCGTGCCCGAGCGCTGGAACAAGACCTACCTCGAGTGGATGGAGAACATCCGCGACTGGTGCATCAGCCGCCAGATCTGGTGGGGGCACCGCATCCCGGTGTTCTATTGCGACGCGCCGGACTGCCAGCACGAATGGGCCGCCAAGGGCCAGCCGGAGAAGTGTCCCCGCTGCGGCTCCGGCCAGTTCCACCAGGACCCCGACGTGCTCGACACCTGGTTCAGCTCGTGGCTGTGGCCGTTCAGCGTGTTCGGCTGGCCGCAGAAGAACGACGACCTGAAGTTCTACTATCCGACCAGCGATCTCGTCACCGCGCCGGACATCATTTTCTTCTGGGTGGCGCGCATGATCATGGCCGGCCTGGAGTTCATGGGCGACGTGCCCTTCCGCCGCGTGTATCTGCACGGCACCGTGCGGGACACCCAGGGCCGCAAGATGAGCAAGAGCCTGGGCAATTCCATCGATCCGCTCGACGTCATCGCCGACTACAGCGCCGACGCGCTGCGCTTCAGCCTGATCGCCCTGACGGCGACGGGGCAGGACGTCTACGTTTCCAAGGAAAAGTTCGAGCTGGGCCGGAACTTCGGCACGAAGATCTGGAACGCGGCGCGGTTCCTGCAGATGCACACCGGCGAGCAAACGCCCGACGTGCGCGATCCGCGGTTCGATCCGGCGCTGCTGACCCCGGACGACCAGCACATCCTGGCGCGCCTGCACAAGACGATCGGCGCCTGCGACGAGCACGTCGAGCGCTGCCGCTTCAACGACTACGCCAAGGCGATCTACGAGTTCTTCTGGCACGAGTTCTGCGACTGGTACGTCGAGTACGCCAAGCCGCCGCTCTACGGCGCCGACGCGGCCCGCAAGGCGGAAACGCTCAAGGTCATGCACTACGTGCTGTCGCGCGCGCTGTGCCTGCTGCATCCCATCATGCCGTTCCTGACCGAGGAACTCTGGCAAGGGCTGGGCTACGCGGCGATGGCGGAGTCCATCATGATCGCCCCGTGGCCGGAAACCCTCGACGAGGAGGAACTGGCGGCCTGGGGCGTGCAGCCCGAAGCCGTCGCCTACGTGGACGCCAAGCACGCCGCCATCGGCCTGGCGCGCAACCTGCGCGCCGACTACGGCCTGGCGCCGGCCCAGACGGCCGATTTCGTCCTGCGGCCGGCCGACGCCGCCGTCGGCGAGCGGGTCCGCGCGGACCGCGCGGCCTATCTGCCGTACCTGAAGGCGGACAAACTCGAGGTGGAAGCCGACTTCACGCCGGCCAAGGCCATGCCGAGCGTCATCACGCCGCTGGGCACCCTGTTCATGTCGCTCGAAGGCCACGTGGACGTGGACGCCGAGAAGAAGCGCCTGGCCGAGCAGCTCCAGAAGACGGAACAGGAACTGCTCGCGACGAGCAAGCGTCTCGAGAACGAGAATTTCGTCAGCCGCGCGCCGCCGGAGGTGGTCGAGCAGGTCCGCGCCCGCAAACGCGAGCTGCAGGAAAAGCGCGACAAGCTCGGCAAGCTGATCGAGGCGCTGGCGGCGCCCTAGTCCAACGGATTTCAAGGAAAAGGAGAACCCCATGGCCAAGGAACTGGCATTTGTCTTGATCAACCCCTACACGGTCGCCAAATCGCGCACCGGCGGCGTCATCGCCCGCTACATCAGCCGCACCGGAC
Source organism: Spartobacteria bacterium (assembly GCA_009930415.1). Classification (GTDB taxonomy): domain Bacteria; phylum Verrucomicrobiota; class Kiritimatiellia; order CAIQIC01; family Lenti-01; genus Lenti-01. The sequence continues at coordinate 2,946 of RZYG01000137.1, read as the reverse complement.
TGGATCTGGTGGCGGCGCGGATGTTCGCGCCGAACGAGAAGCTGGCGGCGGCTTTCGCGGCCCAGATCCGCGGCGACGCCGAAATCGATCCGGTGATCCGGCCGCTGCTGGCGGACTACGTCGAGCGGGAGTACGGCCCCGAGCCGGCCACGGGCCACCGCCGCCGCGTGATGATGCTGCTGTTCGAAGGCGAGAACGCCATCCAGCTCGTCAAGGACGTGACCGGCCCGATCCGCCCGACCAACAGCGGCGAGAGCGTGCGCGACACCTTCGGCGACTACATCCTCGATCTGGCCGGCGCCGTGAAGTATCTCGAGCCGGCCGTCTTCATCGGCCCCAACGTCCACGCGGTGGGCGAGACCCTCAAGCTGTGGGCGAAGTACAGCGTCGAGTGCGGCGGCCTCGTCGACACCGCCGGCGACGTGGCCCAGGGCGCTTCCATGGAAGAGGCCCTCGTGATCCTCAAGCCCGACAACTTCCGCTTCGCCAGCGCGCGGCCCGGTCTGATCATCGACATCTTCTCCCGCTCCGGCCTGCGCATCGTCGGTGCCAAGATCCACCGCATGACCGTGGCCGAAGCCGAGGAATTCTACGGCCCGGTGCGCGACGTCCTGCGCGAGAAGCTCAAGGGCAAGGTCGCCGAACGCGCGGCCAAGGCCGTGGCCGCGGAACTGGGCATGGAAATCCCCGAGGCGATCAAAGGCAGCCTCGGCGAGATGCTGGGCCCCATGTTCGGCGACAACCAGTTCTACCAGATCGTCCAATTCATGACCGGGCGTTGGGGCGAAGGGCTCGTCGACGAAGAGAAGAACAAGCCCGGAACCTTGCGCTGCCTGCTGCTGGTCTACGCCGGACTGGGCGCGATTTCCCGCATCCGCAGCATCCTCGGGCCCACCGATCCGAGCAAGGCGCTGCCGGGCTCCGTCCGGCGCGAATTCGGCCAAGACATCATGGTCAACGCCGCGCACGCGTCCGACTCCGTCGAGAACGCGAAGCGCGAAATGGGCATCACCAAGGTCGGCGACGAAACCATCCGGCCCTGGGTCGAAGCCTACTATCCCTAGAAAACGAACGGATCCACCGCAACCGCCAACCCCCCGCCAACCACAGGAGGCTGACATGTTCTTCTCCGGCATCGAACCCGCACCCGCCGACCCGATCCTGGGCCTGACCGAGGCCTTCCGCAAAGATCCCCGCCCGCTCAAGGTCAACCTGGGCGTGGGCGTGTTCGTGGACGAGAAGGGCACGACGCCCGTGCTCGAGTGCATCAAGCGCGCCGAGCGCCTGCTGTGGGAAACGGAGAACTCCAAGGGCTACACGCCCATTTCCGGCCCGGCCGAATACGGCGCCGCGGTGGCGGACCTCGTGTTCGGGCCCGACTTCCACGGACTGGCCATGAACGCCGTGGCGACCGCGCAGACCCCCGGCGGAACCGGAGCCCTGCGCATCGGCGCGGAATTCCTCAAGACCTTCCGGCCGGGCGCGACCGTCTGGATGCCCGATCCGACCTGGGAAAACCACAAGAGCGTTTTTGCCGCCGCAGGCTGTCCGGTGAAGTTCTATCCGTACTACGACGCCGCGCGGCGCGGCGTGGACGTCGACGCGATGGCCGCGGCGCTGGCGACGGTTCCGGCGGGCGACATCGTGCTGCTGCACGTGTGCTGCCACAACCCGACGGGCGCGGATCTCGACGCGGCGGGCTGGGCGCGCGTGGCCGACGTCGCGGCGCAGGCCGGCTGGTTCCCGTTCTTCGATTTCGCCTACCAGGGCTTCGGCGACGGCGTCGCCGAAGACCGCGCGGGCCTGCGCACGGTGCTGCAGAAGGTGCCGGAAGCGCTGGTAGCCTCGTCGTTTTCCAAGAACATGGGCCTCTACGGCGAGCGCGTGGGCGCGCTGCTGCTGGTGGCGGAGAGCGCCCCGGCGGCGGCCGCGGCCTTCTCCCAGGTCAAGCGGCTGATCCGCGCGGTCTATTCCAACCCGCCCCGGCACGGCGCGGCCCTGGCCCGCATGGTGCTCGAAGACGCCGAATTGCGCGACCTCTGGCTGCAGGAAGTCGAAGCCATGCGCGTCCGCATCGCCGGCAACCGCCAATTGCTGGTGGAGGGGCTGGACCGGCGGAACACCGGCCGCGATTTCTCGTTCATCGTCCGCCAGAAGGGCATGTTCTCCTACAGCGGCCTGAGCGACGCCCAGGTCGAATTCCTGCGCGCCGAAAAAGCCGTCTACGTGGTCAAAGGCGGCCGCATCAACGTCGCCGGGCTTCTGCCCGAAGCCCTCGATCCCGTCTGCGACGCCATCGCCGAAAGCCTGAAGATTTAAAACGTCGCCGGAAATTCCGCAGCTGCTCGTATGGGAGGTTTGGGGTAGGGCGAACCCTCAAGGTGAGCCGATCTTTATGGCCGTTCAAAAAAGATCGAAGAAGAGCCTCTTGCAAAACGAAGGTGAAAACGGTCGGGGTGGAACCCGACCCTCCATTAGAGCGATTCCATCTTTGATGTAGCTGTTGAATCTCGATAAGCAGCGGCTCACCCGGAGGGTTCGCCCTACCCATGATTCTTAGTTGCAGGTTTTAGGTAGGGCGAGGCATCCTTGCCGAGCCGGGCTGTTCTGGGTGGCCGGTGTGGCTACATGATTTCAGGAACCGCTCTAAATCCGCCAAAACGGCCTGATTTCGGCTCTGGAGGGGCAACCTCTGTGTTGCCCGGGTTCGTTTTGCAAGAGGCTCGTCTGTTTCACAGCACACGACTCCTGTCGCGTGGTAACTCCCAAAACGCGCGGACGGGAAACCCGCACTGTCAGCCCCCAACTCTGCGGGTACCCAGTCGCCCATGCCCGGCGATTTCGGGTGCATGACCGGATTCTTCACGGTAGATTCGGCCCTCGCTTGTAGGGGCTCAGCTTGCTGAGACCGCAGCTATTCCCAAATTTCTCCAAACCCGGTCCGAG
>RZYG01000396.1 GCA_009930415.1 Spartobacteria bacterium | reverse complement strand
AGGACGGGCGCGACGCACGCGCCGGCCAGCAGCGCGGAAATGCCGCCCATGACGAGGACGGCGGGCAGGCGCGCGCGCCCGGCGAGGCCGCCGGTCTTGCGGAAGCGGGAGAAATCGAGCTGCCAGACGTCGAACATCGCCAGCGCCAGGGCGAAGAACAGGACGGCAATGGCGCCGTTGAAGACCGGCGAGGAATTGATCGCGCCGAAGACGGAGCCGGTCAGGACGACGACGAGCCCGAGCGCGCCGTAGACGAGGGCCATGCCGAGACCGTAGACGAGGCCGAGGCCGAAGCGGGCGGCGCGCGTGGAATCGGTGCCGCTCGCGCCGATGATGGCGAGGTTGATCGGGATCATCGGCAGGACGCAGGGGGTCAGATTGAGGAGAAACCCGCCGATCAGGATCAGGAGGATCGACGGCACGAGGCCGCGGCGGAGGTAGAACTGCGCGGGATCGTCGAGAAAGAGTTTCCAGGCGGAAGCGGACTCGGGGGCGGCGGTGGCCGGATCGAGGAAAGCGAGGAACGCCGGGACGTCGGCATAGCCGACGAGGCGGCGCGGTTCGCCGCGGTCGGCCAGCGGAAAAGCGGAGGCGGCCGGCGCGGCGGATGCGGACGCCGTCGCAATCGCGTTCGCAGGGCCCGCGCCGATGGAAAGCGTCACTTCTTCCGGCATGAAGCAGACGGCCCCGGCGCAGCCTTGGTAGGACACGACGACGGACTCGGCGGCGGGCGCGGCGTAGATCGCGGCGAAGGATGTCGAGTAGGAGGGCCCGAGGGGATCGTCCGGCGTGTTCGTATCCGGCGCGGGGACGGAGAGCGGCGCCAGCGCGGTGCCGGCCGGATCGGCGACGGCGAAGCTGGCGTAGAGGTGGTGGTCGGCGGGAAAATCGAACGCCACGCGGACGGCGGGCTGGTCCGCGAAGGTCTCGCGCGCGGCGGAAACGGCGAAGGGAGAGGCGGCGGAGGCGTGCGCCGCGCCGGCCAGAAGCAGCGCGCCGGCGGCCAGGTAAATTTTACGTAGAACGTAAAAACTTTGCGGGAATTTTACGTGGAACGTAAAAACTTTCGCGGCGTTTTCCACGGAACGTAAAAGGTTTTGGATCATGGGACCTTGGCGGTTTTGGAGGGGAGGGGTTGGCCGTCGAGGACGCGGACGACGTCGTCGCGCAGGGAAGCGAGGGGTTCGTAGCCGGGATAGGTGCGGGCGAGGGCGCCGTCGCGGGCGAGCAGGAAAGCGGTGGGGATGGCGCGGATGGCGGCGGGGCCGCCGAAGGCCGCGACGAGCCGGGCGTCGGTCGCCAGGCCGACGGGGAATTCGGCGCCGAAGGCGGCGGCTTCGGCGGAGAGCTGGGCGACGGGCCGGTCGTCCACCACGACGCCGACGAGGACGAAACCGCGGTCGTGGAATTCCTTCTGGAGGCCGTTCCAGCCGGCGACGGCGCCGCGGCAGGCGG
>RZYG01000136.1 GCA_009930415.1 Spartobacteria bacterium | reverse complement strand
GCCCAGCAGGTCGGACGCACGGAATCCGTTTGCGTCATCGAATTGCCGGAAGCCTACGACCGCGAAGACGAGGAAGGCCCCCGGATCAATCCGGACGTGCCCCTCACCCTCGCTCTCGTCAACCCCAAGATCATCGAAGCATCGGACGAAACCTGTTCCATGGAAGAGGGTTGCCTCAGCTTCCCCGAAATCCGCGGCAGCGTCGAGCGGGCCTGGAGCGTCGTGGTGGACCATCTCGATCGCGAAGGCCGTCCGCGCCAAACGCGGCTGAACGGTTTTTTCGCGCGGGCCGCGCAGCACGAGATCGACCACCTGAACGGGGACCTATTCGTCGACCGGTTCAGCTACGTCAAGAAACTGGCGGTCAAGACCAAGCTCAAGCATCTCCGGGAAGAAACCCTGGAGAAAATGCAGGAAGCCTGAGCCTGGATTTCGCCGGTCGGCTAAAAGCCCCGCTGGATCGACAGCGTCGCGCGGGGATCTTCTCCTTCGGCCGGCGTCTCGTAACCCATCCAAACCCCCGTCAGCGGCAGGCGGAACTCCACGCCGCGCACGCGGGGATCGGCATCCAGCGTCGAGAGCTCCGCGAAAGTCGGACGTACGATTTTCAGGCGGACGTCGGGCGCCCGCTCGGGATAGAGCCAAGCCAGGCTTAGGCGTTCCATGCCCGCGCGCAGCGCCGGCGTCCCCAGCGTCAGCAGCGGCGCCGACTCCGCGGCCGCAGCCCCCGTCTGCGCGGCTCCGGTCCCCGCGGCCAGCAGAACGGCCCCGCCCCATGCCCAAATGGCCCGATTGCCGATCATGTGTCCATTCTATTGCATCCATGTGGGCAGCGCCAGCCCAATTGCCGCATGATCTTCCGCGTCCGTGTATCGACAAATCCGATTCTACGTGGATTTCGCTTTTACCCGGGAGGGATCCCCGCTAGGGTTCGGCTTCGACCAAACCCCACAGGAGACATCGATCATGGCAGGCATTTTCAAGGCATACGACATCCGCGGCATCTACGGCGAGACCCTCACCGACGAGATCGCGTTCAAGATCGGCCGAGCCATCTTCGCGTTTCTCGGCTGCAAGAAGGTGGTCGTTGGGCGCGACATGCGCCCGCATTCGAAGCCGTTGTTCGATGCCTTGGCCCGCGGGCTGGCCCTGCACGGCGCCGAAGTCGTCGATCTGGGCCTGTGCTCCACGCCCATGTCGTACTACGCCAACAAGATTCTCGGAGCCGACGCGTCCGTGATGATCACCGCGTCGCACAATCCGGGGCCGTGGAACGGGTTCAAGATCTGCCGGGCCAACGCGACGCCGCTGTCCGGAGCCACGGGCATCCTCGATATCGAGCGCATCGTCCAGGAAGAAGACTTCGCCCCCGAGGCCCCCGCCAAAGGCAAGATTTCCGCCTACGACGTGCTGCCGGAGTACGTCGAACATTTCCGCGCTTTCGCCGACGTCCGCCGGCCGCTGCGCGTGCTGGTGGACTACGCCAACGCCATGGGCATCCTCGAAGCCAAGGTCTTCGACGGCCTGTTCGAGATCACTCCGCTCTTCGACGTGCTCGACGGCACGTTCCCGAACCACGAGGCCAATCCGCTGGACACCCACACCCTCGCCGACGCCCAAAAGGCCGTCCGCGCCGGCACGTACGACTTCGCGGCCTGTTTCGACGGCGACGCCGACCGGGTCGGTTTCCTCGACGAGAAGGGCGACGTGATCCCGATGGACATGATCACCGCCCTCATCGCCCAGACGATGCTGGGGCAGAATCCCGGCGCCAACATCTTCTACGACCTGCGATCGTCGTGGGCGGTCAAGGAAGTCATCCTCGAAAGCGGCGGCGTGCCCAACCGCAGCCGCGTCGGCCACGCCTTCATCAAGGCCCAGATGCGCGAAAAGGACGCCCTGTTCGCCGGCGAACTGTCCGGCCACTACTACTTCAAGGAAAACTCGTTCGCCGAGTCTTCCGCGCTGGCCGTCCTGTTCATCGCGAATCTCGTCTCGCAGTCGGACCAGCCCCTCTCCGAACTCATCGCGCCCATCCAACGCTATTTCGCCAGCGGCGAGATCAATTCCACCGTGGCCGACGCCCCCGCCGTGCTGAACAAGCTGCGCGCGAAATATGCCGATGCCGACGTGCTGGAACTCGACGGCCTAAGCTTCGAGTATCCCACCTGGTGGTTCAACGTCCGCAGTTCCAACACCGAGCCCCTCGTGCGTCTCAACCTCGAAGCCAAGACGAAAGCCGAGATGGAAGCCAAGCGCGATGAAGTGCTCGCGCTGATCCGCGGTTGAATCGACCCATATTTAACATTTAAGGGCTGACCCCGGATTGGGGTCAGCCCATAAATGTTAAATTAGGCCAATGGCGGACTTCGGGCTCGAGGGCGATGCCGAATCGTTCCCGCACGGCGGCAGCCATGCGGGTGGTCAGGGCGACCACGTCCCGGGCCGTCGCGCCGGGACCGGCGATCACGATGTTGGCGTGCTTGGCGAACACGTAGGCGCCGCCCTCTCGCATCGTCTTGGCGCCGGCTTGCTCCAAAAACCGCCCCGCGGCGCGGCGAGGTTCGCCGGGATTTGCCGGCGGCAAGTTTTTGAAGAAGCTGCCGGCCGTCGGTTCGACGCGCCAATCGGGATGCTTTTCCCGGCGCAGGGCGCGGATTTCCTCCCGTTCGGCCCGCAGCGCGGCGCGGTCGCCCGCCTCCGTTCGGAACCAAGCCCGCACGACCACGTCGCCCATGCGCGGCAAGGCCGACGAACGATAGCCGAATTCCACGGCGGCGCGCGGCAGTTGGCGCAGCTCGCCGGCGGGCGTCAGGATTTCCACGCGGTCGAGCACGTCGCCCAATTGGCGGCCGAAAGCCCCGGCATTGCCGCAGAGCCCGCCGCCGACGGTGCCCGGGATGCCGGACGCGAACCCCAGGCCGCCCTGCCCGCATTCGGCCGCGAAAGCCGCCACGGCATCCAGGGGAGAAGCGGCGGACACCTCGAGCAAGCCGGTGGCATCCAGGCGGCAATCCGGAGTTTCCGCTGCGATCCGCAGTACGCTTTCAGGAATCCCGGAGTCGGCGACCAGCAGGTTCGAGCCCCCGCCCATGACGCGCCATGGTTTCCCGGCGGCATTCCAAGTCCGGACGACGTCCATCGCGGCGGCGGCATCCGCAACCGCAATCAGTTCGCGGCAGGGACCGCCGAGGCGGAAGGTGGTGAAATGGGACAGGCGGGTCTCCATGGTCGGGAGGCATCCTACGGAAGCCGCCGCCGGCGCGCCATGCTATTCCTCGTCGTCGAGCGGCAACTGGGCTTCGTAGGCGTCGGCGTCGAGCAAGTCGTCGAGTTCGGCCGGATCCGCGGGGTTCAGCTTGAACAGCCAGCCTTTGCCGAACGGATCCTGGTTGACCAGTTCCGGCTGCTCGATCAGGGCTTCGTTGACGGCGACGATGGTCCCGGAGACGGGCGCGAAGACGTCGTTGGCGGCCTTGACGGATTCGACCACGGCCACTTCGTCTTCCGCCTCGACCTGCTCCCCCACTTCGGGCAACTCGACGAACGTCAGCTCCGACATTTGCTCCTGGGCGAAGTCGGTGATGCCGACGACCGCCTGCGGTCCTTCGAGACGGATCCAGCAATGGGTGCGCGTAAACCGCATTTCGTTCGTCGACATATCGTTACCTCCAGCACGTGAACGGCCCGCTTTGTACCGTCCGGCCCGCGCCCGATCAAGCTTTGATTTTGGCCTTCGGCAAAAAAAGCGCCCGGCCGGAGCCGGGCGCGGAAGGAGCCGCCGCGGGGCGGACTACCCGCTGAGACCGCCGATGATGGAAACCAGCGGCATGAACAGGGCGATGACGATCGTGCCGACGACCACGGCCAGGAAGATGATCAGCAGGGGTTCGATGATCGAGGTCATGGCGGCGACGGCGTTGTCCACGTCGTCGTCGTAGGAATCGGCGATCTTCATCAGCATGTCCGGCAGCGCGCCGGTTTCCTCGCCGACTTCCACCATGCTGACGACCATCGGCGGGAAGACCTTCGAGGACGCGATCGGCGGCGCCATGTTCTCGCCTTCCTTGACGGCGTCGTGAATGGTGGTGACGGCTTTGGCGATGACCTCGTTGCCGACGGTTTCCTTGACGATGTTGAGGGCCTGAAGCACGGGCACGCCGGCGGACATCAGGGTGCCGAGGGTGCGGGTGAAGCGGGAGATGGAGTTCTTGCTGATGAGGGTGCCGAACACCGGGGCGTGGAGCTTGAACTGGTCGATGCCCAGGCGGCCCTTGTCGGTCTTGGCCAGCAGCTTGAGGACGACGACGATCACCACGAGGACGATCAGCACCAGCGGGAACCGGTTGACCATCGTATCGCTGGCGTTCATGACGAACTGGGTCAGCGCGGGCATGCCCTTGCCGCCCATCAGGTCGCCGAAGATCTCGGCGAACTTGGGCACGATGTAGGTCATCAGGAAGCCGAGGATGGACAGGGCCATGACGAGCACGACGATCGGATAGGTCATGGCGCTCTTGACCTTGCCTTTGATTTTTTCGGCCTTTTCCTGGAATTCGGCGAGGCGGGCGAGCACGACGTCGAGCACGCCGCCGACTTCGCCGGCTTTAACCATGTTAACAAACAGGCGGTCGAAGATCTTGGGATGCGCCGCGAGGGCTTCGGCGAAGGTGCTGCCGGACTCGATGCTTTCGGCCATCTGGAGGACGGCATCGCGGAGGGCGACGTTCTTTTCCTGGCGCTGGAGCACGCGCAGGGCGCGCATGAGCGGCAGGCCGGCGTTGACGAGGGTGGACATCTGGCGGGTGAAGGTCGTCAGTTGCTTGGCCTTGACGCCGCCCTGGAGGAACTTGGGCAGCTTGATCTCCATCTGCATGGCGCCCTTCTTGGCGGCGCCCTTCTTGGCGGGCGCGGCAGCCGCGCCGCCGGCCAGTTCCTCGACCTTGGTCGGGAAATACTGTTTTTCGCGGATGCGGGCGACGGCCTGCGCCTGGGTATCGGCATCGATCTCGCCGTGCACTTCCTTGCCCTTGGCATCCAATGCCGTGAATTTGTACCGCGCCATGATGGGGTTTCCTTCCTGTGTTCGTCCCGGCGGGGGTTGCGCTCCGTCAGGTGTACTTCAAAACTTCTTCGACCGTGGTGTAGCCGTCGAGGATGCACCGGATGCCGTCTTCGCGCAAGGTGCGCATGCCCAGTTCCACGGCCTTGTCGCGGATGACGAGGGTGGGTTTGCGCTGGTTGATGAGGTCGCGGACGGGGTCCTTGATCCGGAGGTATTCGTAGATGCCGCGGCGGCCTTTGTAGCCGGTCTGGTTGCAGTAGGAACAGCCGGCGCCGTAGAAGAAGGGCCGGCCGCCGACCTGCTGTTCGGTCATGCCCAGCTGCTGGATGAGATCGGACGTGGGCTGGTATTCCGTCTTGCAGTTGCTGCAGATGGTGCGGACGAGGCGCTGGCCGAGCACGGCTTCGAGGGTCGAGGCGATCAGGAACGGTTCGACGCCCATGTCGATGAGCCGGGTCACGGCGCCGGCGGCGTCGTTCGTGTGCAGGGTGCTGAACACCAAGTGGCCGGTGAGCGAGGCCTGGATGGCGATTTCGGAGGTCTCGATGTCGCGGATTTCGCCGACCATGATGATGTCGGGGTCTTGGCGGAGAAAGGCGCGCAGCACCTTGCCGAAGGTGACGCCGATGGCCTCGTGGATGGGCACCTGCACGATGCCGTCGATGTCGTATTCGACGGGTTCCTCGGCCGTCAGCAGCTTGTTTTCGATGGTGTTGAGGCGGCGCAAAGCGGAATAGAGGGTGGTCGTCTTGCCGGAGCCGGTCGGACCGGTGACGACGACGATGCCGTTGGGCTTGTCGATGTCCTCGCAGAAATACTGGTAGACGTCGTCGGGCATGCCGATGTTCTCGAGGTCCAGCGAGACCACGCTGCGGTCGAGCACGCGGAGCACGACGCTCTCGCCGAACTGGGTCGGGAGGGTGGACACGCGGAAGTCGATCATGCGGCCGCCGACGGGCAACTGGATGCGGCCGTCCTGGGGCACGCGGCGTTCGGCGATGTTGAGGCCCGAGATGACCTTGAGGCGGGAGGTGACCGGCAGGGCCAGATGGCGCGGCGGCGGGGCCATTTCGTAGAGGGCGCCGTCCACGCGGTAGCGGATCTTGAATTCGTTCTCGAAGGGCTCGAAGTGGATGTCGCTGGCCCGGTCCTGGACGGCCTGGTAGATGACGAGGTTGACGAACCGCACGACGGGGCGCGAGTTGGCGGCGGCCTCCACGGAGGCGATGTCGTCGGCCCGGGCGCCGCTTTCGAGCAATTCGCCGGCGTCGGCGAGCTCGCCCTCCAGGCTGGAGAGCATGTCCTTCATGGACTCGTCTTCGCTGCCGTAGTAGCGGGAGATGGCGTTGGCGATTTCGGTGTTGGACGCGACCATGAACTGGACGTCCTTGCTCAGCACGAAGCGGATTTCGTCGCTGGTTTCGGGGCCGACGAGATTCGCGACGGCCAAGGTGACGGAGCCGGCGTCGGCCGCGACGGGCATCGCGTTGTACATGCGCGCGACGCTGCCGGGCACGGCCTGGAGGGTTTCCATGGGCACGCTCATGTGCTCGAGATCCACCCGTTCGGCGCCCATCAGCTTCGAGATCAGGTCGAGCCCCTGCTCTTCGGTGAGGAGGCCCATTTCCAGGGCGACGTCCTTGGTCGGCTTGCCGGTGCGCTCGTGCTCGTCGACGACCTCGGCGGCCTGGCCGTCGTCGATCAGGCCGTTGCGGACCAGCTCCTCCAGAAACATGTCGGAATATTCGGCCATGGCGATGTCCTGTCTATGGTTGCTTGCCGCGGATCTGCTGCATGACTTCTTCGGTGTCCTGCGCCTTGGTCACGAGTTCCTCGTAGGCGATCTTGCCCGCCTGCCACAGGTCGATCAGGTGCGAATCGAGGGTCTGCATCCCCCACTTCGCGCCGGTCTGCAGGTCGGAGGTGATGCGGAAGGTCTTGTTGTCGCGGATGAGGGAGCGGATGGAGGGCGTGGCGATCATGATTTCGAACGCCGCGATGCGGCCGGGCTTGTCCTTCCGGGGCATGAGGATCTGGGAGATCACGGCCACGATGCTCGT
>RZYG01000135.1 GCA_009930415.1 Spartobacteria bacterium | reverse complement strand
AGGGAGGGCTCATCGCTCGGGGGCCGGATGAAAACGGACCTGATTCACCCGCGCCACAAGGGCGCGGGGGTCTACAGTCCCCTTTCGATGGCGTGGGGGTTTACGGAGGCCGACCCTCTGGAAATCCGTGTACATCCGCGTCCATCCGTGGTTGATCCGGCTGTTCAACGGCGCGGCCCAAAGACGGCGTCCAGCCGCCGCATTCCAGGTCATGACCGGTGGGTGACGCTCAAAAACCGCCAAACAGGATGGCCAATCCGGTCGCTTGCTTTTGTTCGTCCGTCAGATCCGGGCGTTCCATCAGTTCATTCAGCATTTGACCGATCTCTTGCTGGCGCTGCTCGGCCGTTTGGCGGGTGGCCTCCTGCTCCATTTCAAAGTCGATGCCAAATCGTTCCTTTCTTCGCTCGCTATGAGCTTTCCACGCCTGCTGCCACAGCGGCGGCGGGGCCGGGGCTTGCATTCCGCTCTGGCCATCGTAGCCGCCCGTTGGGAAGAGCAAGGCGTTCGCGTGCTCTTGAGGCGGATTTTCCTTCAACGGCGCCGGAAGATTTCCAACGACTTTTGGCGGGACGCCGCTGGAGACCACCCCCAACAATTTCATATCGATTTCTTTTGGAGCCGGCTCGGCCAGCGGAACCGGCGCGGGAGCCAAAACGGGGATGGGGACCGGCATGGGCACGGAAACGGCCATGGGGGCCGGCGGCATCCTTGCAGGCAGCGGCCCCCCGTCGCCCCGGTAACCTTCCGGCGCCGGACTGGGCGGCGACGAAAACCACTCGGCGGACTGCTGCTGACTTTGAAGGAGGCGGAATTGAGGCGCGCTGTTCGAGTCCACCATGAGCCTCGCGGTGGAGAGCCGGGGATTCGGAGCGGGAGGAAATGCTTTCTGCCTCCTCCTTTTTTCATTCTGGAAGCGGGCGATCTTCGCTTGCTGGACCTCTTGGAGCAGAGAAAGCAGATCGTTCCGCAAGCCTTCATCCGCGTGAATCAAATCTACGTTCTGTAAAAGACCGAGTTCCTGGATTCCTTGAACCATGCCCACAAGGCCGGCTTCTTCATAACCTTCCAGGGCGGCATTGAATATCATCTGGGTGAGAAATTCGCCCGTTCTCTCGCGCAAGTCCTCGCCATTCAACAACCCTAATGTAAAAAACTGGCCGCTGGGATCGGCGAACCGCACGGGGTCGGCGCCGGCGTACTGGTAGGGGTTGAGGGCCTTGGGGTTGCCGAGCTGGGGCCAAAGCGGTTCGGGCGAAAGGAAGCGGGTGAGACGGGCGTGGTACCAGCGCGCGCGCATCTGGTAGAGGCCGTCGGCGCCGTCCTGCCGCACGCCCCATGCGCCGCAGAAGGTGAACGGCTGTGGGCTGGTTCCCGTGCGGGCGGGGATGCGGCCGTAGGGGTCGTAGGCCCAGGCGTCGGTGACGGCGCGGTTGGTATCGGTCAGCGCGAGCGCATTGCCGTTCGGATCGAAGTGGTAGAACCGGACCGCGTGGCCATCCGTGGCGTCAATCAGGTAGAGCAGGCGTCCGCCGGGCGTCCAGACGTAGTAGCGCCGGAAGGCGCCGGAGGCGACATCCTGTTCGGCGACGATCGGCGCGCCGCCGATGGCGGGATGGTGGAAAAAGCGGTTGGTGGCGCCGATTGCGGCGCGCGTCTGCACGTTGCCGAAGCCGTCGTAGGCCAGCGCCGCGCCGTTGGCATTGGTGAGCCGCGAGGCGCCATCCCACGCCAGCGCCGCGCCGCCCGGATGCCATGGCGCGGGGATCTGCGCCACGCGTCCGCGGGCATCGTGGACGAATCCGGCGGAGGCGATCTGCGAGGCGGCATCGAACGCCAGCACGTTGGTGGCGGCCGTCAAACCGCCGGACGCCGGCAAGGGCGCGGCCAGGACGGTTTGGACGACCTGTCCGGCGAGATCGTAGGTCCGTTGCGCATCGACGTGGTCGCCGGACTGCAACCGCGTCAGGCGGCCGGCGTCGTCCCACGTGTAGGCGATGGTTTCGCCGTTGGGCAGCGCGACGGTCGCGAGGCGGCCGTCCGCATCGTAGGCGAAATCCACCTGCGTGCCGGTGAGGCTGTCGCCGACGCGGGTCAACCGGCCGTCGCCGTTAGGCCCGACGGCATAGGTATAGGTCACGGCGAAGGCGCCGTCGGCATAGGTCGCCGTGGCCAGCCGTCCGGCGGCATCGTAGGCGGCGCCGAACGCGACGCCGGCGCTTTCCGCGGCGGTCACGCGCCCTTCGGCGTCGTAGGCCAGGGTTAGGCCGGGGGAGTTGGTGATGCGTCCCAGCGCGTCGCGCTGGAAGGCCAGCTCCGGGCCGGCCGAATGCGCGAGGCGCGCGAGCCACCCGTTGGCGTCGTATTCGTAGGCCGCCGCCGTGCCGTCGGCGTTGGTGACGGCCGCCAGCCGGCCGTTGACGTCGTAGGCATAGCGGTTGGTGCGCGCCAGCGGATCGGTCAAGGTCCGCAGCCGCCCCATCGGGCTGTAGCCCAGGGTCCAGACCGCTTCGTTGCCGTCGGAAATTTCGGCCAGTTGGCCGGCGGCGTTCCAGGCATAGGCCACGGCGGTGCCATCGGGCAGCGCGATGCCCGCCGGCAGTCCGCGCGGATCGGCGGCGTAGTGGGTGGCGCGGCCGGCCGGATCGGTGGCGGAAGCGATCCGGCCGCGGGCGTCGTAGGCGACCGCGTTGGTACGGCCGAGGGGATCCACGGTTTGCGCGATGCGTCCCAGCGCGTCGGGGACGATGGCCGTGGCGCGGCCGGAGGGCGCCACGAGCTGGGTGGCCACGCCGGACGCGTTGTAGGCGATTTGCCAGACGGAGGTGCCCACCGCGACGTTGGTGGCGCGCCCGAGCAGGTCGCGCGCCCAGGTGCGGCGCACGCCGGTGGCATCGGTGGCGGCGACGAGCTGCCCGGCGGCACCGTATTCCCAGCTCGTGGCCGCGCCGGCACGGTCCACGACGTTGGTCAGGCGCCCCGCCGCGTCGTAGGCGAACGTTGCGGCCTGGCCCAGGGCATCGACGACGGACGCCAGCCGCCCGGCGGCATCGTACGCGAAGCGGTTCGTGCCGCCCAGGGCATCCGTCGCGGCCACCACCTCGCCGTGCTCGTCGTAGTCGTAGCGGACGCGGCTGCCGTCGGGATAAACGGTCTCCACGAGGCGGCGCGCGGCGTCGTAGCGGTTGGAGACCAGGCCGGTTTCGCCGTCGGTCGCGGTTTGCAGCGTGCCGTCGGGATTGTACGCGTAGGCCGTCGCGCCCCCGGCGGGATTGGTGGCGGCCACGACGGCGCCGCGCGTGTCGCGGGCGAAGCGCCACGCGTTGGTGGCTTCATCCGTGAAAGCGACGACCCGCCCCGCCGCGTCGTAGTTCCAGGCCGTCGCCGTGCCGTCGGCGTTGGTGACGGCCGACAACCGGCCCTGCGCATCGTAGGCCAGGTGCACGATCTCGCCCAGCGCGTTGGAGACGGCCCGCAGCCGCCCCATCGGCGTGTAGCTCCAGCCCGTCGGGTGGCCGTCGGGATCCGTGGCCGCCACGAGATGGCCGTCCGCGTCGTATTCCCGCGCAAAGACGCCGCCCAGCGCGTTGGTGACGGCCAACAGCCGGCCTGCGCCGTCGTAGGCGAAGCGGGTCGCCGCGCCGAGCGGATTCGTGACGGCGGCGATGCGCCCGGCCGCGTCGTAGGCGATGGCCGTGATTTGCCCAAGCGGATCCGTCGCGGCGACGGGCCGCCCCAGCGCGTCGCGCGCGATGGCCGCGACGCCGCCATCGGGCGCCACGACGTTCGTGATGCGCCCGTCGGCATCGTGCCGCCACGCCCAGGCGCGGGCACCGGTCGCCGCATTCGTCGTCCAGCCGTTGGGATGATAGCCGAAAACGTTCGTGGCGGCCGGGGTGGCACTCTCCGCCAACCGGCCCAGCGCGTCGTACGTCCGGGTTTCCAGCGAACCCGCCGCATCCGAAATGGCCGCCACCCGGTCCATCGCGTCGTATTCGCGCGACAGGACGTAGCCCGCCGGGTCCACGACGTTCGTCGAGTTGCCGTTGGCGTCGTAGCCCACGACGGTTTCTCCGCCGAGTTCGTCGACGATGCGCACCAGATTCCCCGCCTCGTCGTAGGCGTACTGCCGCACGCCGCCGACGGCGTTGGTGACGAACGTCAGCCGGAACAGCTCGTCGTAGCCGTAGGATTCCGCAAAGCCGTCGCTATCCGCCACGGCCAGCAGCAGGCCGTTGGTCGCATAGGTGCGCGCGACGGTTCCCCCGCCGGGGCGGACGCTCTGCACGGGGCGGCCGCGATCGTCGCGCACCGTGGTCCAGACCGCGCCGGCCCGGTCCGTGCGCGCGGTCACGTTGCCCTGCCCGTCGTAGGCATACTGCTCCGACGTGCCGTCCGGATACTCGATCCGCGCGATCTGGTCGAACGAGAAGGTCACCGCGTGGTTGGTGGCGGGATTCACGAACGTCTGCTCGGCGGTTTCCCAGACGATGGCGGCGGCCTCGCCCAGCGCGTTGGTCACGTCCGTCAGCAAGCGGCCGGTAGCGTCGTAGCCGAAACGGGTCGTCGCGCCGCCCCGGTCCGTGGCGGACCGGAAGTAGCCGACGGCATTCCGCTCGAAGGCCATGGTTTGCCCCGCGCCATCCGTGACTTGACGGGGCGGCACGTCGTGGTGGCCGTCATGGACGAATTGGTTGGTCGTGCCGTCGGGATTGGTCACGTTGCCGACGTAGCGGCCCACTTCCGTCGTCACGGCCAGGGTCGTCCGATTCCCGAAGGCATCGCTCTGGGCGATGCAGCGCACGTGCCGGTCGACGTCCGGCAGCTTGCTCGTGGCGTATTCGTTGGAGAACGTCGCGTTGCCGCGCGGCGCCACCGCGCTCGCCAGCAGGCACAGTTGCGACGAGATGTTGCCGGAGCCGTAGTACAAATTGTTGGGCCGGTAAAGAAACCGGTTGGTCCGCCCGCCCGGCTCCACCACCCCGCGCAAGGTAATGCGTCCGCCGTTGTCGGCGGCATTGGTTTCGTACAGGAACGTCCACGTCCGCCCGACGTGGTCGGTGACGGCCGAAAACCGGTAATCCCAAACCCACTCGTATTGGTTTTGGTACGTCTCATAGCCGAAATACAGCGCCCGTCCCGCATCGTCCGCGATGGAACGGGGATTGCATTCGAATTTCGTCAGATAGGCATAGGTCAACCGGTTGGAGTTGCGGTCCAGGATGGTTTCCGGACGATAGAAGAGCGTGCCGGTGCCTTCCGGCAACTGGAACATCGTGACCCGGCCGCGCGTCGGATCGCAGAAATAGAACCAGTTGTCCATCCGCTTGAGCTGGAAATTCCGATCCACGCCGCCGCTGATCTCGGGAATTTCGGCGAAGACGAAATCCCCGGCCTCGTTCGTCATGAAACACACCTGTCCGCCGTCGTCCAGCAGCACCGTCATGTCGTAAAAGCTGTTGCCGAGCAGCAGCGGCGCCGGCTGCCAGCTCCAGGCGAGGAGGAAGGGAGTGGAATTATCGAAATAGTAGCCCGGCGGGAAGTCGCTGGGCGAACGGAGGTAGGTGGCGTTTGGATCCGTCCGGTAGTGGATGGAAAAATCCAGACCCATCGGCCCGCCGAGGGGGATCAGCGTTTTCTGCCACGAAAAAGCCCCGCTGGCCGCGCTGACGGGATCCCCCACGGCGGCCGGCTTGTCCACCAGCCGCTGCGTGCCGAAGCCCGCGTACTCCGTCGTGCCCGAAGCCCCGGCCCGCAGTGCCGCCGCCAGAACCAGCAACCCGACGATGATCCCGCCCTGCCGCAGATGCGCGTATTGTTTCGTTGTTTTCATGGCATCTGCGTCCTCCGGTTATAGGCCTCCGCGGCCTTGTCGACCCAAGGCGGCGTCAAGCCGCCGCACTCCATGTCCGATCCGGCTTGTTTCCTGTTTTCCTGCTGTTTCCTGTTTTCCTGCTTCTCATCTACGGGCAATCCGCATCCATCCGCAATCGATTCGGCTGTCCGACAGCCCGGACGGCGCGGCGCGCCGTCCCTACCCTTGATGATTGGAGATTGATTATTGGATATTGAATATTGAGTTTGCTCTTCTTCTCTCTTCTCAGGGCACTTCCACTTGAATCCGGTAATTCCGCTTGGCCGGCGGCGGATTGCCGTCGCCCATCCCGTCCACGCCGCCCACTCCGGGCCGCGGCTCGGTGCCGGGGACCGTCGTCCAGGAATCGCCGTCTTCCAGATCGTCCGTGTATTGGAAGGTATAGACCCGCCCCGTGGACCCCGGCTGGAACTGCACCGTCAGCGGCGGGCCGTTGGAAACGGACAGCACGCGGAACAGGTCGTTGGTATCGCCCGGGTCGGTGTCGGCGACGTTTTCGTGTCGCAAGGTGGTCCCCTTCCCGGCCACGATGCGCGCATCCACGTCGTTCCAGTCTTCGCCGCCTTCCGGCGCAATCCCGCGGGCGGCGTACCAGTCGAGATCGGCGCCGCCTTGGCTCAGGAACGAAGCGATCACCGTCAGGTCGGCCATGACCTCGGCATCCGTGCGCGGGTTGGCCTCGCTGTCGTCGCTCCAGCCGTGGAAAACCGCGCTGGCGTTCTCGCCTTTGGCCTCGACGGGCGTCCCGCTCTGGCCTTCGGCGACGACCTGGGTGGCCACGCCGTCGATCCAGCCGCCCGTCCCGGCGCGGTAGATCAGCGTGTAGGTCGTGCCGCCCGCGGCCGTCACCGTGCGCATCAGCAGGTTCCCGTTCGCGTCGTAGGCGTAGGCGATGTTCCCCCCGCCGCCATAGGCGGCATTCGTCAGCCGCCCCGCGTCATCGTAGGAATACGTGATCGTCTCCGCGGCCCGCGCCGACAACGCCCAGCCCAGCCCCGTCACAACAAATGCCGCCATCCCCGACAGTGCCATTGCAGAAACGAACAAGCGTGGAGTTGTCCTGGCCATGCGTCACCTCCTCGGAACGCCTTGATTTTCGCGGCGCGGCGCAAGCCGTGTCCACCCCGAATGCGTTATTTTATCATTAAGACCATTTCGAATGTAAGCGTCCGAAGAGCTACCGCACTGTTGCAGTGCGGGCGGTCAACCATTCGGCGGGGGTGTAGAGCGGGGCGGTCTGGTTGGTCATGGTGGGCA
>RZYG01000395.1 GCA_009930415.1 Spartobacteria bacterium | reverse complement strand
TCATGGTCGTGTCCATTTCCTTCCGCCAGGGCAATTTCGCCGTCGGCGGCATCCTGCCCACGCCCGAGACCTTCAGCCTTGAACACTGGCGCATGGTCCTCGGCCTGCCCGTCCTGCAAGCCGACGGTTCGTGGGAAACGCCGTCCGTCTCCGTCCTGCGCTGGTTCTGGAACTCCGTCAAGGTGTCCGCCACGAGCGCCTTCCTGATCCTGGCGCTCTCCTCCACCTGCGCCTACGCCTTCGCCCGGATGCGCTTCCGGGGCCGCGAGCGGATCCTCGGCGGCCTGCTCATCCTCCAGATGTTCCCGATGGTCCTCGCCCTCATCGCGATCTACTCCATCCTCGAAGCCCTCGGCCGCTGGGTGCCCGCGCTCGGACTCGACACCCATCCCGGCCTGATCCTCGCCTACCTCGGCGGCATCGCCACCCACGTCTGGATGATCAAGGGCTACTTCGATTCCCTGCCCGTCTCCCTTGAAGAATCCGCCATGATCGATGGCGCCACCCCCTGGCAGACCTTCCGGCTCATCATGCTGCCCACCTCCCTGCCCATCTTCGCCATCGTCTTCATCCTCGCCTTCATCGGCCTCGTCGGCGAATACCCCCTCGCCAGCGTCGTCCTCCAGCGCACCGACCAATGGACCCTCGCCGTCGGCGCCAACAGCTTCCTCTACGAACAGAACTACCTCTGGGGCGATTTCGCCGCCACCGCCGTCCTCTCCGGCATCCCCATCACCCTCCTCTTCCTCGCCTGCCAGAAACTCCTCGTCACCGGCCTCACCTCCGGCGGAGTCAAGGAATGAGCGAAATCGGCGCAACGCTGATGCAATGGGTGTCCGTCGCCGGCGTCTTCTTGGCTTGGACCGCCTGCGCGCTGCTGTGCCTCGGCGGCTTGATCCTCGCCGTGTTTTCCATTTCCGGCACCTGGCTCGTGCTCGGCGCTGCCCTCGGCGCCGCGCTGCTGACCGGCCCCGGCGAATTCCCCGGTTGGCCCGCGCTGCTCGCGTTTTTCGCCGTTTGCGCGGCCGTGGACGTCATCGAATGGTTCGCCGCGGCCTGGGGCGTGCGCCGCCGCGGCGGATCCGCCGCCGCGGGCTGGTTCGCGCTGCTGGGCAGCCTCGGCGGCGCCATTCTCGGCGGCATGGTCGTCCCCGTCCTCGGCAGCCTCGTCGGCATGCTGCTCGGCAGCTTCGCGCTCGTGTACTTGGCCGAACGCCGCCGCCTGAAGAAAAACGCCCCCGCCGCCCACATCGCCCGCGGCGCCGTCCTCGCCGGCATCTCCGTCCTCCTCCTCAAAGTCGCCGCCACCGCCGCCCTCGTCCTCGCCCTCGCCGCCGGCCTTCTGCTGTCCGTTGAACGTTGAAAATTGATTATTGAATATTGGATATTGAGATCCCCCGCCCGAATCCCGCCGGGGATGCAATCCCGGCCTACAAACAGCCCGGCGCCCTCGGCCCTCCTTCG
>RZYG01000394.1 GCA_009930415.1 Spartobacteria bacterium | reverse complement strand
GGCGCGGCGTTGCTGCCGCTGATCGCCAGCCCCCCTCCGACAAAAGCGCAGTCGTGGACCGAACCCACGGCGCTGCCGGGATGCAGGGCCACCGGCTTGGTGCGGAATTCGCACTGGCCGACGTCGTACGACGAGCCCACGCCGAACGTCACCTGGCCATCGGGTGCGCTGGGCGAGGTATATTTGACGAACAGGCAGTCGTTCGCCACCAGATGGTTGGCCATCAGGTGGACCGTGGTCGGGAAAAAACACGTGGTGAACGTCGCGGTCACCAGTTGGTTCAACGTCAACACTTCGCCGATGAACCGGCAATTGGCGGCAACAATGGTGCGCTCGCCGCCGCCGGACGTGTCCAGGTTCATTCCCTGGAACCCGCAATTGTCCAGGATCAGCGTGCCGTCCAGCCGGACGCCAAGACCGTGGACCGGATCGATCGTGTTTTCGATGGTCAGCGTGCGCTTGCCGTTGACGGTCAGCGTATTCCCGCTGAACCACGCGCCGGTGCCCAGTTCGATCCGTTCGTCGAAGTACAGCGTGCCCGCCACGTTGGTGGCCTTGACCAGTACGTCCACTTGGCGCTCTTCGACGATGTTTTCGCCGGCTTCCCAGTAGGATTCCTTGAGGATGAAGCGGTTCTCGCCGGCGGCGGTCGTTTCAAGCCGGTTGGTGCCGACCACGTTCGTGGTGCCGGTGCCCCAGACTTCGTTGGCGTTGGGTCCCTCCACGCGCAATTCCATATTGGACGTCGTGGCGTGCGACTTGCCGACGTCGTAGAGGATATGCTGCGATTGGGGCGACCAATAGGCGGCCCCGAAATACGCCTGGGCCGCGCGGGCGGCCAGCCCGGCCATCCCCAAAACCATCCACAGCGCATGGCGCGGTTTCATGCGACGATCCTCCGGAATGCTTTTGTTGCCAGCCTGAGCGTGGGCCGATCGGGAACCCGTGGCAACCCCGTTTGCGTTCTGATTGCGTTCCGGGGAAGTTCAGGAATCGTTTTCGCGGCGTTTTTGCGCGAACCGGGCGGCTTCGTCGGCGCATTTCAGGGCCTGGAGCATTCCGGGGCAGGCGAGGTGATGGATCACGCGGGGGCCCGCGCGGCGTTCGGTCACGAGGCCGACCCGTTTCAGCCAAGCCAGATGGCGCGAGACCGTGGGTTGGCTGACGGTGGCCAAGGCGCGCAGATCGTTCACGCAGCGGTCGCCGCGCGCGAGCGCTTCCAGCATCTGGACGCGCAGGGGATGGCCGAGCGCTTTCAAGACTTCGGCCTTGGCTTTGGCTTGGACAAGGTTCATGGGAATATGCTTATACACATATGCGCATAAGTGTAAATCATGGTTTTGAAGCCGCGACGATCGGCCGGAGAAGTCGTCTGGCCGTAAGCGTCCGAAGAGCTACCGCACTGTTGCAGTGCGGGCGGCCAACCATTCGGCGGGGGTGTAGAGCGGGGCGGTCTGGTTGGTCATGGTGGGCAGGC
>RZYG01000393.1 GCA_009930415.1 Spartobacteria bacterium | reverse complement strand
CAGCAGGCTGCGCGCTCTCGCCAGGTCATGCGGCCACCTCTTGCGCGGTCGCACGATAGTCGCGCCTGCGACACGCCGCGTTGCAGTAGACGCGACGGGGCTGTGCTGTGTCTGGGATGCGCTTGCCGCACGCGGGGCACGTGCGGCCTGTCACGATCTGCCGGGGTACGGCGCACGGCTTGCACATGCCGCCCTTGTAGCGCCGAGGGATGCCGTCAACCGGCTCTGACCCCTTAGCCCTCGTCATGCGGCCGCACTTCGCGCAAGGGCGCAGTCCCTGTGACCTGGGTGCGCGAGACCCTGCCGGACGGCCCTCGCCGTAGCACCGCTTGCACCGGTTCGCGTCTCCCCGCAGCAGCGTGCCGGGGTAGTCGGTGGTTGTGGTGTGGTTCGGTCGCGTGAGCCGGCCACACTCAATGCACGGGCGGACACTGGGCGGCGCCGCTTCCCGCTTCCGTTTCAGGTTGCGGTCCCGGCACTTCTTGGAGCAGAAGCGTTGGTTGCCCTGCCGGCGGACGAAGTGGGTGCCGCACTCGTCGCACGCCTCGGTGGCGACGGGCTTGACCTTGCGCGGGTTGCGTTGGGATTCCTTCGCGGCCTGTTCCGCTGCCCGGCGTGCGTGGTTCGCGGCGCGTTTCGCTTCGATCCGTGCCCGCCAGGCGTCGAGGTCCGTGTTGTACGGCGGGATGGTCAGGGAGGTCATGCGAGTTCGTCCAGCAGTGTCGGCAGGCTCATCTGGTAGTCGAGGTCCCGCATCACCTTCACGGCCGATTCCCAGTAGGACGGCTTCAACTCACACGACACGGCGCGGCGTCCGTTCTTCACGGCCACGTAGGGCTCAGACCCGATGCCACCGAATGGGGACAGCACCAGTTCGCCAGGGTTGGAGTAGAGCAGGATGCACCGGCGAATGAACTCAAGTTGCAACGGGGCGATGTGCCGTTCGTCGGCGTTCTCTCGGCCGGCGCGCGCGTTGAGCGTTTCCGACTCGCGGATGGTGGTCCACACGGGGCCGTACTTCTCGCCGCCAATGTCGCCCGTGTGATCGAACCAGATCGGGCCGGCCCATTCGATCCAGTCGTCGTTCGTGACCTCGCCCTCGCGCGCGTGGTGGGGAATCTTCACGGCGTTGTCGCCAGGCTTGCGGAACAGGAGCAGGTAGTCAGCGAGTGCGGGCCGGCAGTTGGATGAGTCGCGGTTCTTGGTGGTGAACGCGAGCGAGAACACTTTGGCCCGGATCGACTGTGCCTGCGGGTCCTTCCAGATTGTCGCCTCGCCGTGGAAGATCCACCCGACCGACTGGAACAGTCGGATCACGTCACCACGGAAGTCTGAGAGTCCGATGTAGCCGTCCTTGGCCTTTTGGGTGGCGATCTGCTGCACGTGGATCGCTGCGATGCGCCCGGGCTTGGTCACGCGGAGCTGGTGCTCCACGATGAACCGGTAGTGATCGATGAACTCACCGCGGCTAGATGAGT
>RZYG01000392.1 GCA_009930415.1 Spartobacteria bacterium | reverse complement strand
GACGGATTTCGGGCTCTGAATCGTAGGGGCCGAGCTTGCTCGGACCGGGTTTGGAGAAATTTGGGAACAGCTGCGGTCTCAGCAAGCTGAGCCCCTACATGCGAGGGTCGAATCTATCGTGAAGAATCCGGTCATGCACCCAGGCAGGAATGCGAAAGGGGTTGCCGTTTCCGGAATCGGCGGGCACAATCTAGGATGGTTGCCGGTGGCGGCCGATCTAAAGGAGAGACAAAATGAAGAAATCGACGTGGGGCTTGCTGGTGGGCGCGGTCGGACTGGCCGTTTTGTGCGGTTGCGCGGAGAAGAAGCCGACGCTGCATATCTACACGTGGTCGGACTACGTCAAACCGGAGCTGGTCCAGCGCTTCGAGGCCGAAAACGGCTGCCGGGTCGTGATCGACACGTTCGCCTCCAACGAAGAGATGTACGCCAAGCTGAAAGCCGGCGCGACGGGCTACGACCTGCTGTTCCCCAGCAGCTACATGGTCAAGATCATGCACGACCAGGGCATGCTGCGGGAACTGGATCCTGCGCTGCTGCCCAACCTCAAGAACGTCGATCCGGCCTATCTGGCGATGGCGGTCGACAAGGACATGGCCCACAGCGTGCCCTACACGGTCACGGTCACCTGCCTGGGGGTTCTTGGCAGCAAGGTGGCCGATTTCAAGCCCTCGTGGGCCATGCTCGAACGCGCGGACCTCAAGGGGCGCATGACCCTGCTCAACGACCATCGCGAGACCATCGGCGCGGCGCTGAAATTCCTGGGCTACAGCCTGAACACGCTCGACGACGCCCAACTGGCCGCCGCCAAGGAGGTCGTCCTGCGCTGGAAGAAGAACGTCGCGAAGTTCGAGAACGAGCAGTACAAGACCGGCCTGGCTTCCGGCGAATTCCTGCTGACCCACGGCTACAGCGGCGACCTGATGCTCGTGCAGAGCGAAAACGACGACATCCAGATCGCGGTGCCGGAGGAAGGCTCGGCGCTGAGCTTCGACGACATGGCGATTCCGACCGCGGCCAAGCAGGTGGATCTGGCGCACAAGTTCATCGATTTCGTGCTCGATCCGCAGGTGGCCGCGGAACTGACGGAATACATCTATTTTCTCTGCCCGAACGCCGCCAGCTACGAGCTGCTCTCGGAAGAAATCCGGTCCGATCCGATCCTGTTCCCGCCGCCGGAAGTGGTGGCGAAACTCGAAATGATCGGCGACCTCGGCGACCAGAACGTCAAGTACACGAAGCTCTGGGACGAAATCAAAGCCGGGGAATAGTTCCGTTCGCGGCTTCCGCCCGCCGGCTCCGCGCCGGCGGGTTTTTCGTGCCCGCATCGGCCTTGTCCATGTTCCGAGGTTTTGGAGCCGGGACGACCTCGTCCCGGACTTGTAGGTTCCGGCGCGTTTTCGCGGCGATTTCCGGATGTCGAGGGCCTCTTCAGCCCGAAACGCCATAGGCCCCGGGCAAGGTGGACCTAACCTCTTG
>RZYG01000391.1 GCA_009930415.1 Spartobacteria bacterium | reverse complement strand
AACAGCCGCCCGGCTCGACGCGCCGGGCTACAGAAGGGCATGGATCGGTTGTAGACCAGGGCGTTGACCTGGCCGGTTCGAACAGTTGCGGACGCCTCGCAGAGGCATCCCTACCTATCGATTCGCGATCTTGATCCGGGGTAGGGACCGCTCTCCGAGCGGTCCGACTTTGAAAACAGGATTCTCAGGTTTACACCTGTTTTCCTGCTGTAATTCCGACCTGATTCGTTCAGCGCGCCAACAACGCCAGGGCCGTTTGGGCGACGGGTCCACCCGCATCGGCCCAGCGGGCCGGGAAGGTATCGGGCTGGGCCAAATGGGCATTCAGCTTGGCCATCTGGAAGGAATCGGGCAAATGCGCCCGCGCGCGCTCGGCCGCCGCCAGCCAGGCCGAATCGGCGTCCGGCAACCGGGCCGCCGCCTGCAAAGCCATGCCGGCCAGATAACGCGTGAAGTCCGCACCGGAATAATCCGCGCCGAATTTTCCATCTTCTCCTTGCTGCGCAATGAGATATGAAATTCCATCGCGAACGGCCTGCGCCTGCGGGCCGCCGAGGGGCGCCATTTCGCTCGGCATCAGCGCCAGCACGGCCAAGGCCGTCACGCTCACGTCGTAGCGCGCGCGCAACTGGCCCTCGTCCGCGGACCACCCGCCATCGGCGCGCTGGGCGGCCATGAGGATTTCGACGGGCGAGGGGTCTTGCGCCACGGGCGCCGGCGCGCGCGGCCACCAGAAACTCGCGCCGCCCAGCACGATCAGCGCTGCCGCCGCGCGCCACCAGACGTCCGCCCAGCCCAACGGCCGCGCGACCGTCTGCCGGACCCGCGCCAAGGTGCGCTCGGTGAAATCCGCCGACGGCTCCGGCGCGGCCTGCGCCCGCAACCGCGCCACCACGTCCGCGAAGCGCGGATCCTGCAAGGGGTCAGGTGTCGGTTTCACGGAACGTCTCCTTGAGATCGGCGAGGGCGTTGAAGATGCGCGATTTGACGGTGCCGACGGGAATGCGGAGGATTTGCGCGATTTCCTCGTAGGCCAGGCCCTGGTGCACGGCCAGCACGAGCGCTTCGCGTGGCTTGGTCGGCAATTTCTCCAGCGCGGCCTGCACGTCGAGATCGTTGCGCAAACGGCCGAGCCCGCCATCGGTGTGCGCCGGCATTTCCTCGCGGTAGCGGTCGGAAAACGTCTTGAAGCGCACCTGCCGGCGCACGTGGTCCAGCCATGCGTGCCGAGCCAACGTGTAGAGGAACGTCGTGAACTTCGCCGCCGGTTTGTATTTGAGCCGATAGTTCCATAGCCGCACGAAGGTCTCCTGCGCGAGATCCTCGCCATGATGGGAAGCGCCCATCCGCGCGAAAAAGTTCAGCAGCGGCCGCCGATGCCGCTCCACCAGCGTCCGGAACGCGTCCTCGCGTCCCGCGCGCACCTGCGCCATCAGGGCGAAGTCGTCGGTTTCGGGCTGGACGGAATCGGACATGAACAGGCAT
>RZYG01000390.1 GCA_009930415.1 Spartobacteria bacterium | reverse complement strand
GCGCCGGGAGCGCGTGGCGAAGCCGTGCAGCGATGGTTAGAAGTTGTAGTTGTCGATGTTCTCTTTGGTGAAGACGACCCGCTCGGGGAGCAGGACGATGCCGGAGTCCTCGGCCTCGTAGTCGTACCCCTGGATGGAGTTGGGCTCGACCTTCAGCTTGCCCACGCCGGGGACGTCGATGAAGTCGCCGACCTTGAACGTGTTGCCGTCTGCCAGCCAGTAGGCGATGTACGCGCCGATCGCGCCCTGGAGCTTGCAGTCCCACAGGCCGAACGCCTTGACGGTGTCGTCCTTCACAAAGCCGCGCATCGAGCTGGGGGTGGCGAATCCGGTGATGATGACCTTTCCGGCCTTCTCAAGGTTCTTGGCGGCCTGCGCCATCGCGGGAAGAGCGGTGGAGTCGGGGCAGATGATCGCGTCGATGTCGGGGTAGGTCTGAAGGATGGACTGGCCGATCTGAAGGGACTTCTGCGCGTCCTGCTCGCCGTATTGAACTGTCAGCATCTCCCAGCCGGGGTGCTTCTCGGCGATGTACTTCTTCGCGAAGTCGACCCATGCGTTCTGGTCGGTGACGGTCGGGCTGGAGTAGAAGAAGGCGAACTTCGCGCTCTTCTTCTGCTCGTCGTTCATCTGGTCATAGGCCATGTCGACGAGCATCGCGCCGAGGATCTCGGGCGTCCCCTGGTTGACGTAGATGGCGCGGTCCTTGGGGTCGACGTCGGAATCCCACGTCACGACCTTGACGCCGCGCTTCTTCGCGTTCTGCAGCGCCTGGCTCAGCCCCGTGGGGGAGAGCGAGGAGACGGAGATGGCGTTGAAGCCCTGGTTCACGGCGCTGTTGATGATCTGCACCTGGTTGGCGACGGACGCCTCGGGGGAGCCGTCGTACTTGCACTCGAAGCCGACTTCCTTGGCCATGGCCAGCGCGCCCTCGGCCGCCGACTCGAAGAACATGTTTCCGGTGAGCTTGGGAATAAAGACAACGCTGACATCCTTCGGCGCCGCAACCGCAGCCGCCGCACCGACCAGAAGCATCACTACCGCAAGCGCTACCGCAAATTTCTTCATTACAAGTCCCTCCTCTTTTCTTTTCGGGGCCGCAACCCCGGTTCATTCCCCTCCTGATCCGGCGACGCTCCGCCGAACCGCTCAATCCACCGCGCATCAACCAATCCGCATCAGCCGCGCCGGGCGCCACCTCCCTTGATATTGTCCCCTCCGCCGGAACGGCGGGGAAGCAGTGAAAACCGGAAGGCGAGCCCTCTGACCGCCGCCGAGACGACGAGCAGCATTCCCGTCCCCACGGTGATGTACTGGCTGGACACCCCGGCCATCTGCAATCCGAAGCGCAGCAGCCCCACCACGACGCCCGCGATGGCCACGCCGACGACCGTCCCCCTGCCCCCCGTGATGGAGACGCCGCCGAGGACGACCGCGGTAACGATGGGCAGCGTCAGCTCCGCGCCCAGGTCGGAGCGCGCTCCGCC
>RZYG01000134.1 GCA_009930415.1 Spartobacteria bacterium | reverse complement strand
GCACGCGCGCACCAGCTTGTTGAGGCCCTTCACCTTCACCACGCAGATGCCGCACGCGGCCCACGCCGGCAGGTCCGGGTGGTAGCACAGGCTCGGGATCTTGACCTGGACCTGCTTGGCGGCGTTGAGGAGATTCGTGCCTTCGGGCACTTCCACCGGGATGCCGTTGATCTTCAGTCTGACCGTCTTCATCGTCGTCCCCTTCTCACCGGCGGCTCACGGCGCCGAACTTACACGCCTTCAGGCACTCGCCGCACTTGATGCAGTTTTCCTGGAGAATCCGGTGCGGCTTCTGCCGCTCGCCCGCGATCGTGTTCACCGGGCACTTGCGCGCGCACAGCGTGCAGCCGATGCACTTGGCCGGATCGATCGTGTAGGTCACCAGCTGCTTGCACTTGCCGGCCGGGCAGCGCTGCTCGTCGATGTGCGCCGCGTACTCCGCCTCGAAATACTTCATGGTGGACAGCACCGGGTTCGGCGCCGTCTGCCCCAGGCCGCACAGCGCCGCCTTCTGCATCGCCGTGCCCACCTCGCGGATCTTGTCGAGGTCGCCGCGCACGCCCTTGCCGGCCGCGATCTTCTCGAGCAGGTTCAGCAGCACCCGCGTGCCGATCCGGCACGGCGCGCACTTGCCGCAGCTCTCGTCCACGCAGAATTCCTGGTAGAACCGGGCCACGTCCACCATGCAGTCGTCTTCGTCCATGACGATCATGCCGCCGGAGCCCATGATGGACCCCAGCGCCTGCAGGTGTTCGTAGTCGATCGGCGTATCCAGGTAGTCCGCCGTGATCACGCCGCCCGACGGCCCGCCCGTCTGCACGGCCTTGAACTTCTTGCCGCCGCGGATGCCGCCGCCGATGTCGTAGACGATCTCCCGCAGCGTGATGCCCATCGGCACTTCGATGAGGCCGGAGTTGTTGATCTTGCCCGTCAGCGCGAATACCTTCGTGCCCGTGCTCTTGGGCGTGCCGATCTTCGCGAACCAGTCGCCGCCCCGCAGGAGAATGACCGGGACGTTCGCGTAGGTTTCCACGTTGTTGATGACCGTCGGCTTCTGCCACAGGCCCGACACCGCCGGGAACGGCGGCCGCGGGATCGGCATGCCGCGCTTGCCCATCGTCGAGGCCAGCAGCGCCGTTTCCTCGCCGCAGACGAACGCGCCCGCGCCCAGCCGGATCTCCACGTCGAAGTCGAAGCCCGTGCCGAGGATGTCCTTGCCCAGCAGGCCGTATTCGCGCGCCTGCTTGATCGCCGTTTCCAGATGCTCGATCGCCAGCGGGTATTCCGCGCGGATGTAGACCACGCCCTTGCTCGCGCCGATCGTCCGGCCCGCGATCGCCATCGCCTCCAGCACCGAATGCGGATCGCCTTCGATCGTGGACCGGTCCATGTAGGCGCCCGGATCGCCTTCGTCCGCGTTGCACACGACGTACTTCTGGTCGGCGGCGGCTTCCTTCGAGAACTTCCACTTCATCCAGGTCGGGAAGCCCGCGCCGCCGCGGCCGCGCAGGCCCGACTTGCGCATCTCGTCCACCACCTGGTCCGGCGTCATCTCCGTCAGCACCTTGGCCAGGGCCGCGTAGCCGTCGCGGGCGATGTATTCGTCGATCTTTTCCGGATCGATCACGCCGCAGTTGCGCAGCACGATGCGGAATTGCTTCTGGTAGAACGAAATGTCCTCCAGCTTCGTGTTCAGGTGGCTCTGGCTCTTGTCGTAGAGCAGCCGCTTCACCGGCCGGCCCTTGATCACGTGCTCGGCCACGATTTCCTTCGCGTCCGCCGCCGTCACCGTCACGTAGAACGTCTCGTCGGGCAGGACCTTCACGATCGGGCCCTTCTCGCAGAAGCCGAAACAGCCCGTGCGCACCACCTGGGCGTCCGCCTGCGCGCCCTGCTCGGTGATTTCCTTCTTGAGCGCGTCGTAGAGCTCGGCCCCGTGGCTCGCCACGCAGCCCGTCCCGCCGCAAACCAACAGATAGGTTTTGATCGCCATCGCCGTCTCCTCTTCCCCTATTTCCGGACGATGTCCGCCGCCGGCTTGTCGAACACGTGGTCGTTCACCAGCAGCTTGCGGACGACGTGCTGGTTCACGATCTTGCGCGCGGTGTCCGCGTCCACCTTGCCGTAGACCACCGTGGGCATGCCGGGCACCAGCACTTCCACCGTCGGCTCGCTGTGGCACAGGCCCATGCAGCCCGTCTGGCGGATCGCCACGTTGCCCAGCCCCGCCTTGTCCAGCTCGTCCACCAGCACGTCGAAGGTGCGCTTCGCCTCCGCCGCGATGCCGCACGTGCCCATGCCCACGATGATCTGCACGTCTTTGTGCGCCGCGTCGCGGGGATTCATCTCCGCATGCTTCGCTTCGCGCAGTTTCTTCAGGTCAGCCAACGTCAATTTCGCCATGTTGCACCTCGTTCCGGATCTCTTCCTCGTTGGAAGAGAAAAATTTCTTCATCAAGCCCAGCGTCCCGGCCTGTTCCAGGTCGCCCAGCGCGGCCGCCAGTTCCGACCGCCGCACCTCGTACGCCCGGCCGTTTTCCTCGCGACGCACCGCCAGCTCGCACGCGCCGGGGAACGCCATCAGTTCCGTCAGCGTCGCCGCCGCGTCGCCCAGCGGCGGCGCATCCACGTTCGCCAAATCGAACGCCAGCCGCACCGTCGTGCCGCGGTCCGGTGCCGACTCGAGCGCGAACGAACCACCGCACTGCTCGGCCGCCTGCTTCGCGAACGGCAGGCCCAGCCCGACCGTCCGGCCCGGATGCTTGCCGGCCTCCGACCAGAACGGATCCAGCGCCTTCCGCACCGTCGCCGCATCCATCCCGCGGCCGTCGTCGCGCACCGACACCTCTAGGCGCGCGCCGCGCCGGACCAGTTCCAGCCGCACCTCGGCCGCGCCGGCTTCGAAGGCGTTTTGGACGAGTTCCGAAACCGCGTCGCCGATCGTCGCTTGCATGGGTCCGCTCCGGACGCCGCCGGACGCCTACGCCTGCGCCTGGTACTGCGCCACGATGCCCGCGACGTCTTCCTTCTTCAGGTTGCCGTGCATCGTGCCGTTCACCGACATCACCGGCGCCAGCCCGCAACAGCCCAGGCACCGCACCGCTTCCACCGAAAACTGCCCGTCCGGCGTCACCACGTTCAGGCCCACGCCCAGGATGTTCTCCAGCTCCTGGATCAGGTCGTTGCCGCCCTTCAGGTAGCATGCCGTGCCCATGCACACCGAAATCCGGTTCTTGCCCGGCTTCTTCAGCTTGAAGAAATGGTAGAACGTCAGCACCCCGTACACCTGCGCCAGCGGAATCTTCAGCAGGTCCGCCACCTGGAACGCCACCGACCGCGGCACGTAGCCGAAATGCTCCTGCACCCGGTGCAGCACCATGATCAGGTTGCCCGGCTGCTTCTTCCAGTGCTGGATGAATTTCTCCAGCTCCGGCGTCAAGCGCTCCTGGACCTCTGCGTTCGCTTCCTTGTTCACCGTCAAGTCCTCCAAAAATTCACGAAACGATAGTAAAACAGTTCTCTCGCAACAAGAAAAATCTGACATGAAAGACGCTTGACTCGTTCCATTCGTCATATATATTTCGCATGTCGTCACAATAATAGTCGTATTTGGAGCATTATCGTGAAGAAACAAGATCTCATCGTGCAGAAAGAGCTGATTCAGCGCCTTGTCCGATACAAAAACATCCTGCTGAAATTCAAGTCCATGGGCCTATCCAAGGCGTTTTCGGACAATCTCGGCGACGCGGCCGGCGTCTCGTCTTCCCTCGTTCGCAAAGACTTCTCCCTCGCCAACCTCGCTGTCGGCAACAAGCGCGGCGGCTATCCCATCGACGTCCTGCTCCAGCGGCTCGACGCCCTGCTCGGCACGCAGGCCTTGCAGCGCATCGTCATCGTCGGCTGCGGCAAGATCGGCACCGCCCTGTTGAACTACAAGGGCTTCGCCAACGAAAACATCGAGGTCGTCGCCGGGTTCGACAACAACCCGGCGCGGATCAATCCCGCCGCCACGCCCATCCCCATCCTGCCCGTCAGCCAGCTCGCCGCTTTCGTCAGGGAGCAGGACATCCAGGTCGCCGTGCTCGCCGTCCCTGAAAACGCGGCGGCCGGGATCCTCGACCAGCTCGCCGCCGCCGGCGTGCAGGGCGTGCTGAATTTCTCCCCGGTCCAACTCAAGGCCGGCTCGGCCCTCTTCATCCAAAACATCAACATCGCCTTCGAAATCGAAAACCTGTTCTACTACGTCCGCTTCAACCAACGCAAAGACCGCCCGGCCGCCCCATGAACTTGAAAACCCTCCTTGCCGCCGCCCAGGCCCAGCTCCTGTGGGCCGACCCCGGCCACGAAGCCGCCGACGCGCTCCACGTCGTCGCCGCCGATCTCATGAGCGATGTGCTCATGATGGACCTCGAACGCCCTTTGCTGCTGACCTCCCTCGCCACCGAGCAGGCCGTGCGCACGGCCCACGTCGTCGGTGCCGTCGCCGTGCTCGTCGCCAACGGCAAGACCCCGCCGCCCGAAATGGTCGCCCTCGCCCGCAAGCTGGGCGTGCCCCTCGCCCGCACCTTGCTCGCCAAATTCGATGCCGCCGTCGCCCTCGGCCGAGCCCTCGGCGCGTAGGCTTTTCCCCGGCCCCCGCGGCCTTGTGCCGTGGACGAATCAGGCCCGAAGACCCCCGCGGCCTTGTGCCGTGGGTGAATCAGGTCCGAAGACCCCCACGGCCTTGTGCCGTGGGTGAATCAGGTCCGAAGACCCCCGCGGCCTTGTGCCGTGGGTGAATCAGGTTCGAGTCGAACGCCATGTTTCGCGGTGGAATGGACCTGTTTTTCCTTTGACTCCGCCGCGCGCGCGGGTCCAGACTGGCAACGATCAACCAAGGATGCCGCCCATGACCAATCCCATGCTTGCCTTCCTGAGCCTCCCCGGCGGAGCCGAATGGATCATCATCCTCGTCATCGCGGTCCTGATCTTCGGCCGGCGCCTGCCGGACATCGCCCGCAGCCTCGGCAAGAGCATCACGGAATTCAAGAAGGGCGTGAAGGACGCCGAGAACGAAGTCAAATCCGCTTCCGCCGACGATCCCGTCCGGAAAGAAGATCCG
Organism: Spartobacteria bacterium; assembly: GCA_009930415.1. Taxonomy (GTDB): domain Bacteria; phylum Verrucomicrobiota; class Kiritimatiellia; order CAIQIC01; family Lenti-01; genus Lenti-01. Next base: position 2,209 of record RZYG01000134.1, on the reverse strand, counting down.
AAGGTCTAGTCCCGCCGCCGCGGCCAGACCCGGCAGACCAGCAGGCCGCCTTCAAACAGCGCATAGAGCGGCAACGCCAGGGCGACCTGCGACACCACGTCCGGCGGCGTGCAGACCGCGCCGACGACGAACGCCCCCAGCAGCACGTATTTTCGCGCCCGCCGCAACGCCGCCTGCGAAACCAGTCCCATCCGCTCCGCGAAGACGATCGCCACCGGCGTCTGGAAGGCCACCCCGAACACCAGCGCCAGCGTCAGGATGAAATCCACCGTTGGCCCCACCGCCGGCTGGTAGGTCAGGTAATCGATGCCCAGATCGAACCGCATGAAGAACCGGAACAGCCACGGCGCCAGTCCCAGCAGGAAGAACAGCGCGCCGCCCGCAAACAGCGCCGCGCACGCCGGCACCGCCGCGCGCACGAACCGCTGCTCGTGCCGATGCAGGCCCGCCGCCACGAATGCCCAGAACTGGTAGAAGATCCACGGCGAACTGGCCAGCGCCGCCAGCACCAGCGATGCCTTCACGTAAACGAGGAACGGCTCCGCCGGCTGCACCGCCTGCAGCTTCAGTTCGAGCCCCGCCGCCTCCATCGCCGCGCGGTACGGCGAGAGGATCAACCCCGCGAAGCCCTTGGCCACCGCCAGCGCCGCGAAAAACGCAACCGCGAAGCCCCCCAGCGCCAGCCCCAGCCGCGTCCGCAATTCATCCAGATGCCCACCCAGGCTCATCCGGACTCCGCCGTCGTCGGCGCCGCGTTGAAGGCTGTCGCTCATCCCCCGCATTCAACCCCATCCCGCCCCGCCGCGCAAGACCGCGTCCGCCGTTTTTCGTTTGCCAACCGCGCGCGTTCCGTGGAACCCTTGGGCCGGCCATGAATCCCATTCCCATCAGCGCGGAGCAGTCGCCCCTGCTCTTCCTCGAGCTGCTCTACAAACTGCGCGTGCGCGACGTCATGGCCCGCGACCTCGTGACCATCCGGCGCGACGCCACCATGCGCGAACTGCAGCGCCTGATGCAGGCCCGCCGCGTTTCCGGCGTGCCCGTCGTGGAAAACGGGCGCCTCTTCGGCATCGTCAGCATCGAAGATCTTCTCCAGGCCCTCGACGCGCAGCGCATGGACGAGCCCGTCGCGAACTTCATGGCCGCCAACGTCGTCACGATCGAGGACGACATGCCGCTGGCGATCGCCATCTCCTACTTCAACAAGTACGAGTACCGCCGCTTCCCCGTCCTCGACGCGCGCGGCGAGGCCGTCGGCATCGTCACCGCCCGCTCGATCAACACCCGCCTGCTGGTCGAGCTTTTCAAGGAACTCGCCCGCATCGAAAACCAGTACGTCCTGCCGCTGTCCGAAAACGCGAGCTGTTCCTTCCAGACCTTCCGCGTGGCCCGTTCGGACTTCGAGAACGCCGGCAGCGCCGCCACCGAGATCAAGAACGTCCTCCAGAAGCGCGGGCTCGACCCCAAGCTCATCCGCCGCGTCGCCATCGCCGCCTACGAGCTGGAAATGAACCTCGTGGTCCATTCCGACGGCGGCACGCTCACGTTCCGGGCCGACGAAGGCGAAGTCCAGCTCATCGCCAAGGACCAGGGCCCCGGCATCGCCGACGTCGAGCTTGCCCTTCAGGAGGGCTGGACGACGGCCAACGACTGGGTCAAGTCCCTCGGCTTCGGCGCCGGCATGGGCCTGCCCAACGCCAAGCGCGTCTCCGACGAATTCCACATCGCCTCCGAACTCGGCAAGGGCACCACCGTCACCGTCCGCGACGTCCTGCCGCCCCGGCCGCTCCAGAATCCGCCCGTCTGACCCTCCGCGGGTTTGACTCCCGTCCCTCCGAGGGTATGCTTCTCTTGAAGTTTCGACCATGCCGGGCCTGCGACCATTTTGGTTTCTCTGTCTTCTGATGCCGTCGTTGGCGTTCGGCAGCGCCAACGCTTTCCGCACCCTCGTCGTCGTCAACACCAACTCCGCCGACTCCGTCGAACTGGGCGCCTACTACGCCGAGCAGCACGGCATCCCCTCCCACCAGATTTGCCCCGTGAATATCGCCACGGGACTGACAACCATCGCCTCCAACGTGTTTCACGATTCGGTCCTCGCGCCGATCAACAACCACCTCGCCGCCGAAGAACTCGCCGGGCAGATCGATTTCGTGGTCCTGTGCTGGGATTTTCCCACGCGGGTCGAAAGCGTCGAAGGAGTTTCGGC
>RZYG01000389.1 GCA_009930415.1 Spartobacteria bacterium | reverse complement strand
ACGGTGAGGCTGTTCGGCTTCCGCAACGTCATCCCCGCCGCAGTCTTCTTCGGCATGATCCCGATCTCCGAAATCGCGTTCATCCTGCTTCAGGCAGGGTTGGACTCCGGCGCGGTTCCGTGGGACGTCTATTCCTTCGCCCTGAACACGGTCATCCTCTCCATGCTTCTGGGTCCGCCCGCCACTGCGCTGACCGCGCCCGTGTACGCGCTCCTCAAAAGGCGGCGAAAAGTAGACGCGGTCCAGACGGTCAACATCTCTCCCGACGGGTTGTCCGGGCACGTGATCGTTGCCGGCGGAGGCATCTTCGCCCGACACATCGGGCTCGTCCTCCACAGCATGCGGCTACCCTACGTCGTCATCGAGCCGAACCACGCCCTCTTTCTTGAGGCAAAAAAGAAAGGACTGCGACTTCTTCTCGGAGATCCCGGACAGGACGCGGTTCTGGAAGCGGCCTGCGTCGAGAAGGCAAAGCTCCTTGTCCTGACGCTCCATGGGGCTCTGGAGATTCAGGACGTGGTCAGCGCGGTCCGGAAGCGCAATCGCACTCTCCGGATTCTGGCCCGCGACGTCAGCGGCGAAGGCGGGGAGTTCCCCGACGAGGACCGAGAAATTTCGCGCATCATCCAGCCCGAGTTCGAAGCGGGGCTTGAGATGGCCCGGCAGGCGCTCATCCACCTTGACGTACCGGGCGCGACGATCCACAGGGAGCTGGAGACGCTCCGGCGGAACGTCTACGGCCCGCTGCGGGAGAATAACGCCGACTACGGCCTTCTCTCGCAGCTGCTGCACGCCGCCTCGACGCTGGAACTGGAGTGGGAGGCCATACACAAGGACGGACCGCTCGAGGGAAAGACCATCGCCGCGGCGAACATCAGGGCCGAGTTCGGCGTCTCGGTGGTGGCGGTGCTCCGCGACGGCGCGCTTCTGCCCAACCCCGGAGGCGACTTCATACTGCGGGAAGGAGATCTCGTCGGCATCATCGGCACGATGGAGCAGAACCAGAAATTTTTCTGCTTCCTCGACGAGCAGAACGAACGATGCCGCTGCGCATCAGCAGAACCTCCGAAAACAGAAAAAGGAGAGAACGAAAAATGACATCTTCACAACGCATCGAGGACTACGGCATCCGCATCGGCCGTATGCCCAAAGGACTGCGGAACACGATCGCCGACGTCCCCGGCGTCGCCGTCGGACACTGCACCCTCGCCGACGGCCCGGTACAGACCGGTGTGACCGCCGTTATTCCGGCGCCGGGGAACCTCTTCCGCGAAAAAGTCATGGCGGCGTGCCACGTGATCAACGGTTTCGGCAAGTCGTGCGGGATCGTCCAGATCGAGGAGATGGGCACGCTCGAGACGCCGATCCTGCTGACCAACACCTTCGGCGTGGGCGCGGCGTCCGAGGCGCTCGTCCGCTCTATGCTCGCCGCGAACCCCGACATCGGCAGGGAGACCGGGACGGTGAACCCGGCGGTCTTCGAGTGCAACGACGG
>RZYG01000388.1 GCA_009930415.1 Spartobacteria bacterium | reverse complement strand
CGCGCGCTCGTTCGTTCGCTCGGGGGGTACGGCGTCTGCGTTGCGCACAGCGGCACGCTCTACGGTCTGCTCCTCCCCGTCGCCCTGCTGAATGAAAAAGAGCATGTAACGGAGGCCGCCGCGCGCGCGCTGCCGGAGGCGGCGGAGATTCGTCTTCACGCCCTGGCGGCCGGGGGACCGCGGTAGAATCCGTTCGAAAGGAAGGTATTCGCATGGAAGTGTTTGTCGTTCTCTTCGCAGCCGCAGTGTGGGATCTCCTGCTTGGGGAGCCCTCGTCGAAGGTGCATCCTGTGGTCTGGATGGGAAAGTACATCGGCGCGTTCTGGAACCGCCGTCCGTCTGGTGCGGACGACCGGAAGATGCTCATCTTCGGCGGCGTGCTCGTGGTGTCGGGGGCGCTGCTCTTCTCCCTTCCGCTGCGTTTTTTGAAGCTCCTTCCGGGGTTGACGGCGCTGCTGCTCACCATTCCGCTGCTGAAGAGCGTCTTTTCCATCTCCGCGCTGATCAACGCAGGAGAGAGCATCCTGCGGGCGCTTGAACTCGGCGATGTGCCGGAGGCCCGGCGGCTGCTTTCGTGGAGCCTGGTCAGCCGGAACACGGAGGATCTGTCGCAGGAGGAGGTCGTCGGCGCGGCGATAGAGTCGCTGGCCGAAAACCTCACCGACAGCCTGGCGTCGCCGCTCTTCTTCTATGCGATCTTCGGCCTTCCGGGGGCCTTCTTTTACCGATTCTGCAACACCTGCGACTCCATGATCGGCTACCGGGGAGGGGATACGGAGTGGGGAGGGAAGATCGCCGCGAAGCTCGACGACCTCCTGAACTGGATTCCGGCTCGCGTGACCTCGATTCTGCTCCTTGGGGCGGGCGTGCTCGCCAAGGAGGACGTCATCAAAGGCGCCGAGGCGCTGCGCGATGAACGGGGGAACACCGCCAGCCCCAACGCGGGATGGACCATGTCGGTGATGGCGGGGATGCTCAGGGTGACGCTGGAGAAACGCGGCCAGTACGCGCTTGCCGGAGGGACCGAGCCGCTGTGCACGCAGGCGCTGCGCCGCTGCGTAAAGGTGGTTCGCATCGCCGCCGCGTTGATTTTGGCCTTCGTCGCGGCGCTGGGAGGGCTCCATGCCCTTTTCGGTTAGAAAGGAACTTCTGCTCGCCGCGGAGACGGTCCACGGCGGGCTCGACTACGCGAAACTGCGGAGCGAAGGGGTGGAGCCGGAGAGCATTCTGGACTTCAGCGTCTCGACGAACCCGTTGCCCCCGCACCCCGAGGTGGAACGGGCCGTCGCGCGGGCGGCGTTCGACCGGTACCCTGACTCCTCGTCGGGGGCGCTTCGGCGCGCCATAGCCGAGGCGAACGGTCTCTCGCCCGACGAAGTGCTGGTGACGAACGGATTGGCCCAGGCGATCGTTCTCCTTGCCTTCGCGTTCTGCGACAGGGGGAGCCGCGCGCTCGTCGCGTCGCCGGCCTTCGGGGAGTACGAGGCCGCCTCCCGTCTTGCCGGGGCCGAGGT
>RZYG01000387.1 GCA_009930415.1 Spartobacteria bacterium | reverse complement strand
GCCCTCTTCAACAACGCCGCCGACCAGCCCCTGAGCGTCACCAAGACCAACCTCACGGCCGGCAATTTCTACAACAACACCACCCTTTCCTACGACTATTTCATCGGCGATCCGGTCACCCTGCCCATCGAGTACGACGGCGTGTCCAAGCCGTTGACGGTCATCGCCCCGGTCCAGCAGGGGATCAACACCATCAAGGTCGGCGTGGCCGACACTGGCGACAAGGCCTATGATTCCGGACTGTTCGTCTCCAACGTGCAGGGCGTGGGCTACACCGGTGGCGGTCTGGCCCAGGTCGTGGAAGTCACCGAGGGTTCCCTGGACGACCCCATCGAAATCGAAAGCGGCACCCTCGTTTACGAGGTGCCGGCCACTGTGCCCTTCAGCTCCTTTTCCTTTGGCGCGGACGACACCGGTGACAAAACCATCATCGGCAACGCGGCCAGTTACATCGAAACCTATTTCGACTACTCCGTGGCCGACCTGCTCAACGCCTTCTACGAACCCTTCAGCGCCCTCAGCCAGACCAACTCCCTGACCCTGCTCACGCCCCAGGGGCAGCAATCCCTGGTGGGCGCGGACCTCGTGCTCTTCAAGGATGGCGCCTATGCCCTGGACACCATGCCCGGCGGCAAGACCTGGGAAGCCTACTCCCTGATCGACACCGCCTTTGGCGCCGGCCCGGACAAAACCCTGCTCTCCGAGTGGGTCAAGATTGCCCAGGATTCCGCGGACTTCACGGCCCTGGCCGACGCCTTCCTGGATAAATACGCCCCGGAAGGCTTCACCACCAAAGACCTGATCACCCACCTATTGTGGGTCTTCAGCGGCGTCACGCCCTCGGAAGCGCTCGTCAACGAAGGCTTGGCCCTCGTCTCGGGCCAGGGTCTGGACTCGGACGCCGAGATTCTGGCCTTCGCGGCGGAAAATCTCTTTGATTCGACCGGATTCTCGGGCAGCATCCAGGAGCTCGACCCCAGTTTCTTCCTCTGATTCCAACCCCCAAGTGGTCGGGGTGCCTCGCGCGCCCCGACCCGTTCAACACGCCCCACCCGCGCGCCCTGCATGGTGGACAGCCCCGCCCAAGCCGGATAGTACCCCCCCACCGTATTTATTGAACGTGGCCGCGCTTCGGCGGCACTTTTTCTTGACACTTGACCCACGGCTATCCATGGAACCATTTTTCATCCCCACCCAGTGCGCCCAGGGGCTGCCCGGCCGCACCGTCGCGGTACTAGCCCCCCATCCCGACGACGAGGTTTTTGGCTGCGGCGGCAGTCTGGCACTGTTGGCCCAGACCGGGGCCACCGTTCACGTAGCGGTACTCACCGACGGCCAGAAATGGACACCCGGCACGGAACAGGCCACCTTTCGCCGCCAGGAATCCGAATGCGCGGCCCGCGTCCTGGGCTATCCCGCCCCTGAATTCTGGGGGCTGGAAGACGGCGCCCTGCTGGACGCGCCAGATTTGGCGAATCGTATCCAAGCTTGGCTCGAAGCCATTGGAGCCGACACCCT
>RZYG01000133.1 GCA_009930415.1 Spartobacteria bacterium | reverse complement strand
CCGTACGCCCGGTTGGCGGTCACGCCGCGGCGGGTCGCGCCGTAGAGCGTGAGCAGGCCGGTCTGGTTGTTCGTCCAGCCCGCGCCGACCACGATCTTCTGGCCGTTGGAGAACGCGGCCGGCGCGGCGCCGGCGACGGCGTAGGTCGAGGTGACGACGTTGACGCCGGTGACGTTCAGCGTGACTTCGAGGCCCGCGGCGTTCGTGAAGGTCGTGCTGCCCGGGGTGGCGCTGACGGTCACCGTCTCGTTCTCGCCGGTCTCGTCGTAGAAGCGCACGCGGTAGAAGCCGGACGGCTCGCCGGCGAGCTGGATTTCCGCGCCGACGTCCACGCCTTCGCCGACGTCCTGGAACGGCAGGAACAGGTTGCTGGTGAACTGCACCATATAGCGGCGGTTGGTCGGCGCGCCGAACGTGAAGGGGCTGGTGACGCCCGCCGCCATCAGGATCGGCGGCACGGTCGGGTCGCTCGGATCCAGATCCATCAGGTAGCATTCCAGATAGGTATAGCCGTTGGACGCGACGTCGCCGGCGGGGGTGCTGGGATCCAGCTCGTGGCCGGAGAGCCACGCATCGGGCACGCCGTCGCCGTTGCTGTCGGTCGGCACGTCCGCACGCGTGATGGTCACCACCGCGCTGAGCGTTTCACCGCCGCTGCCGGACGCGATCGCCAGATCGTCGATGTACATCTGGCGCTCGTCCACGCCGGCATCCGTTGCATTGAAATAGAACTTGAAGCGCGTCGGCGCGCCGGTGCCCACGGCCAGCGTCTGGTCGTAGGTTTCCGATCCGTCGCGGCCCGTGCCCCACACGTGGATGCTGCCGGAAGCGACGTATTCGAAGTGCAGGGTCATCGCCTGAGCGCCAAAATTGGCGAACATCGGCGTGCCGTTGATGGAAATCGCCGCGCTGTTGGCCATATTGATGTAGACCAATTCGGTGTCGCCGGCCAACAGGCTGAAGCCCCGGTAGGAGCCCTCCACGTTGCTGTCCCAGTTCAGGCCCAGCTTGAAGCTGAAAACCGCCCCCGGATCCATCGCGGCGCCGAAGCTGCGTTGCACTTCGGCGTTGGCACCCGAGCTAGGTGGATTGGCATAAAACCCGAATGCCGTTGCGCCGAAGCCGGTGATGCCTGCATTGGTCGGGTTGCCGATGAACACGCCCGCAGAGCCGCTGCCTTGCGAATGGTTGAACGTCCAAGCCCCGAACCCGTTGCCCTCGTTCGAACCGTCGGTCCAAGTCTCGCCGTAGTTGGCGCCGCTGTCCGCCGCCACGGCTCCCCCGCCGCCGCCGCCGGTCTCGCCGGACACGGTGATGACGTTGGCGCCGATGCCGAGGTCGACGTCCGCGATCGTCCACGGCGTGACCGCCGAGAATTGGCCGGACGCGCCGGTCAGGGCGTTGGTCCAGCGCAGGTTGCCGTTGGTCACGGCCGCGGCCGTGCCTTGCAAGGTGTAGCTGGCCACGTCGTTGGCGACGGCCAGATTGCCCGGCGGGTTCGTGATGGCCAAGCCCGCGCCGCGAATGGTGATCCGGAAATTGAGGCCGCCGTTGTCGGCGACGATCGTTTCTGCGCCGTCGAACGCCCGCACGAAATACTGCACCACGGCGCCCTCGGCGAACGTGCCGAGATTGGCGTTGTACCAGTTGCCGCCCACGGAACCCCAATCGGGATTCAGCGCCAGCGCGTTGGTCGCCCACGTCGCGCCGTCATCCGCGCTGACCACGACCCACGCGCCCGAGACGCTGCCGGCCGGGCCGATTTCCGTGTCCACGTAGATTTCCGTGGCGAACGTCGCCGCGCCGTCCAAAGGATAGTTCTTGGTGCCGCGGATCCACAGGCCGCTGTCAGAACCCTGGGCCACGGTAAAGGAATAATTCTGGTTGTTGTTGCTGTCCCAGGCCTCGGCGCCTTCCGCGCCTTGGACATGGATGAAGTATTCGACCACGGTGGCTGCAGGCAAGGTGCCGAGCGTCGCGTTGTACCACGCGCCGCCTTCGCTGCTCCATTCGGCGTTCACCGTCATCGCCACAGGCGTTTCCCAGGTCGTGCCGCCATCGAGACTGTACTCGAGCGCCACGTTGGTCACGGACGCCACGGGGCCGGCTTCCGCGTTGACGTAGATCGGCGTGTCGGACGTGATTTCACCGGCGACGGGATAGTTGTGGGTGCCGCGCGCCCAGAGCGTCGGGGCGGCCAGGCCGGCCACGTAGATCTTGGTTTCCTTGCCGGCCAGGCTGACGGCCAGCTTGCCGCCGCTGACGGTGAGCGTGTCGGTCGCATTCAGCGCGTTGACGAATTCCGTGCCGTCCGGCTTGCTCACCTGGGCATCGAAGCTCTTATCTCCGTCCTGGACGTTGATCGCCACCAGCGCCTCTTCCTCGTCGTAGACGCGGCTGAAGGCATAGGCGCCGTCGCTCCAGCGCTCCTGGAACGAGCCGCGCGTGAGGCTCTTGTAGGCGGCGCGGGCGGCGTTCAGGGCCGCGATGTGCTGATACAGGGGCGCGGTGGTCGCCGCGAGCTTGTTGCCCTGCGCGGGGCCGGGCTGGAAGCCCTTGTCGAACATGCATTCGCGCTGCCAATCGCCGTCGTCGGGATTGTCGGCCGAGGTGCTGCTGCCATTGTAGTGGCCGCCCTGGTCGAAGGCGTGCTCGGTGCCGTAGTAAAGACAGGGCACCGGCGTGGCCAGATAGAGGAAGCTCAGCGCGGGGCGCAGCTTCCAGACGTCGGCGCCCGTATCGCCGCCGTTCATGAGGGCGATGCGGTTCAGGTCGTGGTTGTCGATGAACGCCACGAGCCGGTCGGCGCCTTCGCCGTACTGGCTTTTGTTGTTGAGCTGCTGGGTCAGCTGGCCGACCCAGCCGTTGTCCACGAACACGCTCTTGATCGTCTGGCTGATCGGGAAGAACAGCGCGGAGTTGAAGGAATAGCCCGCGTCCTTGCAGAAGCTCGCCAGCGCGTTGTTGTCGTAGGAAAACAGCTCGCCGAACAGGATGAAGTCGTTTTTGCCGCGGTAGGCCGCGTGCTTGCGCATGTCGTCGGCCCACTGCTTGACCCAGTTGTATTCCACGTGCTTGATGGCGTCCACGCGGAAGCCGTCGCAGTCCGTCGCGTCGATCAGGTTCTTGAAGGCCTTGGACAAAATGCTCTGCACCGCGGGATCCTCGGTCTTCAGGTCGTCCGTGCCCTTGAACTGGCCCAGCAGGTTTTCCGGCGAGCAGTCCCAGCAATTGATGGTGCCGTTGTTGTGGAAGTAGCTCAGGTTGTCGAACGGCGCGGGGTGCTTGTTGTTCTGGTCCCACCAGCCGAAGGTGGAATTGCCGTTGGAGAAATACTGCTTGTCGTCCTGCTGGTTGTTGCCCCACAGCCCGTTCTTGTCGCACGTGTGGTTGGGCGCCACGTCGAGGATGACGTAGATGCCGGCGGCGTGCAGGGCGTCGATCAGCTCGCGCAGGTCTTGGAAGGTGCCCATGGCGGGATCGCACTTGAAAAAGTTTTCGGGGTGGTACTGGTGGTAGGGCGTGTAGTTCGGGTCCTTGCCCTGGTCGTTCATCTGGACGCCGGACATCCAGACGGCCTTGACGCCCATGCCGGTCAGGTAGGAAATGTTGTTCTTCATCCCCTTCCAGTCGCCGCCGTGGTGGAAGTTGCGGTTCTGCGGGAAATTCTTGCCTTCGGTTTTCCACGCCGGCTTGTAGCTGCCGAGCTGGTCTTCGCCCGAGTCCGCGAAACGATCGGTGAAAAGCTGGTAGATGTTGACGTCGCGCCAGTCTTCGGGGCTCGGCGTGTAGCTGAAACCCGGTTCGCTCTCCCGCGTCTTCAAGCCGTAGGTCGCGTCGTTCACGCCCCAGTCGCCGATGCCGGCTTCCTCGGCCAAGACCGACGTGGGCAAAAGAAAAAGCGCCGCCAAGGCGCTTGCCAAACAGGTGCTCCGCAACATGGACGTGGATTTCATCGCGCTCTCCTCGGGGGCTGTTGTGCGAGACCGGCACCCGCACTCTGTCGAAACGCTACACCTGAACGTTAATTTCTTGCAAGCTTATTTTTAAAGCGTTTTTCCTGGCGCCGGTTCGGCCCTCCGGTTTGCCTTTCTCCGCCCGCTCCGGTATCCTTCCCCCACCATGACCCAACCCCTCCGCTTCCGCGACTTTCCCCGCCCCGATTACAACGGCCGCAACATCGTCAATCTGATGTCGTCCATCATCCGGGGCCGCGGCGGACGCTCTCCCCACCGCCCGTTGGCCGGCCTGCCCCCGGCCGCGCTCCGCCCCTTCAAGAAAGTCGTCCTGCTGCTCCTCGACGGCCTTGGCTCGAAGCAGTTGCATCGATTCATCCTCGCCGGCAAAGGCCGCAAATTCCTCGCGCTGCACCCTTGGCAGAAGATCACCACCGCCTGCCCCGCCACCACGGCCGCCGTCGTCACTACCCTCGCCACCGGATCTTCGCCGACCGAACACGCCATCCTCGGCTGGCATCTCCATCTGTCCGATCTGGGCATGGACGGCACGATCCTGCCGTTCATCACCCGCACCGACACCCCCATCGCCACCGATGAATTCGATCTGCGGAAATATCTCGCGCTCCCCGCCCCGCTGGCCACCATTCCCGGCCGGCGCGTCCTCATTTCGCAAGGGCACATCCCCACCAGCCGGACCTCGCTGGCCATGCCGTGGTGGACGGAACGCCATTCGTTCGACAAACTCGATGGCCTGCTGCGGCAGTTGCGCGCCTTCGCCCGCTCCCGCGGCCGGGCCTATGCCTACGCCTATTGGCCCGACTACGATTCGCACTGCCACGCCCACGGCCCCGAGGGGCGCGTCCCCGCCCGCCACCTGGCCGAGCTCGACGTCTTCCTCGCCCGCGCCCAAAAAGCCCTCGCCGGCACCGACACCCTCCTGCTCGTCACCGCCGACCACGGCCACATGCAGACCCATACCCGCATCGACCTCTCGGCCATCCCCGGCTTCTACGACACGTTGACCTCGCTGCCCTCCGGCGACTCCCGCATGGCGCAGTGCTTCGTGCGGCCGGCGCGCGTGAAGGAATTCCTGCGCCTGACCCGCGCCGCGCCGCTTCTGGGCGCCTGCGCCTGCGTCTCCCACGCCGAGGTCCTGCGCTCCGGCGTCCTCGGTCCCGGCAAACCCCATCCCGCACTGAAGAACCGGCTCGGCGACTACGTGCTCTTCGCCGCCCCCGGCCACGCCTTCCTCTATCCCGCCGCCCTCTCCGTCGCCCGGCACGTCAAGTACGGCAACCACGGCGGCCTCTCCCCCGACGAACTCGACGTGCCGCTGTTCGTCGTGCGGCCGTAGGGTTCAGGGGACAGGGGACAGGGAACAGGAGACGGTCCGGCCAAAGACCCCCACGGGCTTGTCCCGTGGGTGAAACAGTTCCGCGACCAGCGGTCGGGGTGGAACCCGACCCGCCATAAACTCGCCGTGATTGGATGTTGACGCCCCTCCCCCCCTTCGTGTATCTACGCAAAGAAACATCGCTCAACCCCATCCAGGAGACGCCATGAACGTGCCCGATTATTCCAACTACTTCAATCTGCACCCCGACCAGAACGGCCGCTACGGCAAGTACGGCGGGGCCTATCTCCCGCCCAACCTCGAAGCCATCATGGCCGAGATCCGCGACGCCTACGACACCATCTCGCGCTCCGCCAAGTTCATCGCCGAGCTGCGCTCCATCCGCAAGCACTACCAGGGCCGCCCCACGCCGGTGTACCATTGCGAACGCCTCTCCCAGAAGCTCGGCGCCGCGCAGATCTACATGAAGCGCGAGGATCTCAACCACACCGGCGCCCACAAGCTCAACCACTGCATGGGCGAAGGCCTCCTCGCCGTCTACCTCGGCAAGAAGAAGCTCATCGCCGAAACCGGCGCCGGCCAGCACGGCGTGGCCCTCGCCACCGCCGCCGCCTACTTCGGCCTCGAGTGCGACATCCACATGGGCGAAGTCGACATCGCCAAGCAGGCGCCCAACGTCGCCCGCATGAAGCTTCTCGGCGCCAACGTCATCCCCGTCACCTTCGGCCTCAAGACCCTGAAGGAAGCCGTGGACTCCTGCTTCCAGGCCTACATGGCCGATCCCGTCACGCAGCTCTATTGCATCGGCTCCGTCGTCGGCCCCCACCCCTTCCCGATGATGGTCCGCGATTTCCAGCGCGTCGTCGGCATCGAAGCCCGCGAGCAGTTTGTCGACATGACCGGCGACATTCCCGATATCGTCACCGCCTGCGTCGGCGGCGGCTCCAACGCCATGGGCATCTTCTCCGGCTTCCTCGCCGATCCGTGCGAAATCCACGGCGTCGAACCCCTCGGCCGCGGCACGAAGGTCGGCGACCACGCCGCCACGATGACCTACGGCAAGGAAGGCGTCCTGCACGGCTTCAACTCCTACCTTCTCCAGAACGAGAAGGGCGAGCCCGACCCCGTCTATTCCATCGCCTCCGGCCTGGATTATCCGTCCGTCGGCCCCGAGCACGCCTTCCTCAAGGACAGCGGCCGCGTGAAATACGTCGCCGTCAACGACCGCGAAGCCGTCGAAGCCTTCTTCATGCTCTCCCGCGTCGAAGGCATCATCCCGGCCCTCGAGAGCTGCCATGCCGTCGCCCACGCCATCCGCCTCAGCCGCGAAAATCCCAAGCATGCCCGCAGCATCCTGGTCAACCTCTCCGGCCGCGGCGACAAGGACATGGACTACGTCATCGAGCACTACGGCTTCGGCAAGGACTTCAAGATTTAGGATTTTCCCCAACCGAATCCCGCGCGGACCGGCCCCCAAGCCGGTCCGCGTTTTTCCGTCCGCCGTCCTGTAGCCCGGGGCGCCGACCCGGAGGCTGTTCAGACCCCCATCCGCCAGGTCAGCGCCCTGGCCTACAACCGATCTCGGCCTTCCGACCTCGGCCCCCGCCCCTATTCCGCCGGCGTCTCGGCGGGCTTTTCGGCCGCGTGGATGACGGGCTCGACGTCGGGACCGGGCTTGAAGACGGAGGTGAGCATGAGCAGGCCGAACACGAGGAACAGGACTCCGCCGACGCCGTGGATGAGGCGTTCGGAGACCATCTTGGAGATCAGCCCGCCGAGATAGACGCCCAGCAGCGTGGACAGCACCAGCGCGAGACTGGCGGCGACGAACACGATCCAGCGGCCGTGCACCGCGCTCTGGAGCATCACCGCCAGCTGGGTCTTGTCGCCCAGCTCGGCGAAGAACACCAGCCCAAACGTCGCCATGAAGATTTTCCAGCTCATCCGCGCGCCTCCGTGGGGGAAATCCGGGGAGAATCTTGCCACAAGCGGTCCCGCCCGGCAAGCGGCCCGGCGCTTTCGGCGAAAGCGCCCTACCAACGGATCTGAAGGTAGATGCTATGGGGTCTTGCAGATCAGGTATAATGGCGTTGTGGTGAACAACCAGAAAGGAGCCACGACACATGAACCAAGACCCACATAGCGA
>RZYG01000132.1 GCA_009930415.1 Spartobacteria bacterium | reverse complement strand
TAGGCGTGCACGAGGATGCCCGCGTCGGCGAACGCCTTGGCCGCCCGCGCGGCTTGCGCCACCGTCACGCCCTTGTTCATCAGCTTGAGCAACCGGTCCGAGGCCGCTTCCAGCCCGCCCGAAACCGCGATGCAACCGCTCTCCGCCAGTTCCCGGCACAGGTCCGGCGTGAAGGCCTTCTCAAAGCGGATGTTGCCCCACCAGGAAATCGCGACTTTGCGCCGTTTGAGTTCCGCCGCCAGCGTCTTCAACGCGGCGGGCGGCGCCGCTTCGTCCGTGAAGTGGAATCCGGTCTGGCCGGTTTCGGCGATGGCCGCTTCGATGCGATCGACAAGAACTTTCGCCGGCAGCGCTTCGTACCGCGCGATGTAATCGAGCTTCAAATCGCAGAAGCTGCATTTGCGCCAATAGCAGCCGTGCGCGACCGCCAGCTTGTTCCAACGCCCGTCCGACCACAGCCGGTGCATCGGATTCAGCAGGTCCAGAACCGACAGATACCGGTCCAGCGGCAGGCCATCCCAGGTCGGCGCGCCCGTCTCGGCAAAGGGAATATCCGGCTCATTCCAATTCAGCCGAAATATGTTCCGTTGTTTATAAACAACTGTACGCACCAGTTTGCTTAAAGGCCGCTCGCCGCGCAGATGCTCCACCAGCGCCAGCACCGGCCGCTCGCCGTCGTCCAGCGTGACGTAATCGAAGAAATCGAACGTGCGCGGTTCGGACAGTTCACGCAGTTCCGTGTTCACGAAACCGCCGCCCAGCGCCGTCGCGATGCGCGGATCGGCGGCCTTGATCGCTTGCGCGATGCGGAACGCGCCGTACACGCAACCCGGGAACGGAACCGACACCAGCACCAGATCCGGCCGATGCGTTTTCAGCGCCGCGTGGACCCGCTCGCGCAGGATTTCATCCACGAGCGTCGGCGGCGCCGCCAGCGCTTCGGCCAGCGGATCGAAGGTCGGCTGGCTGCGCGCCAGCGACTCGCCGTAGCGCGCGAATTCGAAACGCGGATCGACCGCGTCGCGGATGGCGTCGGCCAGATCGTTCAGATAGAGCGTGGCCAGATGCTTGGCCCGGTCCTGCGTGCCCAGCGCGCCGAACGCCCACGCCAGCGGATCGCCGTTTCCGTCCGCCACGAAGGTTTCCAGATTCCGGAACCGCGGGCCTTCCGGCAGGAAGTTCCGCGCGGCGATCCGGTGCGCCAGCGTCGGATCGCGGCCTTGGAGAAACGCGATGGCAGACTCCACCGTATCCGCATAGCGATCGAATTGCTTCCGGAACGACCGAACCGATTCCGTCGATTTCATCGGACGCCGCGCACGCACCCGTTCCACGCCCGCGCGCGAAAACAGCTCCAGCACCAGCTCCAGGGCGAGATCCGCCTGGAAGGCGTCGACGCCCCGCGAGCGCAGGAATCCCGTCAGGCACGCCGTGGACGGATACGGCGTGTTGACCTGCACCATCGGCGGCATCACCGCAAGAACGCGGACCGTGGAAATCCGCTTCATGGTTTACCGCAAATGGACGCAAATGGACGCAAATGAGACATCAGGAATTGGGTTCCGTTAAGACCACTTTCTTCCATTCCAATTTGGAATGTTTGAAATTGAGAATCACTCCGGCTTTTTGGCCGGTGATGCGAAGGTAATTGATGACTTGGCCGACATGTTCATCCGTGATGGCATCGGCTGTTTTGATTTCCACAATCACCCGGCCTTCGACTTCCAGATCGGGAATGTAGTCGTCGACGTGCTCGCCGCGATATTTGACGGGGTGGACATGCTGCTGGTCGTACGCGATGTTCTGAAATTTGAATTCGACGCAAAGCGCCCGCTCGTAGGTCTTTTCCCTCAACCCATGCCCCAATTCATTTAAAACCGCCATGGCACAGCCGGTGATTTTATAGACTAAATCATTCTCTACCCATTTGCGTCCATTTGTGTCCATTTGCGGTCCTCGTGTATTGTTCACGACAATTCCATCAGAATTTCCGCCGCTTTTTCGGCACCGCCTCCGGCCAAGGTTTTATTCGGCACCGGAGCGGTCTCGATGGCCGCCAGCGCGGGGCCCAGCCGCCCGGCGTACAGGTCCGCCGCGGGAATGTGGACGTTTTTCAGGTAACGCTTCAGCTCCCGCTCCAGCAGGGGGTATTCGATGAAATTTTCGCGCTCGGCGTAGACGATGGGTTTCGCGTTCGCCACGCAGTCGCTCAGGATGCCGTAGCCCGGCTTGGTCACGACGGCGTCGCAACTGGCCAGCACGTCGGAAAAGCCGATGGATTGCCGATCCACGGCGTGGACGTTGGCCAAGCCGTCCCAGGCCAACGGCATCACCGTGAAGAATTCGAAGTCGCGCAGCGCCGCCACGGCGCGCAGCGCCGCCGCGTCCCAATCCAGCGACGTGAACGACAGCAGGATCCAGCGTTTGGCCGGATCCGCGCCGCTCTGCCGCGCCAATTCCGCACGCCGCGGCCGGCCCGGCTTGGCCAGCAGCGGGATCTCCACCTGCTTGGGAAACGTGGACATCGCCGGCGAAAACGGCAGTTTCAGCAGTTGCTTCGCCTGCCGGTAGCCGTCCGCGAACATGCGGACGACCGGCCGCCAGCGCGGATCGCGCGCGGCAAACGGCTCGTAGATCCAGTCCCACGAGAAATTTCCAACGGCGACCGACGGCAGACCGGCTTCCGCGGCGGCTTCGAGCGGAATGGAGGGAATGTCCGCCACGACCAGGTCGGCGCCCTCCCCGCGCAGCATTTCCGCTTCGTAGTCGATCAACGGGTCGCGTTCGGCCAGCAGTTCCAGCGCCTCGTCCAGCGTCGCGGCCACGTCCACGCGGATGGAATCCTTCTGCACCATGCCGACGTCGAACGCGCCGGGCCGGACGTTCAGGCGTCCGTCGGCGCACGGCAGGCGGCTGCGCAGGAAGCTCTCCGGCAAATCGGTCGTCACCGTGACTTTCACGCCCGGATGCGCCGCCAGCAGCGCGCCGAGGATATCGCACGAGCGCACGCCGTGGCCGTAGCCGTGGGCGGTGACGTAGTAGGCGATATGGCGCTTTTTCATGACGTGCCCGGAATGCTACCGCTTCCCCGGGACCGGGAAAAGGCCGGAATCAGGCGCGCGCCAGATGGCCGTCGTGCATCGTCCAGTGCGTCGTGCCGGGGGCGACCCAGTCCGGATTGTGGGTGACGAGCAAAAGGGAGGTGCCGGCTCGGTTCAGTTCGCGGAACAGCTCCATGACGCCCGCCGCGGATTCCGGGTCGAGGTTGCCGGTGGGTTCGTCGGCCAGCAGCAGTTTCGGCGGCACGGCCAGCGCGCGCGCGATGGCCACGCGCTGCATTTCTCCGACCGAGAGCAGCCGGGCCGCTTGCCGGGCCTTGTGCGCCAGCCCCACGCGGTCCAGCGCGGCCAACGCCATTTTTCGCGCCGCGCGCGGTTCCTCGTGCAGATAGCGGAAGCGGAATTCCACGTTGTCCAGCGCGCTCCGGTGCGGCAGCAGGCAGAACTTCTGGAACACCATGCCGACGCCGCGCTTGCGGACTTCGGCCGCGGCGGCCTCCCCCAGCCCGGAAACGTTCTGGCCGTCGAACCAGACCTGGCCGCCGTCCACCGGCTGCAACAGGCCGGCCACCATGAGGAGCGTGGTCTTGCCCGAGCCCGACGGGCCGGTGATCACGCCGAACTCCCCCGCGCCCAGCGCGAGCGAAACGCCGCGCAGCACGTCGACCTCGCCGGTGGCGGCGCGGAACGCCTTGCGCACGTTTTCCAGCCGCAGCCGCTCTGGACGCGCGCCGGGCATCAAATCGGCTCGCTTCGGACGATGCCGCGGTGGGTCTGCGCATGGCACAGCGCCAGCGCCAAGGCATCCGTCGCGTCCGGCGGCGGCGTTTCGGCCAGTCCCAGAACGGAGCGGACCATCTTGGCGACCTGTTCCTTCGGCGCGGCGCCCCAGCCGGTGACGTTCTGCTTGGCGCGGCGCGGGGAATACTCGAAGACGGGCACGCCCGCCGTCGCGCAGCACGCGATCGCCACGCCGCGCACTTCGCCCAGCACCAGCGCCACCTTGGGATTCTTGAAAAAGAAGCCGCCTTCGATCGCCGCGGCGTCGGGCCGGTGCGCGGCCAGCACGGCGTCGATCCGTTCGCGGATCGTCCGCAGGCATTCGGAATGGAGGGCCGACGCCGGAATTTTCACCACTTCCCAGTGGCGGGCGGCCGCGCGCGAGCCGGCCTGCTCGATCACCGCCAGCCCCGTGCCCCGCAGCGAGGCATCTATGCCCAAGACCTTCATCTTCGGCTCCTCTTGAACATTGCGGATTGGATATTGGACATTGGATATCGAAATTTCTTCCGGCACGGGGTCGTGCCGGCTCCAAACAGCCAAAACCAACCCGCCCGGACGGGGATCAGCCTTCGATGGCCTCGTCGGCGATGTCGCCGTTCATGTAGACGTTCTGGACGTCTTCGAGTTCCTCGATGGCTTCGATCAGCTTCATCAGGCCGGAGGCCTGCGATTTATCGGTGACCGGAGCCCAGACCGTCGGAACGAAATTGACGCCGGAATCCTCGGAAACCTTGTAGCCGGCGGCCGTGAGCTTTTCGGAGACTTCGTTGTAGACCTTCGGGTCCGTAAGGACTTCGAATTGGGAGCCTTCGTTGGTGACGTCGTCGGCGCCGGCCTCGAGGGCCAGTTCGATCAGCTTGTCCTCGACGACGCCCTCGGCGTCCACGAGGATCTGGCCGCGGCGGGCGAAGTTCCGCATGACCTGGTTCGTGCCGGCCAAGGTCGCGTTGTGGCGCTGCAGCAGGTGGCGCACTTCGGCCACGGAGCGGTTGCGGTTGTCGGACAGGCACTGGATGATCATGCCCACGCCGCCGGGAGCGTAGCTCTCGAACAGGATTTCCTCGATGGCGGCGCTCTGCAGCGCGCCGGTGCCCTTCTTGATCGCCCGGTCGATGTTGTCGGCCGGCATGTTCGCAGCCTTGCACTTGGACAAGATCGTGCGCAGCGTGATGTTCGACCCCGGATCCCCGCCGCTGATGCGCGCCGAAATCGTCAGTTCCTTGGCCAGCTTGCTGAAGATCTTGCCGCGCTTGGCGTCGGCGGCGCCCTTCTTGTGCTTGATGGTCGACCACTTGCTATGTCCGCTCATATTTCGTTCCTTCCCGCCGGCCGCACCGGCGCGCCGCGGTCGTCCCGCGGGTTGAAAATCCGTTCGCCCGGATGGGATTATTCCTCTTCTTCGGCCTGCTTGTTCTTCGCGGCTTCGGCGACGACCTTCTGGGCCACGTTCGCCGGAACGACGTCGTAGCGGTTGAAGGACATCTCGAACGAGCCGCGGCCGCCGGTCATCGAGCGGAGTTCGGAAGAATACTTGAACACTTCGGCCTGGGGCACTTCGGCCACGATGACCTGCATGCCGTCATCCGACTCCATGCCCATGATGCGCCCGCGGCGGTGGTTCAGGTCGCCCGTGCAGTCGCCCATGAACTCGCCCGGGATCGTCACGCGGATGTTCATGATGGGTTCCAAGAGCACCGGCCTGGCCTTGCTCATGCCGTCCTTGAAGGCGGTGCGCGAAGCGATCTTGAACGCGATTTCGGAGCTGTCCACGTCGTGCGAGCTGCCGTCGTAGACCGTCACCATCGTGTTGACCACGGGGTAGCCGGCCACGGCGCCGCGCGTCATGCCTTCCACCAGGCCTTTTTCGATCGCCGGGAGGAAATTGCGGGGAATGCTCGTGCCGACGATGCCGTCCACGAACCAGTGTTCGACGCCCGGCTTCATGGGCTCGATGCGCAGATAGACTTCGCCGTACTGGCCGCGGCCGCCGGACTGCTTCTTGTGCTTGTAGTGGCCTTCGCCCTTGGCCGTCACGGTTTCCTTGTAGGCCACCTTCGGGGTGCTGAGGGTCACTTCGACCTTGCTGCGCGTCTTCATGCGGTCCATGGCGGCGTCGATCTGCACGTCGCCGATGCCGGTGATGATCAGCTCGTGGGTTTCGTCGTTGCGCTGCACGTGGAGGGTCGGATCGTCTTCCGCCACGCGGTGCAGGCCCTGGCCCAGCTTGTCTTCGTCGCCCTGCGTCTTGGGATGCACCGCGAACGAAACCACCGGGTTCGGGAAGACGATCGGAGGCAGCTGGACGGGCTTGCCGGGCGCGCAGAGCACGTCGTTGAGGCCCGTGGCCTTCAGCTTCGCGAGCGCGACCACGTCGCCGGCCTGGGCTTCGGGGACCGTCTCCTGCTTCTTGCCGTTGAGGAAATAGAACGTGCCTACGGTTTCCTTCTGTTCCTTCGTCGCGTTGAAAATCTCGCTCTTTTCGCGAAGCGTGCCGCCCCAGATGCGGGCCAGCGTCAACTGCCCCACGAAGGGGTCGTTGATCGAGCGCCAGACCTGGGCCACGAGGGGCGCCGTCGCGGACGGATCCACCGCGTTGCCGGCGGCGTCCTTGGCCGGGCGGTCCGCCGGGCTCGGCATCAAGCGCGCGAAACCGCTCAGCAGTTCGTCCAGCCCGACCGACTGCCGCGCCATGACGGCGAAGATGGGGATGAATTTCGCCTGGGCCACGGACGCGCGCAGGCCGCTGGACAGTTCATCGGCCGTCAGCGTTTCGCCGCCGAGGACCTTTTCGATCAATTCGTCGCTGGACTCCGCCGCCACGTCCGTCAGCTTCGCGCGGATTTCGTCCGCCGGGCCGCCCGTGGCCGCCAGCGCGTCCACGACGCCCTTCTTGTCGTCCGTCGGGAACGTGACCACTTCGCAGCGGGCGCCCCAGACGTCCTGCAGGGCCGCCACGGTGGCGGCGAAGTCGGCGTTTTCCTTGTCCAGCCCCGTGACGACGATCGCCCGCGGCAGATTGAGCGCCTCGCAGCGCTTCCAGGAGCGAACGGTACCGACCTGGACGCCGGCCGTCGCGTCCACGAGAAGCACGGCGGCATCGGCGACGCTGGTGGCGGCGACGACCTGGCCGTAGAAGTCGGCGTAGCCCGGGGTGTCCAGCATGGCCAGGCGCAGCGCCTTGCCGCCCTTCGGCCGCCAGACGGCGTCGAACGGCTTGGCCCAAACCGTGATCTTGCGGTTCTTTTCCTCGTCGGTCCAGTCCGCCGCGCTCGTGCCGTCGCCGGGATTTCCCAACCGGTCGTTCACGCCCAGCTTGTAGAGCAGGGCATCCACCAGCGACGTCTTGCCGCTGCCCGTATGACCCACCAATACGAAATTGCGCACGTCCGCGATCGGGATATCCTTCATAGTCGCCTGTCCTTCGTTGAGCCTTGCCGTGAGTCAAGAACCGGCCGGACGGTCCGGCCACGGAAAAGCGCACCCTATACAAAAGGCGAACCCGCCGCAACCGCGAAATGAACGCCCCCCGCGCCCAGGAAAAGGTGGGGTGGATAACGGGATTTGAAATTGGTCACACAACCCTCGAAATCCGCCCATTTTTCGGGGGAGATCAAATCGAACCCGGAAAAACAAGGTGGAAT
>RZYG01000131.1 GCA_009930415.1 Spartobacteria bacterium | reverse complement strand
AGTCCGGAAATGTTCACGACGAACAATCTCTGGATGATGGTGGCCACGTTCCTGGTGTTCATCATGCATCTGGGCTTCGCGACGGTGGAATCGGGCCTGACGCGGGCGAAGAACACGGTCAACATCCTCTTCAAGAACACGCTGATCCCGGCGATCGGTCTGCTGACCTACGCGCTGGTCGGCTTCGGCCTGATGTACCAGGGCGACTGGGCGATTCCCGGCTGGCTGCGGCTGGGCGGGGGCGTCGGCACGGACGCCGCCGGACTGACGAGCGCCTACAACGCGGGCTACACCTACTGGACCGACTTCCTCTTCCAGGGCATGTTCGCGGCGACGGCGGCGACGATCGTGTCGGGCGCGGTGGCCGAGCGCGTGAAGCTGGGCAGCTTCCTGATCTTCTCGACGATCTACGTGGCGATCGGCTATCCGATCGCGGGTTCGTGGGTCTGGGGCGGCGGCTGGCTGGCCGACCTGAATTTCCATGATTTCGCCGGCTCGACGCTGGTGCACTCGGTCGGCGGCTGGGGCGCGCTGGCGGGCGCGCTGCTGCTGGGGCCGCGGCTCGGAAAATACGTCAACGGCGGCGTCCGGCCGATCATGGGCCACAACATGCCGATGGTGGTGACGGGCGTGTTCCTGCTGTGGCTGGGCTGGTTCGGGTTCAACGGCGGCTCGGTGCTGTCGGCCGACGCGGGCGCGACGTCGTACGTGCTGGTGACGACGTCGTTGGCGGCGGCGGCGGGCATCGTGACCTCGATGCTGACGTCGTGGGGCATCCAGAAGAAGCCCGACCTGACGATGGTGCTGAACGGCTGCCTGGCGGGCCTGGTGGGCATCACGGCCGGCGCGGACTGCGTGTCGGTGCCGGCGGCGGTGGCCATTGGCGGGATCGCGGGCGTGCTGGTGGTGCTGGCGGTGATGGGGCTCGACAAGCTGAAGATCGACGATCCGGTGGGCGCGATCTCGGTGCATCTGGCGTGCGGCATCTGGGGCACGCTGGCGGTCGGGCTGTTCAGCGCGAATCCGGACTTCACGCTGAAGACGCAGGCGCTAGGCGTGCTGGCCTACGGGCTGTTCTGCTTCCCGCTGTGCCTGGCGATCTTCGCGGCCCTCAAGTACACGATCGGCCTGCGCGTCGGCCGCGCCGAGGAAATCGGCGGGTTGGACGTGGGCGAGCACGGCATGGAAGCCTATCCGGACTTCCAGGGTTTCCTGACCAAGTAATCCGCAAACAAGGAGCAAAAACGTGAAAATGATCATCGCGGTCATCCAGCCCGAAAAGCTGACGGACGTGAAAGAAGCGCTGATGGCGGCGGGCGTGGGCAAGATGACGGCCAAGAACGTGATCGGCTGCGGCCAGCAGGGCGGCTACAAGGAGAGCTATCGCGGCGCGGTCACGGAGGTGAACCTCCTGAAGAAGGTGGAACTGCAGATCGCGGTCAACGAGGAGTTCGTGAAGCCGACGGTCGACGCCATCATCCAGGGCGCGCGCACCGGCAACATCGGCGACGGCAAGATCTTCATCCTCGACCTGCCCGAGTGCATCCGCATCCGGACGGGCGAAACCGGAAAGGCGGCGATCGGCTAGGCCGGCTCGAAGCGGAAGAACAACGCGCCGGCCGGGGCTTTTCAAGTCCGGGCCGGATGCGCGTCTTCCGGAGGCGACAAAAATGGAATGCAATTTTGAAGGAAAACAGATTTGTTGGGTAGGGACGCCGCGCCGTCGGCGTCCGAATCCGAGCCAACAGCCCGGACGGCGCGGCGCGCCGTCCCTACCGAAAGCCGAATCGGAACGCAGCCCGCAAGAGAATCGCAAACAGGAGGCACAATGAAACCCCAAGGCTTGTACGACCCGCGGAACGAACACGACGCGTGCGGGGTGGGGTTCGTCCTGAACCTCGACGGGCGGGCGGAGCACCGGATCGTCGAAAAGGGCATCGAGGTGCTGGAGAAGCTGCTGCACCGCGGGGCGACGGGGGCGGATCCGGACACGGGCGACGGCGCGGGGCTGCTGATCCAGATTCCGGACGGGTTTTTCCGCGAAGAGGCGGCGCGGCTGGGGTTCGCGCTGCCGGAGCCGGGCCGCTACGGCGTGGGGTCGCTGTTCCTGCCGCCGGGCGGCCAGTCACTGGCGGACACGAAGGCGGGGGTGCAGCGGATTTTGCTCGAGGAAGGATTGTGCGCGCTGGGCTGGCGCGAGGTGCCGACGGATCCGCAGGCGGTGGGGCCGACGGCGCGCGCCTCCATGCCGTCGTTCTGGCAGGTGTTCGCGGCGGAGCCGAAAGGGCGGATGGCTGGCGGGGCGCTGGAGCGCAAGCTGCTGGTCGTGCGCAAGCGCGCCGAGCACGAGCTGGGCCGCAAGGCCGTGGACGATTCCCCCAACGCCTACGCGGCGAGCTTCTCGTGCCGGACGCTGGTCTACAAGGGCATGATGATCGCCCCGCAGGTGCCGAAGTTCTTTCCGGACCTGACGGACGCGCGCATGGTCAGCGCGGTGGCGGTGGTGCACCAGCGCTATTCGACGAACACCTTTCCCTCCTGGCCGCTGGCCCAGCCCTTCCGGATGCTGGCGCACAACGGCGAAATCAACACCCTGCGCGGCAACCGCAACGCCATGGCCGCGCGCGAGCCCAAGCTGAAATCCGAGGCGTTCGGCCGCGACGTCGAGAAGCTGCTGCCGATCCTCGAGGATTTCGGCAGCGACAGCGCCAACCTCGACAACGTGCTCGAGCTGCTGACGCTGGGCGGGCGCGAGATCCACCACGCGATGCTCATGCTGATCCCGCAGGCGTGGGGCGCGAAATATCCGATGGGCCCGGACCTGCGCGGGTTCTTCGAGTACCACGCGGGGCTGATGGAGCCGTGGGACGGGCCGGCGGCGGTGGCGTTCACCGACGGGCGGTTGGTGGGCGCGTCGCTGGACCGCAACGGCCTGCGGCCGGTGCGCTACGCGGTGACCAAGGACGGCTTCATGGTGCTGGCGTCCGAGGCCGGCGTGCTGGACCTGCCGGCGGACCAGGTGGCCGAAAAGGGCTCGCTGCGCCCCGGCACGATGTTGCTGGCGGACCTGGCGACGGGGCGGCTGATGAAGGACGCCGAGATCAAGATGCACCTGGCGCGGCGGCGGCCGTACCGCCGCTGGGTCGAGGAAAACCACATCGCCATCCACGGCTTCTATGGCGCGGTGGCCGCCGGCGATGAATCGGCCGGCCCGCTCGCGACGAGGCACCGCCTGTTCGGCTACACCCGCGAAGACGTGCGCCTCATCCTCGACGCGATGGCCGCGAAGGGCGCGGAACCGGTCGGCTCGATGGGCAGCGACCAGCCGCTGGCGGTGCTGTCGGAGAAACCGCAGCTCTTCTACTGGTACTTCAAGCAGCTCTTCGCGCAGATCACCAATCCGCCGATCGATTCGATCCGCGAGGAGCTGGTGATGTCGCTGATGACCTTCCTGGGGCACAGCCCGGACATTTTGAGCGAGAGTCCGGCGCACGCGCAGCTGGTGAAGCTGCAGCATCCGATCCTGTCGAACGCGGACCTGGCGCGGATCCGGAACCTGAACCGCGAAGGGTTCCAGTCGGCGACGGTGAAAATGGATTTCGACGCGGGGGCCGCGAATCCGGGCGCAGCGCTGGAGCGCGGGCTTTCCGAGCTGTGCGACCGGGTGCTGGAGCTGGTGCGGGCGGACGTGAACCTGATCGTGCTGAGCGACCGGGACCTGGCCGAGGGCCGCGCGCCGATTCCGGCGCTGCTGGCGACGGCGGCGGTGAACCAGGCCCTGCGCGAAACGGGCTTCCGCACGGGGACGGGGCTGCTGATCGAGACCGGCGAGGCGCGCGAAACGATGCACATGGCGCTGCTGCTGGGGTTCGGCGCGGCGGCGATCAATCCCTACCTGGCCTTCGCGACGGTGGCCGAGCTGGTGCGGACGGACGCGCTGAGCGTGCGGACGAACGCCCCGAAGGCGCTGCAGAACTACATCAAGGCGCTGAACAAGGGTCTGATGAAGATCATGTCCAAGATGGGCATTTCGACCTTGCGCAGCTATCGCAACGGGCAGGTGTTCGAGGCCGTGGGTCTGGCGCAGGCGGTACTGGACCGCTACTTCACGGGAACGACGTCGCGGGTGGGGGGCATCGGGCTCGACGAGATCGCGCGGGAAGCCCTGGCGCGGACGGCGGACGCGAAGAGCGCGCCGGCGGCGGCGCCGCTGCCGGCGGGCGGGCAGTACGCGTGGCGGGCGGACGGCGAGCGGCACCTGTGGACGGCGCAGAGCATCAGCGCGCTGCAGCAGAGCACGCGCACGGGCGACTGGGAGCTGTACAAGAAGTACGCGGCGCAGATCAACGACCAGGCCGAGCGGCAGAGCACGTTGCGCGGGCTGTTCGCGATCAAGCCCGCCGGACCGGCGGCGCCGCTGGACGAGGTCGAGCCGGAAGAGGCGATCCTGCGCCGCTTCATGACGGGCGCGATGAGCTTCGGTTCGCTGGGCCAGGAAGTGCACGAAACGCTGGCGATCGCGATGAACCGCATCGGCGGGCGCAGCAACAGCGGCGAGGGCGGCGAGGATCCGGCGCGCTACGTCGTCGGCCCCGACGGCGCCAACCGCTGCAGCGCGATCAAGCAGATCGCCAGCGGGCGCTTCGGCGTCACCGCCGAATACCTCAACCACGCCCAGGAGCTGCAGATCAAGATCGCGCAGGGCGCGAAGCCCGGCGAGGGCGGCCAGCTGCCGGGCCACAAGGTGACCGCGGACATCGCGCGCGTGCGGCATTCGACGCCGGGCGTGACGCTGATTTCGCCCCCGCCGCACCACGACATCTATTCCATCGAGGACATCGCGCAGCTGATCTACGATTTGCGCTGCGCGAACGACCGGGCGGAGATCAGCGTGAAGCTGGTCTCCGAGATCGGCGTGGGCACGGTGGCCGCGGGCGTGGCGAAGGCGCGGGCGGACCGCGTGCTGATCAGCGGCTACGACGGCGGCACGGGCGCCTCGCCGCTTTCGAGCATCAAGCACGCGGGCGCGCCGTGGGAGCTGGGGCTGGCGGAAACGCAGCA
Organism: Spartobacteria bacterium; assembly: GCA_009930415.1. Taxonomy (GTDB): domain Bacteria; phylum Verrucomicrobiota; class Kiritimatiellia; order CAIQIC01; family Lenti-01; genus Lenti-01. The sequence continues at coordinate 2,430 of RZYG01000131.1, read as the reverse complement.
GACCCTGGTGCTGAACAAGCTGCGCGACCGCATCCGGGTGCAGACCGACGGCCAGATCAAGACCGGGCGCGACGTCGTCGTCGGCGCGCTGCTGGGCGCGGAGGAATTCGGCTTCGCGACGGCGCCGCTCGTGGTCTGCGGCTGCATGATGATGCGCAAGTGCCATACCAACGGGTGTCCGTTCGGCGTGGCCACGCAGGATCCCGAGCTGCGCAAGCGCTACGCGGGCCAGCCGGAATACGTGATCCAATTCTTCCGGTTCATCGCGCGCGAGACGCGCGAGCTCATGGCGCAGCTGGGCTTCCGGAAATTCAACGACATGATCGGCCGCTCCGATCTGCTGGATACGAACAAAGCCGTCACCTTCTGGAAGGCCAAGGGGCTGGACTTCAGCGCGGTGTTCCACCGGGTGGAGGCCCCGCCCGAGGCGTGCCGGTTCACGGCGCCGCAGCCGACGCCGATCGCCGGCGCGCTGGACTACGAACTTCTGCCGCAGCTGGAAGGCGCGCTGGCCGGCCAGAAGCCGGCGGCGCTGAAGCGCGGCATCCGCAACACGGACCGCGCGGTCGGCACGCTGGTTTCGAGCCGCATCGCGCGGCAATACGGCCACGCGGGGCTGCCCGACGGCCAGATCGCGCTGGAATTCGAAGGCTCGGCCGGCCAGAGCTTCGGCGCGTTCGCGGCGCAGGGGCTGACGCTGACGCTGCGGGGCGAAGCCAACGACTACCTGGGCAAGGGGCTCAGCGGCGGACGCATCGTCGTGACGCCGGCGCCGGGCGCGGACTTCGATCCGGCGCTGAACACGATCGCCGGCAACGTGCTGCTCTACGGCGCGACCTGCGGCGAGGTCTATCTCAACGGCCGCGCGGGCGAGCGCTTCGCGGTGCGCAACAGCGGCGCGTGGGCGGTGGTCGAAGGCGTGGGCGACCACGGCTGCGAATACATGACCGGCGGGCGCGTGGCGATCCTCGGGCCCACGGGCGTGAACTTCGCGGCCGGCATGAGCGGCGGCATCGCCTACGTGCTGGACGAGACGGGGCTGTTCGACGCGAAGTGCAACCTCGAGATGGTGGACCTGGAAATGCTCGGTCCCGACGACGAGCGCGAGCTGAAAGGCATGATCGAGCGCCACGCGCAGTGGACCGGCAGCCCGCGGGCCAAAACGATCCTGGCCGACTGGTCGCGGTGGAAGGATTCGTTCATCAAGGTGCTGCCGATGGAATACCGGCTGGTGCTCGGCCAGATGAGCCGCGACGACGCGAAGACGCAGCGCGAAGAAAAGGCGAAGGAGTAGGCCCATGAATCCCATCCCCCATTACCGTTCGTTTTTCGATCTCCCGCGCGTCGATCCCGGCTACCGGCCGGTGAAGGAACGCGTCCGGGACTGGAACGAGGTGGAAAAACACCTGCCGCCGGACGAACTGGCGCGGCAGGCGGCGCGCTGCATGGATTGCGGCATTCCGTTCTGCTTCGGCGCGGGCTGCCCGCTGAAGAATCCGATTCCCGACATGAACGCGGCGGTGCTCGAAAACCGCTGGGAGGACGCGCTGCAACTGGTGCTGACGACATGTCCGTATCCCGAGATCACGGGGCGGATCTGCCCGGCGCTGTGCGAGGGCTCGTGCTGCAACGCGAAGGACAGCGACGCGGTGGCGATCCGCCAGATCGAGCGCGAGATCGCCGACCGCGCGTTCGCGGAGGGGCGCATGCGGCCGCGTCCGGCCGCGCCGCGCAACGGGCTGAGCGTGGCCGTGGTGGGCAGCGGGCCGACGGGCCTGGCCGCGGCGACGGACCTGAACCTGTGGGGGTTCGACGTGACGGTCTACGAGAGCGCGAAATTCGCGGGCGGGCTGTTGCGCTACGGGATTCCGGATTTCAAGCTCGAGAAATGGATGGTGGAGCGGCGGATCGACCTGTTCCGGCAGGAAGGCGTGCGCTTCGAGTGCGGCGTGCAGGTGGGGGCGGACGTCTCGATGGACTACCTGCGGCGGAAATTCGACGCGGTGCTGCTGGCGTGCGGCGCGCGCGAACCGCGCGACCTGAAGGTGCCGGGCCGCGAGTTGAAGGGCATCCATTTCGCGCTCGATTTCCTGACGCGCCAGAACCAGGTGCTCGGCGGGGAGCGGACCGACGTCGGCGGCGAGTGGTCGGCCAAGGGGCGCGACGTGGTCGTGATCGGCGGCGGCGACACGGGCAGCGACTGCGTGGGCACGTCGATCCGCCACGGCGCGAAGAGCGTGACGCAGATCGAAATCCTGCCGAAGCCGCCGGCGACGCGCGCGGGCGACAATCCGTGGCCGGACTGGCCGCGCATCCTGCGCGCGTCCAGCAGCCACCACGAAGGCTGCGAGCGGATCTTTGCCACGAACACGCTGGCGTTCGAGGGCGACGAGTCGGGCCGGGTCTACGGCATCCGCTGCGTGCAGGTCG
>RZYG01000386.1 GCA_009930415.1 Spartobacteria bacterium | reverse complement strand
CCGCCGCGAATTCCTCGGAGCCGCGGCGGGCGGGGCCGCGGCGCTGGCGCTGCGCCGGACGGCGGCGGGCGAGCATCCGCCGATTCGGCCGCCCGGCGCGCGGCCGGAAGACCAATTCGCGGGCCTGTGCGCGCGCTGCGGGGCGTGCTTGCGGGCGTGTTCATACGGCATTTTGAAGCCGGATCTGGGCGCGGGCGGGTTGGCGGGCCTGCTGGCTCCGAAAATCGATTATTCCAAGGCGCACTGCTTCGAGTACTGCAACGAATGCACGAAGGTGTGCCCCACGGGCGCGATCGAGAGGCTGGCGCTGGAAACCAAGCGCAACCGGGCCATCGGGCTGGCGGAGATCGACCGCAAAAAATGCATCGCGTGGGAATACGGGCAGTATTGCATGGTGTGCCACGAATATTGCCCGTATCTGGCCATCGATTCGGTGGAGCGCAACGGCGTGGAATGCCCGACGGTCAAGCCGGAGATGTGCCGCGGCTGCGGCGCCTGCCAGGTGAATTGCCCGGCGCTGCCGGACAAAGCCATCGTCGTGAAAAGCATCCCGCAACGCCCCGCGCGGCCGCTGCCGGAAGCGTGAAGTCGTTACCGCTTCAGCCCCCCCCGCCCAGCGCCGAAATTCGCCCGCTGCCTCTACTATCACTTATAATAATATGTGATAGTACTCCAAAGGCGAATTCGCCTTGACGAAAGAACGGGGTCGCCGGCTCTCACTCGTCGCGCGCGGGGCGCTGGCGCAGGGCTTTTTTCGCGCCGTGCTTTTTCTTGGCGTCGACCATGATGGCGGTCTGGCGGCGGGAACGGCGGCGCTTCTGGCGGCGAATCTTCTCGCGTTCCTGCTGTTTCTTCGATTTTTCGCCGTGGATTTTCTCGGCGATCTTGTCGCAGAGGTCGCGGCGGGCGAGGAAGCGGTTGAGGGATTGCGAGCGTTCCTGGGCGCAGCGCACTTCGAGGCCGGTGGGCTTGTGGCGCAGGCAGACGGTGGACGAGGTCTTGTTCGTCTTCTGCCCGCCGGGGCCGCCGCCGCGGATGAACCATTCCTGCAAGTCGCTTTCGGCGACGCCGAGCTTGGCCATGCGCTGGAGCAACTGGTTTTCCTTTTCGAAGCTGACGGGGAACGGGCTCATGGGGCGGTTTCCTGCCGCAGAAGATCGTTGAAAGGGCCCAGTTCATGCAAGCGCAGAATCGCCGCGCCGTTCTGCCAGGCGGCGCGGGCCATTTCCGCGCTGGCGAGGTCGCGGTCGGCGTCGGGATGGAGGGTGCGGACGATGCGCTTGCGCGAGAGGCCGATCAACACCGGATACCTGAGCGCGACGAGCGGTGCGAGGTTGTCCAAAATGGCCGCGTTCTGCGGGCGCGTCGTGCCGAAGCCGAGGCCGGGATCGACGATGAGCCGGTCTTGCGCCAGGCCCAGTTCCGCGATGCGCGCGGCGAGCCAGGCGGCGATCGTTGCGGAAGGCCGCACGTCGTCTTCGGGCAGCGCGTGGGCGACGCCGTGCATCAGGACGACGGGGAAATCGCCGCTCCGGGC
>RZYG01000012.1 GCA_009930415.1 Spartobacteria bacterium | reverse complement strand
GCGCTGGGCGAGGACTTCGGCTACGAGCCCGGCACGTTGCTGACCGGCAAGATCTACGCCGCGCTGCGGCGCCTGGGCTTCGACGCGGTGTTCGACACCAACTTCGGAGCGGACCTCACCATCATGGAAGAGGGCACGGAATTCATCGAGCGCTTCGTGCACGGCAAGGGCGAACTGCCGCTGATCACGAGCTGCTGCCCGTCGTGGACGGATTACATGGAGAAGTTCGCGCAGGACTTCATCCCGAACTTCTCGACGGCGAAATCGCCGCAGGCGATGGTCGGCGCGCTGACGAAGACCTACTACGCGGAAAAGATGGGCATCGATCCGAAGAACCTCTTCGTGGTGTCCATCATGCCGTGCACGGCCAAGAAGTTCGAGATCCAGCGCAGCGCGGAAATGAGCAGCTCCGGGCAGCAGGACATCGATATTTCCCTGACGACCCGCGAGCTGTGCCGGATGATCAAGAGCGCCGGCATCGATTTCCGGAACCTGCCGGAAGACGAGCGCGTGGACTCGCTGCTGGGCGACTACACGGGCGCGGGCACGATCTTCGGCGTGACCGGCGGCGTGATGGAAGCGGCGCTGCGCACCGCGCACTGGGCGCTGACGAAGGAGCGCCTGCCGTCGATGGAGCTGAAGGAGATCCGCGGACTGGACGGCGTGAAGGAGGCGACGCTGAAGGTCGCCGGCAAGGACGTCCGCGTGGCGGTGGCCCACTGCATGGGCAACATCGAGAAGGTGCTCGACAAGGTGCGCGCCGCGCGGGCCAAGGGCCAGGAAACACCGTACCACTTCATCGAAGTGATGGCCTGCCGCGGCGGCTGCGTGGGCGGCGGCGGGCAACCCTACGGCGCGACGGACGAAATCCGCAAGCAGCGCGCGGCGGGCATCTACCGCGACGACGAGAAGTGCGCGCAGCGCTGCTCGCACGAGAACCCGATGATCCAGAAGCTCTACGCCGATTTCCTCGGCGCGCCGCTGGGCAAGAAATCGCACCAGTTGCTGCACACGGGCTACAGCAAGCGGAAGAAATACAAGCGGTGATCTCCGAGACCCCCGCCACCTTGCGTGGTGGGTGAATCAGGTCCGCTGGCCATGTCGGCGGACGAACCTGATTCACCCATGGCGCAAGACCATGGGGGTCTGAAAACAGATGAGCTACCAGCCCTCCAAATACACGCTCGGCGAAGAGATCGCCCACGCCATCACGCATGGCCTCGGCGCGCTGCTGGCGATCGCGGGGCTGGCGGTGCTGATGGTGGCGGCGGCGACGCGCGGCGAAGGCGCATGGCAGACGGTGCCGTGCGCGATCTACGGGGCGGCGATGGTGCTGATGTTCACGACCTCGACGCTCTACCACAGCTTTCCGTGGCCGCGGGTCAAGCGGGTGTTCCGCGTGCTGGACCACGAGATGATCTTCCTGATGATCGCGGGCAGCTACACGCCGTTCGTGCTGATCACGCTGCGGGGGGCGCTGGGGTGGACGCTGTTCGGCGTCGTGTGGGGCATCGCGGCGGCGGGGCTGGTGTTCCAGGGCTTCTTCACGGGGCGGTTCAAGGGGGCGAGCACGGCGCTGTACGTGGCCATGGGGTGGATCATCGCGTTCGCGCTGAAGCCGCTGGTGGAGCACATGTCGCCGGCGGGGATCCGCTGGCTGGTGGCGGGCGGGCTCTGCTACACGCTGGGGGCCGTCGTCTACCTGTTCAAGCGCATGCCGTACCACCACGCGATCTGGCATCTGGCGGTGTTGGCGGGCGGCGCCTGCCATTACTTCGCCATTCTCTGGCACGTGCTGCCGTAGCCGTTTCATGTCCCCCGACGGGGTCGTCGAGGGCTCCATAGGCGATCATCAACCGGATGTTTGGAGCCGGGACGACCTCGTCCCGGACGAGCGGCTTGGGGCGGCGCTCAGCCGCCGGAGAAGGGGGGCAGCAGCGTGATCTGGTCGCCGTCCTTGATCGGGGCGTCCCACTCGACGAATTCGTCGTTGATGGCGGCCTTGACGATGTTGGTGGTCAGCGGGATTTGGCCGCCGGCCTGGATTTCGTGCAGCAACTGGCGCGCGGTTTCGGCTTCGGTTTCGTAAGGCTCGGTCTGCGTGCCGCGCCGGGCTCCGACGAGGGCGAAATAGCGAATGACGACGTTCTTTTTCATGGGATGGCCGTTCAGTCCGGAACGGAACGAGGGGAATCTACCTCAAAACGAATCCGCAGTCCACCGAAGGGCTGCGGATCCGGGATCGGAGGGATGGGGGGGGCGCTACTTCGCGGCCACCCGCAAGCGTGCTTCGAGGTCGTCGAGCTCCTTGTTCAGCGCGGCGGGGATGGCATCGCCGAATTTCGCGTAGTGGGCGCGGATGGCGGGGAAATCCTTGAGCCAGGCTTCGGCATCGACGGCCAGCAGTTCCTGCATGTCTTCCGCGGGGATGTCGAGCCCGGCGAGATCGATGGCGCCGGGGGCGGGCAGAAGGCCGATGGGGCTTTCCACCGCCTGAGTCTGGCCCTGGACGCGTTCGAAGATCCACTTGAGGACGCGCGCATTCTCGCCGAAGCCGGGCCAGAGCCAGCGGCCGTCGGCGGTCTTGCGGAACCAGTTGACGAAGAAGATGCGAGGCATCCGGGCGTTGGGGACGCGGTCGGGCATGGAAAGCCAGTGGGCGAAGTAGTCGCCCATGTTGTAGCCGCAGAACGGCAGCATGGCCATGGGATCGTAGCGCAGGACGCCGACGTTGCCGGCGGCGGCCGCGGTGGTTTCGCTGGCCTGGATGGAGCCGAGGAAGGTGCCGTACTGCCAGGTGGGTGCCTCGAAGCACAGCGGGACGGTGCTGGGGCGGCGGCCGCCGAACAAGATCGCCGAAATCGGCACGCCCGCGGGATCTTCCCAGGCCGGATCGATGACGGGACACTGGCGGGCGGGCGCGGTGTAGCGCGCGTTGGGGTTGGCGGCCTTGGTGCCGCTGGCGGGCGTCCACTGCTCGCGCTTCCACGAAGTCAGCTCCGCCGGCAGCTCGTCGGTCATTTCCTCCCACCACACGTCGTTGTCGGGGGTCAGCGCGCAGTTGGTGTAGATGCAGTTGGCGTACAGCGAGCGCATCGCGTTGGGGTTGGATTTCATCGACGTGCCGGGAGCGACGCCGAAGAAGCCCGCTTCGGGATTGATGGCGCGCAACTGGCCGGCGGCGTCGAACTTCATCCAGCAGATGTCGTCGCCGACGCACTCGGCCTTCCAGCCGGGCAGGGTGGGCTGCAGCATGGCGAGGTTGGTCTTGCCGCAGGCGCTTGGAAACGCCGCCGCGACGTAGATCTTCTGCCCGGCGGGATTCGTCAGGCCGAGGATCAGCATGTGCTCGGCCATCCAGCCCTGCCGGCGCGCCATCGTGGAGGCGATGCGCAGCGCGAAGCACTTCTTGCCGAGCAGGGCGTTGCCGCCGTAGCCCGAACCGAACGACCAGATGGAGGGGTCTTCGGGGAAGTGGGAGATGTACTTGTTTTCGGCGTTGCACGGCCACGGCACGTCCTTTTGGCCGGGCGCCAGCGGCGCGCCGACGGAATGCAGGCATTCGACGAACTCGCCGTCGTCGCCGAGGGCCGCGAGGACGGCGTCGCCGATGCGCGTCATGATGCGCATGTTGACGACGACGTAGATGGAATCGGTCAGCTCGACGCCGATATGGGCGATGGGCGAGCCGATGGGGCCCATGCTGAAAGGGATGACGTACATCGTGCGGCCGCGCATGCAGCCGTCGTAGAGCTTGCGCATGGTGGCCTTCAGCTCGACCGGGTCGCGCCAGTTGTTGTTGGGACCGGCCGCGCGGGGATCCGTGGGACATACGAACGTCCGGTCCTCGACGCGGGCGACGTCGGCCGGGTCGGAAAAGACGAGGAAGGAATTGGGCCGTTTGGCGGGATCCAGCCGGATGAACGTGCCGGCGGCTTCGGCCTGCGCGCAAAGACGGTCGTTCTCTTCCTGCGAACCGTCGCACCAATGGATGGCGTCGGGCTTGCAAAGGGCGGCGGTCTCTTCGACCCACTTCAACAGTTTCGGATTCTTCGTCTTCATGTCTGGCCTTTCCTTGCGTGGTTCCGGTGTCCGGCACGGCTTTCCGGAAGGCGGCGAACCTTAACCCCGGTGTCGGCATTCCGCAAGAAAAAAGACCGCGGCTTGCAATCGGCGGCGCATTTTGGTTTCCTGCGGACGCATTTTGCGAGGAAGGTTGTCACATGAGCGAGGCTGTCGGGCAGAACGAATTTGAAAACCGCGTGCTGGAACTGCTGGGGAACGAGAAAGCCGCTGCCGGGGAATGGATTGCGGCCCTGGCCGCCGCGCAGGCCGCCGGCTTGCCGGGCGCGACCCGCGAATGGGCGGGCATGGCCCAGGAAACGCTCGCCAAGACCGGGGACGTCGCCGGGGGCATCGAATTGCTGAAATGGCGGGCGGAAAACACGCCGGCCGACCAGATGACCCCCAAGGACTGGCTCAAGGCGGCCGACGTGGTCGCCGGATCGAGCCCGCATCTGCTGGCGCTGATCCAGGAAGCGGGCTTCGGGCAGAAATTGGCGGCGCGCGAATGCGTCCGGCGTTTCCGGTTGCTGCACGGCTTGCAACACGGCGCCTTGTGCCTGCACCGCACCTGGGGTTTCGGCGTGGTCCGCCGGGCGGACGCGCTCTACAAGAAAATCGAAATCGATTTCCGCGGACGGCCCGGGCACGGCCTCGCCATGAAGGTCGCCGCCGAAACCCTTGAATTGCTCGGCGACGAGCATCTGCTCGCGCGCTGGCATTGCGAGCGCGACGCGATTCAGAAAATGGTTTCGGAAACCCCGGCCGACGTCGTTCGTGCCGCGCTGGCGAGTTTCGGCCCCTTGCCGGTTTCCGCGCTGCAGGACAAGCTGACGTCGTTCGGCGTGGTGGCGGAAGCCGACTGGAAGCGCTTCTGGGATGCCGCGCGCAAGGTGTTGAAGGCCGATCCGCTGGTGGAAATCCCGACCAAACGGACCGATCCGATCCGGTTGCTCGATCGCGCGAACGGCTACGACGAGACGTGGTTCGACAAATTGGCGCCTGAACGCGACCTGAAGGCGATCCTGGAGCGCGCCCGCGAATTGGCGGACAGTCCGGCGACCCTGGAAGCGATCCAACCGCCGCAGAAGCAGATCTTGGCCAACCGCATGGCGTTCGTGCTGAAAGGAGCCCCCAGCCGCCAACCCGGGCTCAAGATGCAGGCCGCCATGCTGGCCGCGCGGCTCGGCCTTCAAGCGGACGATTGCGACTGGCCGGCGGCCGCGCGCGATTTCCTGCAGGACGGGGCCTTGGCCCCCATGCTGCACGATTTGCCGGCGCGCGAATTGCGCCCGGCGCTGGAGTTCCTCTGGGCGCAGGACCCGGCGGCCACGCAGGCGGCGCTCTTGGGCCAGCTCAAGCACCTGCATTTCGGCGTCTTGCAGGAAACCATGGCCCTGCTGCTCAAGCAGGGCGCCGGCGAGGAATGCCGGCAGATTTTCGCCGAAGCCTGTGCCACGCATCTGGTCCGGCAGGAAATGCTCCTGTGGATCCTGCGGAACCCCGCGCAGGCGGAAGAATGGGATCTGCCCCCGCCGACGGTCCTCGCGCCGTTGGCCGTGGAAGAGCTCGAGCAGGACTACATGGGCGACCGGCTCAAAACGCAGAAGCTGCTGCGCGAGAAGTTCGAGGACGCCGATTGGCTGCGGCGGGTTTTCGACGGCATGACCCCGGGCCGGCAACGGGATTTCTTCAAGCGCCTGAATTCCTCGTCCGCCTGGCCGGGTTTGGACCGGCAGGTGATGCAGGCCAAGGTGCTCAAGCTGTACCCGCACCTGCAGAGCGTGATCACCGGCGAAACCGACGCCCAGCCCGTCGCGACCTACGGATCGGTGACGTCCCATCGCAGCTACCGCGAGCGCCAGGAGCAGCTCGAAAAGCTGATCAACGTCGACATCCCCGCCAACTCGAAGGAAATCGCGGTGGCGCGCAGCTACGGCGACCTGAGCGAAAACTTCGAATACAAGGCCGCCAAGGACATGCAGCGCGTGCTCATGGCGCGCCGCGCGGATCTGGAAGCGATGATGTCCAAGGTGCGGCCGACGGATTTCTCCGAAGCGCCCAAGGGCGTAGCCGGCATCGGTTCCACCGTGACGCTGGATTATCCCGACGGCCGCGCGGAACATTTCCACATCCTGGGCGAATGGGATCAGCAGCCGGAGAAACACGTCATTTCCTCCAACACCCGCATGGCCAAAGCCCTGGCCGGCAAGCAACCCGGAGACAAGGTGCTGGTGCCGACGGAGGGCGGCACCGAGATCGAGTGTACGCTGCGGTCCGTCGAAGACTTGCCCGCCGAAATCAAGGAATGGGTGAAGTAGCATGGGCCTGAAGGCGCGCTGGGAGCACTACCTGTCGCACGACGCTCCGCCGTTCGTGCAGTTCGTGAAGTACGGACTGGCGGGCGGGTTGGCGACCGCCGTGCACGTGCTGACGTTCTTCCTGGTGGGCTTCCTGCTGTTTCCGTGCGTGACGCCGGAAGATCCCTTGGTGAAGCTGTTCGGGCTGGACGCGCCGGAAGTCGTGGCCGACCTGCGCGCGCGCTACGCGGTCTACTCGAACGTGCTGGCGTTTTTCGTGTCGAACACGGTGTGCTATCTCGCCAACCGCTGGTTCGTGTTCAAGCCGGGCCGGCACCACGTCGTGATCGAATTCCTGCTTTTTCTGGCGGTGTCGGCCGTCAGCATGACGGTGGGGACGACGCTGATGGGCGTGCTGATCAAGCACTTCGGCGTTCAAACCACGTATGCGTTCGGCGCGAACATCCTCAGTTCCCTGGCGATCAACTACGTCATGCGGAAGTTTTTCGTCTTCAAGGGATAAGGAGTTCTCCGCGTTTTCCCGGGCTTATGCCCCTTGCGGATTTGCCGGTGCCGGGATGATTAATTAATCATCGCCATACCTAAGACTGTTGTGCTGAATTTGGATTTGGATTCGCTTGACAAGGGGGGCAATCCTTCACTACTCATCGCCATCATGAAACCGGAAACTAAAGGGCTGAGTCCGACGTTGTGGCGGACGTGCCGGGTGTTGTCGGGGCAAACGCGGATTCGGTTGTTTCGGCGGATCATTCACAACCCCGGCTTGTGCGTTTTCGAGCTGGCCAAGGCGGAAGCGATCAGCCTGCCGAGAGCCTCTCAGGAGTTGCGGCGGCTGCAATCCAGAGGGCTGGTGCAGGTCGAGCGGGAAGGGCGCCATGTCCGCTATTACCCGGAATCGGATCCGTTGGTGGCGTCGGCCAAGCCGTTGTTGCTGGCGATGCGGATCACGTGCGAACGGTTTGCCGAAAAAGGCGACGGCCAAACGGCGAAGGTGGCCATGGGACTGGGGCACGCCAAGCGCCTGGAAATCGTGCGCGTGTTGCGGGAAGAGCCGCTCGGGCCTGAAGCGCTGCAATCCCGGCTGCGAATGCCGTCGCGAACGCTGTCGCATCACGTGGAATTTCTGCAGAACGGAAATTGGATCGAGTGGATCGGCCAGACGTGGAAGTTGGCCGCAAACGAGCATCCGCTGGCGCAATGCTTGCTGAAAATGCTTTGAGGGGGCTGGTCGCCAGATTCCGGAGGGGGAAACCGCGGGGTTACGTGAGCGCCTGGGCGATCCACTCGCGCGCGGCGGCGAGGGCGTCGGGGAGCTTGGCGGGATCCTTGCCGCCGGCCTGGGCCTTGTCGGGCTTGCCGCCGCCGCCGCCGCCCGCGATCTTGGCGATGGAGCCGACGAGCTTGCCAGCGTGGATGCCCTTGGCTTGCGCCGCGGGACCCGCATTCAAGATGAAGGTGATCTTGCCGTCGGAAACGGCCGCCAGCAGGATAACGCTCTCGGGCGTCTGCTTGCGCAGGCTTTCGACCAGCGCGCGCAGGGGGTCGGCGGCGAGGTCGCCGACGGATTCGATCAACACCGGAATGCCGCCGATCGGTGCGAATTGGTTGGCCAGCGCCGCGCCTTTCTCGAGGGCGTTTTTCTCGGCGGCGGCCTTGATTTCCTTTTCCAACTTCTGGGTTTGCTCGAGAAGGGCTTCGACGCGCGCGGGCAGGGCTTCGGCGCCGATGGACAGGCGCTGGGCCAAGGCAGCGAGAATGGCGTGTTCCTGCGCGGTGTGGTCGCAGGCGACGAGGCCGGTCTGGGCTTCGATGCGGCGCACGCCGGCGGCGATGGACGTCTCGGCAATGATCCGGAACGGGCCGATGTCGCCGCTGCGGGAAACGTGGGTTCCGCCGCAGAGCTCGCGCGAGATGCCTTCGGTGTCCACGACGCGCACCGTGTCGCCGTATTTCTCGTCGAAGACGGCGATGATGCCGGAGCCGGGCACGTCTTTGAGGGGCATCTCGTAGGTCTTGACGGGGGCGTTGGCGACGATGAACTCGGTGACGAGGCGTTCGATGGCGGCGAGCTGCTCGGCGGTGAGGGCTTCGAACCAGGTGAAGTCGAAGCGCAGGCGGTCGGGGGACACGTAGGAGCCGGCCTGTTTGATGGAATCGGTGGCGAGCACCTTGCGCAGCGCGGAATTGAGCAGGTGGGTGGCGGTGTGGTGGCGGCGGATGGCGGCGCGGCGGGCTTCGTCCACCGTCGCGATCACGGCGTCGCCCTTGGCGAGCGCGCCCTGCGCGAGCTTGCCCTTGTGGAGCAGGATGCCCTGCGCGGGTTTCTGGGTGTCGGCGACTTCGAATCGCGCGCCTTGGCAGGTGGTGATGACGCCGGTATCGCCGACCTGGCCGCCGGACTCGGCATAGAAGGGGGTCTGCTTCAGCAGGATTTCGCCGCTTTGGCCTTCGGCGAGACTGTCGACCAATTTTCCGCCGGAGAGGATGGCGACGATCTCGGTGTTTTCGGACAGCGAGACGTAGCCGGTGAACGTCGACTGGAGGCCCTGTTCGACGAAATGGGCGACGAGATCGTTTTCGGCGGCCGAGCCGTCCTTGCGCGCGGCGCGGGCGCGGGCGCGCTGTTCGTCCATGCAGCGGTCGAACGCGGGCTGATCGACGTCGAGGCCCTTTTCGGCGGCCATGAGGACGGTGAGGTCGAAGGGGAAACCGTAGGTGTCGTAGAGCTTGAAGGCCTGCTCGCCGGGGAAGACGGCGGTCTCGGTTTTCTTCAGCTCGGCGACGGTTTCGTCGAAGTGGGCGATGCCGCGGTCGAGGGTGGCGGCGAAAGATTCCTCCTCGGCGCGCAGGGCGCGGACGACTTCCTCGCGGCGGGCGGTCAGTTCGGGGAAGAAGCCGCCCATCTGCTTTTCGAGGACGGGGAAGAGCTTGCAGAGGAAGGGCTTCACGAGGCCGATGTTGCGGCCGTAGCGGGCGGCGCGGCGCAGCAGGCGGCGCAGGACGTAGCCGCGGCCGTCGTTGGAAGGCATGACGCCGTCGGCGATGGCGAAGGACAGCGCGCGCAGATGGTCGGCGATGACGCGCATGGCGACGGCCGTTTCGTCCTGGAGGTAGGGCTTGCCGGAAAGCTGGGAGACGGCGTCGATGAGGGGCATGAAGACGTCGGTGTCGTAGTTGGACGTCTTGCCCTGGATGACGGCGACGACGCGCTCGAAGCCCATGCCCGTGTCCACGCACTTGGCCGGCAGGTCGTCGAGGGTGCCGTCGGACTTGCGGTTGTACTGCATGAAGACGTTGTTCCAGATCTCGATGACTTGGGGCGTGCCGGCATTGACCATGTCCGGCGTGCAGCCGTTGGGGGTGAGGTCGAAATGGATTTCCGAGCACGGGCCGCAGGGGCCGGTTTCGCCCATCTCCCAGAAGTTGTCCTTCTCGCCGAAGCGCAGGACGTGGTTCGGATCGACGTCGGTGCAGGTGCGCCAGATCTCGGCGGCCTCGTTGTCGGTCTTGTAGACGGTGACCCAGAGGCGGTTCTTGGGGAGTTTCCAGACGTCCGTCAGCAATTCCCAGGCCCAGGAAATGGCCTCGCGCTTGTAGTAGTCGCCGAAAGACCAGTTGCCGAGCATTTCGAAGAAGGTGTGGTGGTAGGTGTCGCGGCCGACTTCCTCGAGGTCGTTGTGCTTGCCGGAGACGCGGATGCATTTCTGCGTGTCGGCGACGCGTTTCCAGGACGACTTGCGCGCGCCGAGGAAGATTTCCTTGAACTGGTTCATGCCGGCGTTGGCGAAGAGGAGGGTGGGGTCGGTCGGCAGCACGACGGGCGACGAAGGCACGATCTCGTGCCCCTTCGAGGCGAAGAAGTCGAGGAACGACTGGCGGATCTGGGCGGACGTCATCATGGAAGGGCTCCTGGTTCTGCGTTTTTCCACGCTATGGGAAAAGCGGGGGGATCTTTCCAAAGTATGAGAAAAAGAAAAGACGGAAATGCGGGAAAAAGGCGGCTTGCGGGCGTTTCAGAGGAGCTTGGCCAGCGCTTTCGCCAAGGGATGGGCCGGCGGAACCAGCGCGACCCGCCGGGATTGGGTTTGGATCCATCCGCAGGTCTTCATGCGCCGGAGATGACGGCTGAGCGAATCCGGCGGGATGTTGGTTTCATTCGCCAATGCGGTCTGCGGCAGAGGCCCTCGTCGCAACAAGACGCGCGCGATTTCAATCCGGCGCTCGTGGGCCAAGCCCTGTGCCAAGCGGCAGGCGTCCGCATCCTGTTCAGGTGGATGGCGGGCGACCGAGACCTGAACGGCTTTGAGCAGCGGCGCCGCGGTCGCGACCTGCGGATCGGGGAGGGGCCGAAACAAAACATGGACGCCCGCCTGGTGACGCCGCAACAGGCCGCGCGACTGCAGCCGCCGCAGGTCTTGGCTGGCGGCCGATTCGCCGATGCCGGCCAACCGGGCCAGGCTGGACACGTCGTGGTCCGGATTTTCCAACAGGCTGCGCAAGAGTTTCCAGCGCGTGGTCCCGGCCAATACGCGGCAGGTGCGCCACAAGGTGGGGTTCAACGATTGCATCTGCATCTCAGGCTCCATTTCACGCGGTTCATCAGCTTGCAGTTATTATAATACATGCAATTTTTGGTTTGGCAAGGTTTGGATGGAAGGCGCGCGGATGTTGGCTTCTACTTGCATGTATTATAATAAATGCAAAGAGCGGATGGGGGGGGGCTGCGAATCGGGGGCGGATTGAACGCAGCGCTTCCTGGGGATTTGATCAGGGCGGGGCTTGGATTTCGGAAAGGGTGGGGAAGGGGCGGCGGCGGGGGGCGCCGACCATGGGCAGCAAGGCGGGGTGGTAGCGGACGTCGGTCTGGATCGCGATACCGATGCGGTCGGGGGGGATGTCGCCGGGCAGCGGGATGCGCACGGTTTTGCCTTCGCTGCGGCGCCATGGGGCGCCGGAGCCGCCGAACGGGACGGCTTCGAGCGGGCGCCATTTGCCGCGCCGGAAAACGTGGAGCTGGGCCGCCAGCGGGGGCACGAAATCCTGGAGCGCGGCGAAGGTCAGGTCGACGTGGCCGTTTACGCGGCGGCACTCGCGCAAGGCCAGCCAATCGCCGTAGCGGACCGCGTCAGGTGCGAACGGTTCGGCGAGGGCTCGGCGGAGCTGGTCGGCGCGTACCGCCAGCATGTCGCGCCAATTCCAGAGGAACGTGGCGTCTTCCAGCAGGACGGTGCCGCCGGAAACGGCGCGGAAAGCGCAGTCCACTTGGCGCGGGAAGTTGGAAGCGGCGAAGACCCAGCGCTGCGGCGGCGCATGCAGGTCGGGCACGGCCGAAAAATCGCATTGGTCCAACGACGTCGCTGCGCCGGATTCGAAGACCAGTCGACCGGAGAAATTGGTGCGGCCGTGGAAATCGGCGTCGCGATTCAGCCGCAGCTCAAACCGCTGGGGCGCGCCGGGCACCGGCAGGATCTGCGCCCAAACGGCCGAGCGGTGCCGACCGGGCCCGGTCGGGATGAGCGGCACGCGCAGCGGGGCGCCGAGTGCCGCCAGGCGGATGCGGGCGAAATCCTGCCAGATCGCGAGCGGAAGGCCGTCGGAACTGGCGGGCGGCGGTTCGGGTTCATCGTGGGCGAGCCAGGCGTCCCACTGCGCCAGTCGGGCGCGTGCGGCCTCGGCCGCGGCGGGGTCGCGGGCCAAGGCCTGCCAGAAAATTCCGGCTTCCGCGAGCGCGCCGTGGGCGCGCAGGAGCGCGACGGCTTGATCCGCGTGGCCGTCGTCGAGCAGCACGGCGGCGGCTTCGCGGGGACTGAACGCCACGCGCAGGTAGCAGGGCAGGTAGGTGAGCGTGGGGTCGCCGCCTTCGGCCCGGACGACGACGCGCTCGTAGCGCGCCCAGCGCGGTTTCCACCAGGGCCGTTGCAGCGCAACGGCGCCGGAATCGTGGGGTCCGAGCGCCAGGCGCGCGGAGCGGCCGAACCCGTCGACGCGGACGGCGGCGGCGCGTTCGTGGGTGCGGAAGACGAGGAAGACGGGGTCTTTGAAATCGCCGGGGCCGCCGAGGGCGATCTTGCGCGCGTGTTTGTCTATCTGCACGGCGCGGCGCGGGCCGGCGCGCAGGTCATCCCGGAAAAACGAGGTGCGGCCTTCGTCTCCGACGAGAGTCGGGCGCGGTAATTCCACGCCGAGGTCGGCGTCGGCGGGAAGCGCGCCGGCGTTCCGGTGCCACAGTTCGATGCGCGGGGCGCGGAAATAGGGCTGCGGCGCCGGGGAATCCAGCGCACCCCAGGCGGCGAGGCGTTGGCCTTCGGTCCGCAGTTTGGCTTTGTTTTCCGCATACGGCGGGAAATAGGCGAGCGTGCGCGGGTCGCGCAGGCCGCGGCTGAAAAAATCGGCGTTGAGGAGGAGATAATCCGGGGCGGCGGGGCGGTTGCGCAGGCGGTCGGCTTCGACCGCGTATTCGGACATGGGCCAGACGCGGGGGGTCAATCCCGCTTCGGCCGGGGCGGCGTAGAGTTCCGCGGCCAACGGTTGGTCCGGCGGGAAACAAATGGCCAGCGCGCGGTTGGCGAGGCGACGGGTATCTTCCCACGCGAATTGCGACGAAACCGCGACGCCGGTTTGCGCGACGGGCCCAACGGCGGCGGCGGCGAGAACGAGCGCTACGGCTTTGGCCGCGCGGGCGCGGAACCGCCACAGCGCGGCCACGGGCAGCGCCGCCCACAGCGCCAGATTCGGCAGCAGCGCCATGAATTCCTGCGAGCGCGACCACGGGGCGAGGAACACGACGTAGGCCGACAAAGCGCCGGGGAACAGAATCGCGACGGGCCACGAGTTCCGGAAGCGGCGCGCGAAACACAGCGGCAGGCCGGCGGCCGCCAGCAGGAGCCAACCCGGCCGGAGCGTGCCGGCGAAGCGCGCCAGATTCGCGGCGTTCATGTGTTGGCGCGCGCAGGGCTCGCCGGCGGCCGGACCGAGGATTTCCGCGGTTTCGGCGAAGACGGCGGCGCCGGCCTTGGCCAATCCGGCGCGGAACTCCTGCAGGTGGAGCGCGTCCGGCGTGGCGGCGACGAATCCGAGCAGCACGCCCGCGGCTCCCAGTGCCAGCAGCAGGGCGATGCGGCGGACGGGCCGCGGATGGTCTGGCGGCGCACGCATCGAAGCGGCGAGCGGCAGGACCAAAACGGTCAAGGGGAACTTGGTGCCGGCGGCGAAACCGGCCAGGAGGGCGGCCGGAACCCAATCGCGCATCCGCCGCGTGGCGAGAAACCGGGCCAGGGTCCACAACGCCAGAAGCACGGTGGCCAGCATGGCCATGTCGCTTTCCAGGTAATGGGCGTGCTCGATGGGGAAGGCGGCGAAGGCCATGAGCGCGGCGGCGACGAGGGCGGCGGCCCGCGAGCGGGCGACGCGCCGCGCCAGCGCGGCAGCCAGCAGGATGCACAGGGTGCCGAGCCAGACGTTGAAATGGCGGCCGAAAACCACGGGATCCAGCGGCGGCGCGACAGGTCGGTCGGCCGTGCCGATGAAGTAGGCCCAGCGGTGGCCGACGTGCTGGACGACCGCTTGCGTCGCCGTGCGCGCGGCATCCGCCAGCACGAAAAAACCCCCGGCATAGGTCTGGGGGCGCAGCGATCCGGTGGCTTGCATCCGGTCCATCCAGCGGGCGATGTTCCGTTCATCCGGATGGAACTGGACGGGTTCGTGCAACCCGGCATAGCGCAGCAGGAGGCCGGACAGCAGCAGCAGCCCCAGCAGCAGGCGGAAGGCGAAGCGATGGACGGACACCCGGTTCACGCCTGCGACGGTAGGCGGAACGAAGCCGCGGCGCAATGCGGAAATGCGGGGCCGCGGTTTTCAGGGAAAATAGCGGAACAGGCCGTTTTGTTCCCAGATTTCGACCTGCAAGGCCGCGGGGTCGAGATCGGCGGGAAGATCGGTCCAGCGCCAGGTTTGCAGCTCCGGTCCGAGGCGGTCGGGCGGCTGCAGGTTCCAGGCGCGGCCGGTGGCGGAATCGCGCAGGACGCCGCGCACGGGCAGCGGGACTCCGGCGTTGCGGACGTCGGCCGCGATGGCGCCGGATTCCGCGCGGGCCGGAGGCGTCGCGGAAAAGTCGTGACGTCCGCCGTAGACGGACACGCGCGGGATGCGCAGCCAATCCGCGCCGAGGCCCGGCACGAACAGGCGGTCGGCGCAAACCATGGCGGTGCGGTAGCCGGCCGCGGCGACGGCCTGCACGAGATGGTTGGGCGCGGCGCCGTACGGATAGCAGAAATCGCGCGTGGCGACGCCGGTTTTGTCGCGGAAAATCCGCCGGCATTCCGCCGCTTCCTGCGCGATGCGGTCGGGTTGGCCGGCGTGCGAGTGGGAGTGGATGCCGAACGCGAACGTGCCGCGCGATTGCATGGCGCGCACGTCTTCCCAGGTCAGGCAATCGTAGGTGCCGTACTTCATCCGTTCCGCCGGCGTGTCGGCGACGGAGCCCGTGATGAGGTAGCAGATGGCCCGGAAGCCCGCGGCGCGCAGGATGGGCTCGGCCTCGGTCAGCGTGCTGAGCAAGCCGTCGTCGAACGTGATGACGAGGGGTTTGAGCGGCCGGGCGCCGCCCGCGCGCAATTCGCCGGGCAGGACGGTTTCATAGCCGGCGGCCTTGAGCGCGGCGATTTGCCGGCGGAATTCGTCGGTGGCGACCGTCCAGACGTCGCGCCCCGGATCCGGCGCGACGTGGTGGTACATCAGGACCGGAATGGGCTCCGCCAGCGGCCGGGCACAGGCGGCCAAGGCGGCCAGCGCAGCGCCGGCCAGCAGCGCGCGCGCCGCCGGAAGCCATGAAATGCGCGGGTTCGGGGGGGGCATCGGGCTCACTCCGCCAACGGGACGCGGAAGGTTTTCAGGACGGGCAGATGCTGCAGGTCGCGGACGGTGTCTTCCCATTCGACCGGCGGGGGCAGGGGATTCCAGAGGCGCGAATCGAACACGAGGCCGCCGGGGAACTTCTGGTCGGCCAGCACGGTGGCGGCGTGGGTCGGGGCGAGGGCGGGATTGGGCAGAACGTAGTCGTAGGGCCGGTTGCGCTTGGCGTTGGTGTTCGGATTGCCTTCCTGGTCGGCCGGTTGGGCGGAATCGTCGAACCATTTCGTCAGTTCGGCCAGTGCTTCCGAATCGCGGGTGTTGACGTTGAGGTCGCCGCAGAGCACGACGTAGTCGTCTTCCGGGAACTGCTTGCGGATGAGTTGCAGGAGATGGCGGGCTTCGGGAATGCGCCGCTCGGCCCGGTTCTGCACGAGATGGACGCTGACGACGTGCAGGGGCTTGGGGCCGGGAATCTGCACGGTGGCCCAGAACAAGCTGCGGTTGCCGACGTAGGGGTCTTCCCACTGCCCGTGCGCGACGATGGGATAGCGGCTGACGACGCCGTTGGGCAGGCGGGCGCCGCCTTTTTCGCGCGCGAAATGCCAGTCCGGACCGAACAGGCGCCGGACGAGATCCTGCGAGGTGCCGAGCCGATAGTTGAATTCCTGGATGGCGAGCACGTCGGGCTGGAGGGCTTGCAGGATGCGGATGCCGGGATCGTCGTAGGCCTGGGTCGTATTGTCGGAGAGATTGGCCGAGGCGACCGTGAAGGTCGCCCATTTGGGCCGGGTCGCACCGGCGCAGAGCGGAGCCAGCAGCAAGAGGCAAACGAAATGGAGTGGCCGCAGCATGGAAGTCGCAACATAGCCGAACTTTCCTCCGGCGTCCACGTTTGCGCGCCGCGAAAAAACTGTCCCGGCGGCGGGCGGTTCTGCTAAAATGCCCCCTTATGAGCATCCGTCCGTACGTCCGCATCGCGCGCCCGGAATACTGGGCGAACCACGTCTTCATCGTGCCCGGCATCCTGCTGGCGTTTTTGTACATCCCGGGCTGGCCGACGGCGGCGACGCTCGGGCGGGTGGCGCTGGCCATCGTCTGCGCCTGCCTGGTGGCGTCGAGCAATTACGTGCTCAACGAGATCCTCGACGCGCCGAAAGACCGGTTCCACCCCGAAAAGAAAAACCGGCCGGTGGCGAGCGGGCAGGTGAGCCTGCCGATCGCCTATGCGGAGTGGCTGGTGCTGGCGGCGCTGGGGTTCGCCTTGGCCTTTTATTTGATGCGGCCGCTGGGCTGGACGATGGTGGCGTTTTGGATTTCGGGGATGGTCTACAACGTGCCGCCGGTGCGGTTGAAGGACGTGCCCTACGTGGACGTGGTCTGCGAGTCGGTCAACAATCCGATCCGGCTGTGCATCGGCTGGTTCGCCGCGGGGCAAGCCGTGCCGCCGCCGTTTTCGATTCTGCTGGCCTACTGGATGTTCGGCGCGTTCCTGATGGGGATGAAGCGGTTCGCGGAGTTCCGGCACATCCGGGAATCGGGCCAGGCCGCGAACTACCGCAAATCGTTCGGCTACTACACGGAGGAGCGGCTGCAGGAGAGCATTTTCTTCTACGGCGCGCTGTTCGGGCTGCTGGCGGGATTTTTCATGGCGCGCTACCACGTCGAAATGGTGCTGGCGACGCCGCTGGTGGCGCTGGCGATGGCCTACTACATCCATCTGGGTTTCAAGCCCGACAGCCCGGTGCAGCATCCGGAGCGCCTGTTCCGGCAAAAGAAGCTGATGGTGCTGGTGGGGGTGGCCTTCCTGGCCTGCGCGGTGCTGCTCTACGTGCGCATTCCTTCGTTCCGCCGCGCGATTTCGCCGTGGATCCTGCCGCCGGCCGGACTGGAATATCCCGTCTCCGGCGTGGCGCCGAGCGGGCTCTAGGCGCGCATTCCCCCGACGGGGTCGTCGGGGGCTCCAAGGACGGACATCCACGGCTGTTTGGAGCCGGCACGACCTCGTGCCGGACAGAACGGACGACAACCCATGCGCTACGCGGCGAAGTCGAGGAACAGCCGCAGCCCGGCATAGGTCAGCGCGGAGACGGCGGGCGCGCCGTAGGCGAACAGGCGCGGCGCGCGGAGCAGCCGGTCCGCCGCGAACGCCAGCGGCAGGCTGGCCACCCAGATCCAGCAGCGCGCGGCTTCCATCTTCAGGCAGTTGGGGCCGAACAGCAGCGGCAGCGCGAAAATTCCGAACGTGATGAACAGATAGATCGTGCGCGGCGCGGCGAAATCCGCCCGCCGCAAGCCCGCCAGCGCGGCGACGACCGCCGAGCACGCGACGGACCCCAGCAGGAGCCATAGATCGAGCTGCCCGCCGAGCAGCGCCAGCATCCACTGATAGGGGCCGGTGAAAGGGTACCACTGCTTCACGTACTGGCTGGCGTATTGGTAGATGGCCCAATAATCGAGCCGATGGGCGGCGAGGAACGCGGCGGCCACCACCGTCATGACGGCCAGTGGCCAGACGAGCCGCGCGGCGACGTCGCGGAGCGCCCAGCGGCGGCGCCAGCCGACGGCGAGGGCGAACAGCGCGAAGATGCTCGTCGCGAGAACCCAGCTGTAGTTCAGCAGGATCAGCGCGAAGAAATCCAGTCCGAGCCAAACGCCCCAGACGAGCGGCCGCCGGTCCGCGGTGGCGGTTTGCCAGCCGAGCCACAGCGCCAGATTGAAGAACACGGCATAGGTCGCGTCCTGCGCGAACGGAGCGTAGGCGGCGACGGCCGGGGCGGTGGCCCACAGCGTCGCCGCGAGGAACCCCGCGCGCGCATCGAACAGCGCGCGGCCCAGCGCGAACAGGACGAAGACGTTGAGCGCGCCGAACGCGACCAGGCCGATCGTGTAGCGCAGGCGGTTGCCGGGATCGCGGATGTCCCGGCTCCGCACGCCGGCGGCCTGGCCGATCCACCGCAGCGCCAGCGAGGCGCCCGGCGGATGCGACAAGCCGTGGATGGTGCGCCGCAGCTGGGGCTGGAGTTCCTGGAAGCGGCAAACATAGTCGCGGCTGTCTTTAATGATCGGCTGCGCATACAGCATGGTGGACTGCACGTTGTTCCAGGCTGCGCGCAGCGAACCGGGGCGGCCGGGTTCGTCGCGCGCGCCGTCCGGCAAACACGCGAGAGCGAGATGCAGCGCGATGGCCAGAAGATACAGCCCGCCCAGCGCGGGGCCAAGACGGCGGGGCTGTCGGCGAACCACCCAGACCAGCAGTCCGCCCAGCGCCGCCAGCAGAAGCAGCGCCACGCCGAGCCACGGGAGGCCCGGTGCGTGCGCGATCCGGACCCAGGCTTCCGCGAAGGTTTCCTCGGGCTGCCACGGCAGCGCATAGAACGGAAACGTGCGGCGTTCGTTGAACCCGGCGTCCCAGCGCCAGCGGACGAACAGATTGAAGAACGCCCAGAGCGTCCACGGCCGCAGCGCCCAGGCCGCGAAAACCATGCCGGGGGCCTGCCGGAGATGCCCGCGCCGGCGCGCGGCGAACCAAGCCAGCTCGAAAGCGATTCCCGCCGCGGCCAAGAAGGCCGGAAAAGACGGAAACAGGCGGGACCAATCATTCATCCTGCCTAGATGCCAGCGCGGAGGAGCCGGGGTCAAGCCGGGAATTTGGATTCGCTTTTCGTTCCGCTTCCGGCTAGAGAAGACGGTTCAATCCATTTGGAAATTTAGCGCATGAACAAGACGAATTGGTGGAGCGTGGGCGCGGGCCTGCTGCTGGCGGTCCTGGCTCTCTCGGGGCCGGGCGGGCCGGCGCATTCCGCCGTCGGGGAATTTCCGGGCTGGACGGCGGCCGTCGTGCTGGCGTCCGCGGCGGCGGTGGGGTTCGCGCGGTCCCGCGCCGGGCTGGAACGGGGCTTCGGTTGGGTTTGCTCCGTGCCGCGCGCGCGCTTCAACTTCGGAATCTTCGCCGTCGCTTTCCTGGCCTATGCGGGCGTGGCGGGATTCGTTTTCAAGGGAATCCCGCGGATCGACGATGGGCTGGCGTCGCTGTTCCAGGCCAAGATTTTCGCGCGCGGCGCGCTGACGCTGCCGTTGCCGGCGGATGCAGACTTCTGCTGGGCGTTCGGCATCCTGGGCCACCGGCAAGGCTTCGCCCACTGGTGCGGCATGTATCCGCCGGGCTGGCCGGCGCTGCTGGTGCCGGGCGTCTGGCTGGGGTTGCCGTGGCTGGTCAATCCGCTGCTCGGCGCGGGGCTAGTCGTGGCGATCGCGGAATTGGGCCGCGACTTGTACAACGGCCGCGTCGGGCGCGCGGCGGCGCTGCTGGCGCTGCCCTCGCCGTTCCTGCTGGTGCTCTCCGGCCTGCATCTGTCGAACGTCCCGACGGCGCTGTGCCTGTGCCTGGCGCTGCTGGCCTTGCGCAAGCTGTGGGCGACGGGGCGCTGGCTTTGGGGCGGGGCGGCGGGGCTGGCGTGGGGCGTCGCGCTGCTGTGCCGGCCGCTGGACGCGGCGGTGCTGGGCGCGCTGTTCGCGCTGGCGTTCCTGTTTCCGGCCAAGCGGCTGGACCGTTGCCGGGGCGGGATCGTCGCCGGCTTGGTCGCGGCGGGGCTGGCCATCGGCGCGACGTTCGCATTCCAGCAGGCCACGACCGGCGATTGGGCGACGCCCGGCCACGAAATCGGCATGGGTTCGCGCGGCCAGTTCGGCTTCGTGCAGCTGACGTCGTACAAGGCGCACACGCCCGCGACCGGGCTGGAACACACCGGGCTGCGCCTGCGGGCGCTGAACGACCACCTGTTGGGCTGGCCGGTGCCCGCGCTGTTCGTGGTCTTGCTGCCGTTCCTGCTGGGCCGCGCGCGGACGAAGGAATGGCTGCTGCTGCTGCCGCTGCCGGCGCTGCTGGGGACCTTCGCGTGCTTTTGGTACTACGAGGTCGAATTTCCGGCGCGCTACGTGTCCGCGGCGACGCCCTATCTGTTCGTCCTGGCCGCGCGCGGCCTGTTCGCGCTGCGGGAATCGACCGCGAACCGGCCCGCCTTGGCGCGGTTGCCCGCGTTTCTGGCGGTTTCGGGCACGCTGTTCCTCGCCGTCAGCCTGCCGGCCCATTTCCGCGCGTACGACGCGGACTACTACGACGTCGAAAGCGTCCTGCCGCGCGTCGTCCGGGATTACGGCATCGCGAACGCCGTCGTCTTCATGGACGCCGTGGGCCTCGACCGGAGCGAGGCGGACGACGACAACGATTTCTACGCCACCGGATTCATGCGCAACGAACTGGATCTGCGGGGCGACGTGCTCTACGTGCGGAACCTGCGCGAACGGAACGCCGACCTGCTGCGGCGGCATCCCGGCCGCGCCGCCTACCTCTACCGCTACGTCCGCGACCAGGACAAAGCCATCCTCTACCGGATGCGGCGGACCGGGGAGGCCGTCGAACTGGAACCCGTCGAACCGCGCACGCCCGATCTGTTGCCGGCGCCGCCGGCGGAATAGCCGCGCGCGGCGTCAGGGCTTGCGCGCGGCGGCCAGGAAGACCGTATAGGCGCGCCCGTTCTTCTCGTTGCGCACGGCGTCGGCGATCCGGACGTCGGCGAATCCCGCGGCTTCCAGCTGCGCCGCGAATTCGGTGCGCGCGAAGCCCAGATGGTGCACGCCGGGCGCGTTGGTACCGTGGAACGTGCCGTCTTCCGCGTCGAGATCGGCCAGCGCCACGTGGCCGCCGGGCGCCAGCAGCGCGTGGAATTTCCGCAGCAGGTCCGCGACGTCGGCGACGTGGTGCAGCGTCATGGCCGAGGCGACGAGGTCGAACGGGCCGGCGGGGAGGGGGTCGTGCGCGAAATCGGCGCGCAAGATTTCGACGTTCGCGACGTTGCCGGCGCGGGCTTTCTGGGCGAGGACGGCAAGCATGCCCGCGGAAGCATCGACGGCGAGCACGCGGCGGACGCGCGCGGCGAGAGCCAGGGTCAACAGGCCCGTGCCGGCGCCGTAGTCGAGCGCGGCCATGTCCTTCCGCAGCGGCACGGCCCGTTCCAGCGCGGCGGAAATGCTTTCGGCGAGATGCCGGCGGCGCGGATCGTCGTCCCAGGTCCGGGCGCGGGCGTCGAAGGAATGGGGCATCTATTTGCGACCCGAGAGGACCTTGCGGAGGACGTCTTCGAGGGAAGAGTCCGGAGTCACCTGCGCGGAGACGTCCCTGACCATGCGCTGGGCGTCGGCGGGCTTGTAGCCGAGGGAGACGAGCGCGAGATAGGCGTCGCGCAGCTTGGCGTCGGCGGGACCGGGGGCGTGGCCCGCGGTCAGGGCTTCGGCCATTTCGCCCTTGCCGAGCTTGTCGCGCATTTCGAGCACGAGGCGCTCGGCGGTCTTCTTGCCGATGCCGGAAATGCCGCTGAGGCGCTTGACGTCGCCGGCGGCGATGGCCGCCTTGAGGTCGCGGACGGACAGGCCGGAAAGCACGGCCAGTCCCAGCTTGGGTCCGATGCCGTTGACGGACGTCAGCAATCCGAACAGCTCGCGTTCGTCGGCCGACATGAAGCCGAAAAGCAGATGGGCGTCTTCGCGGACGACGGGCACCGTCAGCAAGCGGACGCGCTGGCCGGGGGCCGGCAAGCGGTCGTAGCTGCTCAGGGGAATGGCGGCCTCGTAGCCGACGCCGCCGACGTTCACGACCACGCGGGTCGGTTCTTTTTCTTCCAGCACGCCATCCAGAAAGACGATCATGTCGCGGCCTCAGACGTTCCCAACGTTCATTTCACGCAGAAACCCGCCGCGACCGAAAGGCGCCGGCGGGTCCATGCGGTTGTCCGACGGTGCGGACGCGGTCCGGCCCGGAATCAGGCCGTGGCCTTTTTGGCGAGCCGGGCGCTCGCCTTGAGCCGCTTGACGCGGCGATCGCGGGCTTTGCGCTTCACTCGTTTTCTCAATTGCTGTCCCATAAGGCCGCCTGTGGTAGCAAAACCGGCGCCCGCAAGTCAAGCGCGGGCCGAATCGCGCGGACCGCAAAAATTAGGGATTTCCCCGCGCCCGGCGAACGGGTAGGGTGTCCGGCGTGGGCGCCGCGTGGCGCGGGGCTCCGAGGAGGACGTACCATGGACGAGTCCGATTTCATTCCGCCGTCGTTTCCGGCGAGCGCCCGCGAGTCCCGCCGCGACCGGTCGGCCGGTCCCCGCCTGGGGCCGAGCCTGGGCGCGCTGGCCGTGCCGCTGGGCATTTTGGTCGCGGCGCTGTTCCTGCCGATCTGGTTCTGGTTCTTCTGGCGCATCGAGCCGGGGCCGGGCGAGATCGCGGTGTTGATCCGCAAGACGGGCGCGGATCTGCCCTCGGGCCAGATTCTCGCGTTGGAAGACGGCCAGAAGGGCATCCGGCTCGACGTGCTCGCGGAAGGCCGCTGGTTCAAGAACCCGTATTCGTGGGACTGGGAGATCCGGAAGATCACCGACATTCCGGCCGGCAAGCTGGGCGTGCTGACGCGGCTCTACGGCCAGGACCTGCCCGGCGGGCAGATCCTCGCGCCGGAGGGCTGCAAGGGCATCGTCGCGAAGGTGCTGGGTCCCGGCAAGCACCGGGTCAATCCCTATGCCTACGGGGTGCAGTTCTTCGACGCCATCACGATCCGGCCGGGGTTCGGCGGGGTGATGACCTCGCTGGTCGGGAAGGACGTGCTGACGGACGATCTGCCCGAGGAGGCCCGCAACACGTTCCTCGTGCAGGAAGGCCTGAAAGGCGTGCTGCCCGGCATCCTCGACGCGGGCACCTACTACCTCAATCCCTACATGGTCGTCGTGACGGAAGTGAACCTGCAAAGCCAGCGCTTCGAGCTGAGCGGCGAGGACGCCATCAGCTTCCTGACGCTGGACGGGTTCACCGTGAACGTCGAAGGCACGATCGAATACGCCCTGATGCGCGACCAGGCCGCGCAGCTGACCCACCAGGTCGGCGACATGGACGACATCCTCAAGAAGATCGTCCTGCCGAAGGCGCGCGGATTCAGCCGCATCGAAGGCAGCAAGAACCCCGCCAAGAACTACATCGCCGGCACGACGCGCCAGAAGTTCCAGGACAACCTGGAGACCCATCTGATCGCCCAGTGCAAGAACTGGGGCGTGGACATCAAGTCCGTGCTGATCCGCAACATCACCCCGCCCGACGCCATCGCCAGCATCATCCGCGACCGCGAAGTGGCCGTGCAGGACGCCGTCAAGTACGGCCAGCAGATCGAACAGGCCAAGTCCGAGGCCGAACTGGTGAAGCAGGAGATGCTCGCCGTGCAGAACCGGGAGAAGGTGCAGGCCGACACCCAGCGGATCCGCGCGGTGATCGCCGCCGACCAGGGCCGCGAAGTGCGCCTGACGCGCGCAAACAAGGATCTCGAGGTGGCCAAGCTCGAAAACGCCGCCGCGCAGGCGCAGGCGGAAGCCAAGCTGCTGCGGGCGCGGGCCGAGGGCGGCGTCATCCGCATGAAAAACGAAGCCGAGGCCGCCGTGATCGAAAGCCAGGTCAAGGCGTTCGGCACGGGCGCCGAGCTGGCGCGCTACGTGTTTTACGGCAAGATCGCGCCGCAAATCGAGGCGATCCTGAGCGGCGACCAGGCCGAAGGCATCGGCGGGCTGCTCAAATGGATGGCGCCCGTTTCCCGGAAAGGGGGTGCCCAATGAAAAACGCCCTGAAAATCGCCGTCTTGGTCGTGCTGGTGCTGGGTCTGCCCTGGTTCATCTGGCAGTGGGGCTTTTGCCGGTTCTACGTGGAGCCCGACGAAATGGCGGTCATCACCGCCAAGACGGGCGCCGAACTGCCGCCGGGGCAGATTTTGGCGAAGAAAGGCCAGCGGGGCATCCAGGAAGACGTGCTGGGCGAAGGCCGCCACTTCCTGAATCCGTGGCTCTACGAGCGCGACGTCCGGCCGGTGACGATCATTCCGCCGGGCAAGGTGGGCATCGTGACCTCGAAAGTGGGCGAGGATCTGCCCGAAGGCGAATTCCTCGCCGAGAAGGGCCAGAAAGGCATCTGGCGGGACGTGCTGGGGCCGGGCAAATACCGGATGAATCCCGCCGGCTACCAGATCGACGTCGTGGATGCCATCAGCATCCCGGTCGGCTACGACGGCGTGGTGACGTCGCTCTCCGGCCGGCAAACGCCGCTGCACGCGTTCGCCCAGGCGGGCGAAAAGGGCGTGCGCAGCGACGTGCTCCAGCCCGGCCTGTATTTCGTCAATCCGCGCGAATACAAGGTCGACGTGCTGGAAATCGGCGTCAACCAGGTCTCGCTCATCGGCAAGGGCGGCGGCGCGGTGATCACGAAGTCGCTGATGGCCTCGCAGAACGTGGCGATGGATGCGCTGCAGCAGAACGTGCTGCAGGAGCAGCAAGCCAAGCGCGAGAGCTACATGCGCTCCGAGTCCAGTTCGGGCATGCGCCTGGGCGGCCGGCTCGCGCCCGCGCCCGCCGGCGCGCCGCTCAAGGTGGCCAGCCCCGGCCGCGCCAAAAAGAAAGCCGAGGCCGAAGCCTGGGACGGCGATGAACTGGCGCGGCAATTGAGCGGCGCCGGCGCGCCGTCGGTCTCGTTCGTGCTCGAGCAGTTCGTGGAATTCCCGTCGCGCGACGGATTCGAGATCAGCCTCGACATGACCGTGGAATTCGAGCTGCTGCCGAAGGACGTGGCGTGGATCTTCCGGACCTACGGCGATTTGCCGGCGGCGGTGGACAAAGTGATCATGCCGCAAATCCTCTCCGTGTCGCGCCTGAAAGGCTCGGCCTACGGCGCCAAGGACTTCATCGTGGGCGAAGGCCGCGAGAAGTTCCAGAACGAGCTGACGGATGCGCTGGCGGAAACGCTGGTGGAGAAGCGGATCCGGATCCACGCCGCCCTGATCCGGCACGTGAACGTGCCCAGCCAGATCCTCGACCCGATCCAGCAGGCCAGCCTCGCCCAGGAACAGGACCTGACCAACCAGGAGAAGCAGAACACCGCCAAGAAACAGGCCGAGCTGAACACGGAACTGAGTCTGATCGACCAGCGCCGCGAACAGGTCGCCCAGGAAACGGAAAAGATCAAGGCCCTGATCCAGGCCGACGAGGAAAAACAAGTCGCCGAAATCCAAGGCGACACGCTGCGCCAGGCGGCGGAGATCGAGAAGCTGACCGCCGGTGTGAACGCCGAGCGGATCACGACCCTGGGCTCGGCGGACGCGGAAGTGGTGCGCCTCGTGGAAGGCGAACGCGCCAACGGCCAGCAGCTGAAGGTCAAGGCCTTCGGCGACGCCGAGGCCTACAACCTCTGGACCTTCGCCGCGAACCTGTCCGACGAACTGGCGATCAACGTGATCCACGCCGGCCCCGGCACGCTGTGGACCGACCTCGAAAAGGCGGGGCTCTCCGATCTCGGCGGCGGACAGATCCTGCAGGCCCCGAAGAAATAGAAGTCAGGGGACAGGGGACAGGAGACAGGGGACAGAAGTGGTGGACGAACGGCTGGCGCGGCTGCTGAAGGAAATCCAGGCGGAAGCGCTGGCCACCGCCACCTACACGGGGATCGCCGCGTTTTCGCCGCGGACGATGGCCGCCCTGACGGCGGTGCCGCGGCCCGAATTCGTGCCGGCGGACGAACAGGTCTCGGCCTACCTCGACGTGCCCCTGCCGATCGGCCACGGCCAGACCATCTCGCAGCCCTATATCGTGGCGCTGATGACGGACCTGCTGGAACTCGCTCCCGCCACCCGGGTGCTGGAGGTCGGCGCGGGGTCGGGCTACCAGGCCGCGGTGCTGGCCCAGCTGGCGCAAACCGTGCACACGGTGGAAATCGTGCCGGAACTGGCGCGCACCTGCCGCGAGCGCTTGGCGCGGCTGGGGGTCGCGAACGTCGTCGTGCATGCCGGAGACGGTTCGGCGGGGCTGGCGGCGGAAGCGCCGTTCGACGCGATTCTCGTGGCGGCCGCGGCGCGGCACGTGCCGCCGGCCTTGGTCGCGCAGCTCAAGCCCGGCGGCCGGCTGGCGATTCCGCTGGGCGTGGAGGGCGGCGCGCAGGAGCTGGTGTTGGTGCGGAAAAACGCGCGCGGCGAGGTTTCCGCCCGCCCGGTGCTGCCGGTGCGTTTCGTGCCGCTGACGGGCCGGGACTGAGGATCAGAAGGTGAAGATCAGGCCCGCGTGGAGCGCGAACCCGCTGAAATCCAGTTCCTGCGCGACCCAGTCGATGCCGATTTCGCGGCGGACTTCGGCCGCTTTCTTGATGCGGGTTTCGACCCAGACGTATTGGCCCTCCAGATAGAGGCCGACATGGGGCCGGAGCTGCGCGCGCAGGCCGGCCAGCAGATAGCCGCCGATTTCGTCGTCGACTTCGATGTCGTAGACGATGGTTTTGTCGCCCTGGTCGGTGTTGCTCTGCCCGTCGAAGAGGTAGTAGCCGACGCCGGGGCCGCCGTAGAGGACGAAGGTCCGGCCAAGGGGCATTTCCAGCAGGAGGTTCGCCTCCAGCGGCAATGAAACGATGGTCACGTTGTTCTCGTAGCGCTGGCCGTCCTCGGTTTCGATGTTCCGCTTCTCGCCGGCAGCGAAGCCGGACATCCGCAGTTCGGCCGCGAAATGCGCGCTCAGCGGAATGTGACCGACGACGCCCGCGCCGAGGTTGCCGTCGAGGCCGAGGCCGTCCAGCTGCGCCAGGTCCCAATACGCCAGGTGGACGCCGAGACCGAACGAGCGCCCGGCCGGCGTCTCCGCCGGGACGGCCGTTTCGGCCGGCGCCAGCGCCGCCGCGGCCAACCAGACGGCCAGTCCTTGCGCGATCGTTTTCATCGGTTTCTCCTGCGGGCGCACGGGCCCGTTTTCAAATCCTAGGACAAGCGGCCGGACGGCGCAAAGGGAAAACCCCGCGGCGGCGGCCCTTTTGGCTTTGCCCGCGGCGGCGCGGGATGCTACGGTGCGGACCACCCATGAAACGCGAGGTGCGCATGTCTTCTGCTTCCGCCCGTTCCGGCCGCGCCGGAGCCTTTTGGATCGTCTTTTTCGTGTTGGTCGTCGCGCTGGGCGTCAGTTTGATGCTCAACCTGACGGCCGTTGGCCTGCTGGCGGGCCGGGCGCCGGCCGCGCCGCGCGGCGGCGGCGGGGAGGACGAATTTCCGGACTATTCCGAAACGCATTCCTACGGCGCGGGCACCGCCAAGGTCGTGCGCATCGCCTTCATGGGCGTGATGACGCGCGAGCTGGACGTGGGCTGGCTCGGCACGGCCGATCCCGTCGAGGAGTGCCTGCGCCAGATCCGCGCCGCCCGGCAGGACGACGAGGTCGCCGGCCTCCTGTTCGAGGTGGATTCGCCCGGCGGCGAGGTCACTGCGGCCGACGAAATCCACCGCGAGCTGACCCTCTTCAAGGAGAGCCGGGCCGACCGAAAGATCGTGGTGCTGGTCCACGACCTGGCGGCGTCGGGCGGCTACTACGTGTCGGTGCCGGCGGACCGGATCGTCGCGCAGCCCACGGCGCTGGTCGGCTCGATCGGCGTGATCCTGCAGACCCTCAACGTCCACGGGCTCGGCGAAAAAATCGGCGTGACGGACACGACGATCAAGTCCGGCAAGAACAAGGACCTGCTCAATCCGTTCCGGCCGGTGGATCCCGAACAGATCGCGCTCTTGCAGGAATCGATCGACGTCCTGCACGCGCGGTTCGTGGGGTTGGTCGCGCAAGGCCGGGGGCTGAAGGCGGACGCGGTGCGCCCGCTGGCCGACGGCCGGATCTTCACCGCCGAAGAGGCGCTGAAGCGCAAGCTGATCGACGCCATCGGCTACTGGGACGAGGCGTTCGCCGAAATGGCCGGGCTGCTGGGCACGGACGATCTCCACGTGGTGACCTACCAGACCCAGAAGTCGTTCCTCGAGTCGCTGCTGGGGGCGCATCCGCGGCTGCCCGACCTGCGGGCGCTGTGGCGCGGCGCCGCCGCGCCGCGCCGGCTGTATCTCTGGCGGCCGTAAAGCGGATCGGACGGATTGGCCTGATCCGTCGGATCCGTCGGAGCATCGCGAACGATTATTTCTTCTCCGCGCGGATTTCCGCGACGAATTCGGCCATGCGGCGCATGGCTTCGCGGATGTTGTCCATGCTGGTTGCGTAGGCGCAGCGCAGGAAGCCCGCGCCGGACGCGCCGAACGCGTCGCCGGGCACCACGGCCACGCTCTTTTCCTCGAGGAAGCGCAGCGCGAAATCTTCCGCGGAAATGCCGAGGTCGCCGACGTAGGGGAAGGCGTAGAACGCGCCGGCGGGCGTGTGGCAGGAGATGCCCATGTCCGCGAACGCCGCGATCAGGTAGTTGCGGCGCCGGTTGTATTCGGCCACCATTTCGGCCACCGCGGCGTCGCCGCGCTCCAGCGCCTCGGCCGCGGCCTTCTGGCCGGTGGTGGGGGCGCTCATGATGGCGTACTGGTGCAGCTTCATCATGTTCTCGGAAATCTCTTCCGGCGCGCAGGCGTAGCCGATGCGGAAGCCGGTCATGGCCCAGGCCTTCGACATGCCGTGCAGGAAGATCGTGCGGTCCTTCATGCCGGGGATCGAAACGAAGCTGACGTGCTTGGAGTCGTAGGTCAGCTCCGCGTAGATCTCGTCCGACAGCAGCAGCAGGTCGTGTTTTTGGCAGAAGTCGGCGATGTCTTCGACGTCTTTTGGGCCCAGCACGGCGCCGGTGGGGTTGCAGGGGAAGTTGAGCATCAGTACGCGGGTCTTGGGCGTGACGGCCTTTTCCAGCATGGCGCGGGTGAGGCGGAACTGGTCCTCGCGGCGCGTTTCGACGCAGACGGGCACGCCGCCGGCGAGGATGATGCTGGGGCGGTAGCTGACGAAGCAGGGCTCGTGGTAGAGCACCTCGTCGCCGGGATTGAGGATCGTGCGCAGGGCGACGTCGATGGCTTCGCTGACGCCGACGGTGACGAGGATTTCCTTCTCCCAGTCGTAGTCCGCGCCGAACTGCCGCGCGACGTAGCGGGCGATGGCCTGCCGCAGCGCGGGATCGCCGCGGTTCGACGTGTAGTGCGTCGCGCCGCGCTCCAGCGAGAAGACGGCCGCCTCGCGCACCGTCCAGGGCGTGTCGAAGTCCGGCTCGCCCACGCCGAGCGAGATCACGTCCTTGCGGGACGCGACGATGTCGAAGAACTTGCGGATGCCGGAAAACGGGAGCGCCTTGACGTGCGCCGCGACTCTGCTCGTGCCATTCATGGGAAGACTCCTGCGGCGGGGCCTACGGGCTGACCTGGAGGCGGTCGTCCGCCCGGTCGCCGTCCATCAGCACGCCGTCTTGCTTGTAGGTCTTGAGCATGAAATGCGTGCCCGTCGAGAGCACGCCGTCGAGCGTCGCCAGCCGTTCGCTGACGAACGAGGCCACTTCCCGCAGGTTGCGGCCGGTCACGAACAGCAACAGGTCGAACTTGCCCGACATCAGGTACATGTTGACCACCTCGGGGAAGCCGCTGATGCGCCGCGCGATGCGGTTGAAGCCGCCTTCGCGCTCGGGCTGCACCTTGACTTCGATGACGGCGGTGACGGTGTCGTCCGGCAGATGGTCGTCGTTCACCAGCGCGCGGTAGCCGCGGATGGTGCCGGCCTTTTCGTAGGCCGCGATGCGCGCGGCGACGTCGGCCGGCGTCGTCCGGATCATCTTGGCGATGTCCGCGTCGCTGGTGCGGGCGTTGATCTTCAGGATGTTCAGCAGTTCGTCCATGGCGGTCCTCCCGGCGGTCCGGTTCCAAAAAGACGCATCCTAGCAATCAAACTTTTTA
>RZYG01000130.1 GCA_009930415.1 Spartobacteria bacterium | reverse complement strand
TTCGACCGCAGCGGGCGGCGCGCGGCGCGGGCCGAAAGCGACGACGCGCTGGAAACGATTCCCTGCGACCAGGCCATTTTGGCGATCGGCCAGCGGCTGGACGCGAAAGCGGCCCTGGGCAAGGTGGCCGCGGCGACGGTCGGCGGCTGGATCCAGGCCGATCCCGTCACCGGCCGGACGGCCGTGCCGTGGCTGTTCGCGGGCGGCGACGCCGTCACCGGGCCGGCCTCGGTCGTCGAGGCCATCGCGGCGGGCGAGCGCGCGGCGGTGGGCATCGACCAGATGCTGACGGGCGCGGACCACGCCTTCTGGCGCGGCTATCCGGACGTGCCGACGGACTACGATCCCGACGCCGATCCGGTGCCGTACCCGCGCGAGGACCTCAACCTCATCGCGCTGGACCGGCGGAAAAACAACTTCGACGAAGTGGAGCAGCCGTGGAACGAAGCCACGGCGCGGCGGCAGGCGCGGCGGTGCCTGCGGTGCGACTACGGCAAGACCGGCAAGGTCAGGGGAGCGGCGCGATGATCCATCTCACGATCAACGGCAAGGCGATCGAAATCGCCGAAGGGTCCACGATTTTGCAGGCGGCGAAATCGGCGGGCATCCAGATTCCGACGCTGTGTTTCCTGGAGAAGCGCGAGCCGCTCGGCGCGTGCCGGGTGTGCCTGGTGGAAGTGGAGGGCGCGCGGTCGCTGGTGGCGTCGTGCTCGACGCCCTGCACGGAAGGCCAGGTGGTGCACGTCAACAGCCCCAAGGCCCGCGCCGCGCGCAAGCAGGTGGTCGAGCTGCTGCTGTCGGAGCACGACGGCGACTGCCAGACCTGCGAGCGCAACGAAGACTGCGAGCTGCGGAAGCTGGCCAGCGACATGGGCATCCGGACGGTGACCTACGGCGGCGCGCGCACGGCGTCCAAGCGCGACGAAAGCACGCCGGGGCTGGTCCGCGACAATTCCAAATGCATCAAGTGCCGCCGCTGCGTGACGGTCTGCAACCAGGTGCAGGGCATCGGCGCGCTGTTCCCGCAGGGCCGCGGTTTTTCCACGGTGATCGGCCCCGCGTTCGCGACCAATCTCGACGGCGTGACCTGCGTGCAGTGCGGCCAATGCGCCGCGGTGTGCCCCGTGGGGGCGATCACCGAGCGCAGCGCCATCGACGAGGTCTGGGCCGCGCTGGATGATCCGGCCAAGACCGTGATCGTGCAGACCGCGCCCGCGATCCGCGCGGCGCTGGGCGAGGAATTCGGCTATCCGCCCGGCACGCGCGTGACGGGCCAGATGACGACGGCCCTGCGCCAGATGGGCTTCGATGCGGTGTTCGACACGAATTTCGCGGCCGACCTGACCATCATGGAAGAGGGCACCGAGCTGCTGACCCGCCTGAAACGCGCGCTGGTGGACAAGGACAAGACGGCGGCGCTGCCGATGTTCACGAGCTGCTCGCCGGGCTGGATCCAGTTCGCGGAATATTATTATCCCAATTTCCTCGACCACCTCTCGACGTGCAAGTCGCCGCAGCAGATGTTCGGCGCGGTGGCGAAGACCTTCTACGCGCAGAAAATCGGCAAGAAGCCGGAAGACCTCGTGGTGGTGTCGGTGATGCCGTGCACGGCGAAGAAGTTCGAGGCGCAGCGGCCCGAGATGAACGCCAGCGGCGTGCAGGACGTGGATTACGTCCTGACCACGCGCGAGCTGGCGCGGATGATCCGCCAGGCCAACCTGGCGTTCACCGAGCTGCCGGACGGCGAGATGGACGCCCCGCTGGGGCTGTCCAGCGGCGCGGCGGACATCTTCGCGAACACGGGCGGCGTGATGGAAGCGGCGCTGCGCACGGCCTATGAAATCGTGACCGGCCGCGAACTGCCGGCGGAAAACCTGCACGTGAAGCCCATCGAGGGCCTCGAGGGCATCAAGGAAGCGGCGCTCAAGATCGAGCGGACGCAACCGGCGTGGTCGTTCCTCGAAGGGGCGGAGCTGAAGGTGGCGGTGGCGCACGGGTTGGGCAACGCGCGGAAGCTGCTGGAAAAAATCAAATCCGGCGAGGCGACCTACCACTTCGTCGAAGTGATGACCTGTCCCGGCGGGTGCATCGGCGGCGGCGGCCAGCCCCGCATGACCGACGACTCCGTCCGCCTGCGGCGGATTTCCGCGATCTATGCCGAGGACGAATCCAAGAAGCTGCGCAAGTCGCACGACAATCCGGCGATCCAGACTCTCTACCGCGATTTTCTCGGCAAGCCGCTCGGCCACAAGTCGCACGAGCTGCTGCACACGCGTTACGCGCGGAAAGAACGGCGCTGAATCGCGCCGCGAAAGTTTTTACGTTCCACGTAAAACCGGGTGCAAAGTTTTACGTTCTACGTAAAACTCAGGGGGCGCTTACGGCGGGGAGGGGCGGGAGCTTGCCGACGCGACGGAGGACGGCTTCGATGCGTTCCTGCAACTGGGCGAGGCTGACGGGCTTTTCGATGTATTCCTCGCCGTAGTGGTAGTTGCACTCTTTTTTGGTTTCTTCGTCCAGCAGACCGGAGAGCATGATGACGG
This sequence comes from Spartobacteria bacterium, assembly GCA_009930415.1. GTDB lineage: Bacteria > Verrucomicrobiota > Kiritimatiellia > CAIQIC01 > Lenti-01 > Lenti-01. The sequence goes on along the minus strand of RZYG01000130.1, from coordinate 4,977 downwards.
GGATCTCGGAGAGGGGATAAGCCTTTTTCAACTGCTGGAGGACTTCGAGGCCGCTCATTTTCGGCATGCAGATGTCGAGCAGGATGACGTCGGGATTGCCTTTGCGAGCCATGAGCAGGCCGGTCTTGCCATCGGTGGCGAAGCCCACCTCGAACAAGCCCGTGTTCTCGAGCCCCTGCTTGAGCACTTCGCAGAGCCGTTCTTCATCGTCGATCAACAACACGCGGAAACTCATGGCCACCTCCGGATACGGCCCGGGCCGGTCCCGGTTCGCATAGTCCCCCTAATTATTACGATTATGTTAATGTCCTGTCAAGGGCGTTTCCGACAAATAGTTTTCTGGTTTTTCGTGGGCGCATCCGCAGCGGGGCAATCGGATGAAACGGAAATGAAGGCCGCTCAATCCCGGGCGCCGAGCAGGTGATAGAGGAGGTTGTCGGCGACGGTCTGGGGCAGGAGGAGGATCGAGCGGTAGAGGGGGGTGCCGTCGGGACCCTCGGTGAAGTCGGCGGTTTCGGAATCGATGCGCAGGGTGCCTTCGCCTTTGAGGGTGCGGTGGGAGGCGCGCACGTCGCCCGTTTCCGGCAGGACGCGGCCGGTGACGAAATCCATGATCTTGGACGCGGTGGAGAAGGCCAGCGGGGACGACTGGAGGGGCGGCGCAGGTCTTTCGTCGACGAGCTGGATGGCGACGAGAAGGTCTTCGCTGTCGGTGATGAGCCGGAGGGTGGGATACGGCGGCTGGCCGGGGCCGATGGCGCCGAGGCGGCCGGCGGGGAAGGTATGCATGAAGAACCCGCCGTAGGGGAACGGCGCGCCTTCAATGGGGACGCGCGGGGCGACGGCTTTGACGCCGAGGGCGCGGCAGGCGTTGGTCAGCGGCATGAGCCAGGCGAGCGCGCCGTGGATGCGCAAGCCGGCCTGCGCGCGGGTATCGGGGCGGGGCTCGGCGACGGTGGAGAGCAGGAACACGAATTCGGGCGTTTCGGGGCGATCGAGGGGGGCGGGCAGGGTATCCCAGGCGTAACCGAACTGCATGAAGCGCGGGGCGAACTGGTCGGCGGGATCGGGGGCGGGAGCGGGATAGGGCGCGAGGGTGGCGTGGCGCTTCTTGGGGGCGAGGGCGTAGAGATTTTTCTTGTCGGCCAAGGTCAGGCGCGCGCGGCGCAGGTCGTTGACGAGCTGGTAGCACTGGTTGGCGTACAGCGTGATCGGCACGTCGGCCGGGGCGTCGGGCTTGAGAATCTCGAACAGCGTCGCGGCGTATTGGGCGTCGGCGACGAGCGATACGAGCGCGGGATTGCCGGGTTCGGGTTTCTTCAGATGGGCCTGGTAGGCGGTCAGGGTCTGGTTGAACAGGTTCGCGGCCTGGATGAAGCCGGGATGGTTCCAGGCGCCGGGCGTGACGGTGCCGGTGCCGGCGGACAACGGCTCGGGCTCGGGCGGGAGTTCCGGTTCGGCGAGCGCCGCGGCCGGCGCGCCGCCGGCCGGGGCCGGCGCGGGAGCGGCGGGCTTGTCGCCGGCGACGTGGAACGTGCCGCCGACGGCGACGGCGGGTTTCTGGGCGCCGGGCCGACGGGTCTGGCCCTTGAGCATGGCCTGGAAATCGGGATTGTCCTTCAAGAAGAAAAACCAGATGCCGAACAGGATGCCGCCCGCGAACAGCAGGAACAGGAGGAATTTCAGGCAGCCGCCCGACGCGGAGTCGGCCGCGGCGGCTCCGCGCTTCTGTTTGCCGATCAGCGCGTCCGATCCGGACAACGTGATGGCCTTTTTCGCGGCGGCGGACAGGTTGATGGTGTGGGCGCGCGCACCGGGGCGGTGGCGCGGCTGGAGCAGGATGGTGCTTTCGTCGTCGGCCGGATACGGCGGCAGGGGCGATTTGCCGGCTTTGATCTGGTGGATGTCCTTGAGGACGTCTTCCCAGGTCGCCGGCCGCTTGGCGGGATCCTTGGCGGTCATCTTGGCCAGCAGCCAGCCATAGGAAAACGGCAGGTTCGGGAGGATTTCGCAGGGGTCGGGCAGGTAGTCGGTCTGCTGGGCCTCGAGGATTTCGTCGAGCGAGCGGCCTTCGAAGGGCGGGTGGCCGGTGAGCAGGTGGTAGAACGAGAGGCCGAGGGAATAGACGTCGCTGCGGCAATCGGGTTCGCGGCCTTCGATCTGCTCGGGGGCGATGTAGGTGGGGGTGCCTTCGATGTTTTCGGCGGGTTCGCGCGTGGCGGCGGAGCCGGCGATGCGCGCGAGGCCCAGATCGGTCAGCTTCACCGAACCGTCGGCGCCGAGCAGGATGTTCCCGGGCTTGACGTCGCAGTGGATCAGGCCCGACTCGCGCCACGCGGCGTCGAGGGCGCCGGCGACGATGCCCACCAGCTTCAAGGCTTGCCCGTGCGCCATGCGCTGGTTCTGCGCGATCCATTCGGCGAGATTCGTCCCGGCGACGTATTCCATCACGTAGAAGAGCGTGCCGTCGTGCTCGCCGAAATCCACGATGCCGACGATGGCCGGATGCGACAGGCGGGCGGCGGCGCGGGCTTCCTTCTGGAACTGTTCGCGCGCGGCCGGGTCGGCGAGGAGCGCGGGCGAGAGGACCTTGATGGCGACGACGCGGTCGAGGGAGAGTTGCTTGGCGAGCCAGACGGTGGACGTGCCGCCGGCGCCCAGCAGCTTCTGGATTTCGTAGCCCGGCAGCGCGGGCGGAACGGAATGGCGGGTCGCGGCTACCATGGAAATCCATTTTGGACCAAAGCCGGGCGAAAGGAAACTGCGAAATGGACGCGGGCGGCGGCTAACTGCGAAGGAGCAAGCCGGTCTGGAGGCCGGCGGGCAGGGCGTAGCGGTCGGGGTCGGTCTGGTGGATCAAGGGATCGCGCCGGAGGGCGTCGCGGAGGGTGCCGCTGCCGCGGCGGGATTCGGGGTGGACGCGTTCGTTGAAGGCCGCGACCAGGGCGCGCAGGGGCGACTCGCCGGCCGCGGCGAGGATTTCGCGCAGGAGCGGCGCGGCGTGGCGGTCGGCGAGGCCGGCGCGGTCGTCGCGGGTGGCCAAGGCGTCGGGCAGGTGCCGCAGCAGCGTCCGCAGCAGGGGTGCGAGATCCGTGGCGCCCGGCGGCCGGGCGGATTTGGGCCAGGCGGCCGCGAGGTCGGAGAGGGGAAGCAGCTCGGTCGCGGCGGCCAGGCGGTCGCGCAAGGCCTTTTCGACCCGGTCGAGGGTGCGGGCGGCGAAAGCGCTGAAAAAATCACGATAGAGGACGATGCGCCCGGGCACGAGCTGCGCGAGAAATAGGTAGACCCCGACCGGCGCGGCACCGCCCCAGGCGGGCGCGGTCCGGCCGGCGAGTTCCGCGGCGGAAAGCGCGCCGCCCGCCGCCAGCAGTTCGGCGGTCGCGGCGCGGTAGAACGGCTCGGCGGCGAACAGCGGCAGCGCCTGGCGCAGGGAACCGAACGCCAGTCCGAGCAGTTGCCGCGCACGTTCGCGGGTGACGCCGAGCTTGAAGCCGACGTCGCGCAACTTGGCTTCGTGGCGGGTCAAGGCGGCGGAAGGATCGTCCAGGCCGTAGCGCAGGCGGACGGCATCGGCCAAGCGCGGCGGGAGGAAGAGTGCCAGCCATTCGGAAAAATCCAACGGCGGCGGATGTCCGCCCACCGCCGCGCAGGCATAGGCGGCGATGCGCGCGAGCAAGGCGCGGTCGTCCGCGTCGAGCGTCTCGCCGGCGGGCAGCGGATGGCAGAGGTCGCCGAGCGTCGCGCAACCGCCGGCCCGCAGCACGGCCAGGATGCGCGCGGGCAGGCCGCTGGCCGGCAGGGCGCCGTGGCGGAGGCCGTCCGCGCCCGGGACTGGGGTCGCCGGCGTCACAGGTTCGGCGCGGTGGACGAGGCGAGCAGCGCCTCGTATTCGGCGGCGGTCAGCACTTTCTTGGCGAGCACGAGCTCCTTGAGGGTCTGGCCGGTGGCGAGGCCCTCCTTCACGAGCTGGGCGACGCGGTCGTAGCCGAGGCGCGGATTCAGGAGCGTGGCCAGGCCGGCGCTGCGCTCGAGGTTGCGGCGGCAAGTTTCGGCGTTGGCCAAGAGGCCCGCGATGCATTTGTCGGCGAGGACGCGCGCCGCGGCGGAGAGCAGCTTGGCGGCCTGGAGGCAATTCGCGCCGATCAGCGGCAGGTGGGTGTTCAGTTCGAGCTGGCCGGCGCCGCAGGCGAGCGCGACGGCGTGGTCGAGGCCCTGAACCTGCATGCAGGCCATGTTCACGGCTTCGCAGATGGAGGGGTTGACCTTGCCGGGCATGATGCTGGAGCCGGGCTCGACGGGCGGCAGGCGGATTTCGCCGATGCCCGTGAGCGGGCCGGAGGCCAGCAGGCGCAGATCGTTGGCGATTTTCTGCAGGTCGAGCGCGCAGGACCGGAAGGCGGCGGACACGTGCGCGAAATCGGTCATGAACTGCGTCAGGTGGACGCCGTCTTCGGCGGGATGGAACGCGCCGCCGGTTTCTTCGTTGAGGGCCAGCAGGATCTCGGCGCGGAAGGCGGGCTTGGTGTTGATGCCGGTGCCGACGGCGTTGCCGCCGATGCCCAATTCGCGCAGGCGCACGGCGGCTTCGCGGATGCGCGCGGCGGCGAGGGCTACGGCATGGGCGTAGGCGCCGAACTCCTGCCCGAGGGTCACGGGCACGGCGTCCTGCAGGTGCGTGCGGCCGGTCTTGAGGATGCCCGCGAATTCGGCGGCTTTGGCGCGCAGGGCTTTTTCCAGCGCCGCGAGGGCGTCGAGCAGCAGGAGGGTCTGGCCGTGCACGGCGATCTTCGCGCCGGACGGGAAGCAGTTGTTGGTGGACTGGCCCATGTTGACGTCGTCGTTGGGATGCACCGGCACCTTCGCGCCGCGCTTCCCGCTGAGCGCCTCGTTGGCGAGGTTGGCGACGACTTCGTTGAGGTTCATGTGCGACGACGTGCCCGAGCCGGCCTGGTAGAGATCGACCGGGAATTCGCGGTC
>RZYG01000129.1 GCA_009930415.1 Spartobacteria bacterium | reverse complement strand
GGCAGCAACGCCGTCCCGCCGGACGTCTACTGGAACCGGATTTTCCTGGGCGCGGGCCGGGCCGAGATCCGCCCGGAGGTTTTCCGCGAAACCACGTTCGGGGACGCGCCGCCGCGGGTGCTGTGGTACGCGGAGGTCGGCGGTTATTTGCAGTCGTTCCCGGGCATGGACGACGATTCGCTCTACGGGTACAACGACTGGGTGGCCGACGCGAAGGCCGACCTGAAACTGCGGTTGCTGGCCGGCGCGAAATGGGCGCTCTTCGCGACCAGCCTAACGCACGTCCTGCTGGACGGCGAGGACGAATTCTACACGCGCGAGCAGGTGCAGCTGGAGGTCGCTTTCGCCAGCCGGGGCTACGGTTCGTCGATCTATGCCGGCTGGCACGCCGTGGACGAGCATCCGCGCGATTCCAAGGAAGGCATGATCGAATTCGGCGCGACGTTCTACTATTGACGCGCCGGACGGAACGAGGAGAACGACGATGAAAACGCTGCCGCACCTGTTCGACAACAACCGCCGCTGGGCGGCCGGGCTGCTGAAAGCCGATCCGGACTTTTTCCGCCGGCTGGCCGCGCAGCAGGCGCCGCAGTTCCTGTGGATCGGCTGCGCGGACAGCCGCGTGCCCGCGAACGAGATCGTCGGCCTGCTGCCGGGCGAGCTGTTCGTGCACCGCAACGTGGCGAATCTGGTGGTGCATTCGGACATGAACTGCCTGGCGACGATCCAGTACGCGGTCGAAGCCTTGAAAATCCGGCACGTCATCGTCTGCGGCCACTACGGCTGCGGCGGGGTGAAGGCCGCGCTGGACCGCTGTCCCCACGGGCTGGTGGACAACTGGCTCGGGCACGTGCGCGACCTGGCCCGCCGGCGGCGCGCGGAACTGGACGCCTTGCCGGACGACGACGCGCGGTTCGATCGGCTATGCGAGATGAACGTGGAGGAACAGGTGCTGAACGTCGGGCGCTCCACGCCGGTGCAGGATACCTGGAGCCGCGGCCAGCCGCTGGCGATCCACGGCTGGATCTACCGGATTTCCGACGGGCTGCTGCGCGACATGGGCCTCACCGTGCAGTCCGACGACGACCTGCGCGCGCTGGAAGGCGGCTGACACGTTTCTGGCAATACAGCAACGAGGTCGTGGGGGCTCCAAAGACGGGGGGGGTGAAATGGAGCCGGGACGCCCTCGTCCCGGGATCTTGGCTTTTGGAATTTCTTGACGCCGGAATCGAGCGTTCGTTCAATGTCGACATGTCCGAATCGCCGTACAAGCACTTGGCTCATTTGTCGCCCTTCGCTTCCGAGCCCGTTGTGTTCTTCACGGTGGTGGCTGCCAGGCGGCGGTCTGTATTTGCCCACGCCGATGCCCATGAGATTCTCCGCGGCGTGTGGGAGCGTTCGGCGCAACGAAATGGATGGTGGGTTGGGGATTATCTGTTGATGCCGGACCACGTACACTTTTTTGCGCGGGCCTCGCGTACCGCGGACGCCATGAAAAAGTGGGTACAGATGTGGAAGTCTGTAAGCGCACGGCTGTTGTTGAAGCGGCAATGGCTGGACGGACCGCTTTGGCAGGCGGAATATTTCGATCGCTATTTGCGAAACGGGGAAAATTACGCGGAAAAGTGGGCATACGTGGAGGCCAATCCGGTTCGAGCGGGGTTGGTCGGAAAACCAGAAGATTGGCCGTATCGGGGACGGATCCATTTGTTGCGATTTTAAACGGCGGAATCTGGATTGAAAATGGAGGCGGGACGGCCACGGCCCGGGATCAAGCAGCCCCCGACGAGGGCGTCGGGGCTCCAAACAGCCGGGACTTGGGAATCTCCCGGCATAGGTGTCGGGGTTTCAAACAACCGTGCGGTTCAGCGCGGCGCCGGCGGGGGCACGGCGGCGAGGAGGGCGGCCTTGTCGGACTCGCCTTCGAGCTGGCGGTCGTAGGCGTCGCGCAGGATCTGCGCGAAATGCGGGCCGGGCGCGTGGCCGAGCGCGATGAGGTCGCGGCCGGTCACGAGCGGCGGGGGCAGGACAGGCTCGGCGGCGAATTCGGCCTGTTTCGCCTTGAGGAAATCGTAGACGTCCAGGATGGCGTGGGAGGACGTGCAATCGAGGCGGTGCAGTTCGAGCTCGTCTTCGAAGGTCGGGGCGCCGATCAGGCGGCGGAGCTTCGGGGGGCGCATCTTGTCGGCATCGGCGATGCGCATGTGGCCGGCGACGATCGCGCAGACGTCGTCGACGAGGGCGTTGGGCGCGCGCAGGCGCTCCAAGATGGCGCGGGCCATGTCGGCGCCGACGAAGGCATGGTTTTCAAAGCGCCAGCGCCGGGTGCCGTCGGGCAGCGTGGCGAAATTCGCGGTGGGCGGCTTGCCGACGTCGTGCAGGAGGACGGCCAGCGCGAGGCGCAGGGAGGGTTTTGGGGGCAACGAGTCGAGCATGATCTTGGTATGGGTGAAGACGTCGCCTTCGGGATGGAATTCGGGGGGCTGTTCGACGCCGACGAGTGCCTCGACTTCGGGCAGGATTTCCTTGAGAAGCCCGGCGTCGCGCAGGAGCTGGAGGGCCGCGCCGGCCTGAGGGGCTTCGGTCAGCAGCCGGAACAGCTCGTCGCGGATGCGCTCGGCGCTGATGCGGCGAACGTGGGGCGCCAGTTTCTGGACGGCGGCAAAAGTGGCGGGCTCGATGGCGAACCCGAGAACGGATGCGAAGCGCACGGCGCGCAACAGGCGCAGATGATCCTCGGCAAAACGCGTTTCGGGATCGCCGATGGCGCGGATGACGCGCGCGTCGAGATCGGCGCGCCCGCCGACGAAATCGCGGATTTCGCCGGTGGCGGGATCGAGAAAAAGGGCGTTGACGGTGAAATCGCGGCGGAGGGCGTCCTCGCGGGCGTCGGTGAAGGCGACGGCGCCGGGATGGCGGCCGTCGGCGTAGGGCGCATCGGCGCGGTAGGTGGCCACTTCGACCATGGAACCGTCGGTGTCGACGACGGCGATGATGCCGAAGGCCTTGCCCACGGCGACGGTCTTGGGAAACAGCGCTTCGATGCGGTCGGGCAGGGCGTTCGTGGCGATATCCCAGTCCTTGGGCTCGCGGCCGAGTAGGAGATCGCGCACGCAGCCGCCGACGAGCAGGGCTTCGTGGCCGTTCTGGCGCAGCGTTTCGAGGATGCGCAGGGGCGCGGTTGGAACGGGGACGTTCAAATCTTCAAGTCCACGTAGAGCGGACAATGGTCGGAAGGTTTGGGGCGGGTGCGGGGAACGATATCGATGGCGGCGGTAACGGATTTCCCGGCGAGGGGGGCGGTGGCGAGGATGTAGTCGATGCGCCAGCCGCGCTTCTGGTCGGGATTGAACGGCGCGCGGTAATCGTAGAACGAGTAATCCACGAGTTCCGGATTATGCTTGCGGAAGAGGTCCGTGAAACCGAACGCGAGGACGTCTTCGAAGGCGTCGCGGACGGCCTGGTGGTAGCAGACGTGGTCCTTCTTGGTCTGGGGATTGGTGACGTCGATGGGATGGCGCGCGACGTTGAGGTCGCCGCACCAGAGCAACGGCGCGCCCGCGCCGATGTTCTGCTGGAAGTACTCTTTCAGGCGCGCGAACCACGCGAGCTTGTAGGCATACATGGCGTGGTCGATTTCGCGGCCCTGGGGGACGTAGGTGTTCACGACGTGGATCTTGCCGAAGCGGGCATGGACGAGGCGGGTGGGATCGGCGGGTTCGGAATCGAGGCCGAACGAAACCTCGTCGGGTGCGGTTTTCGAGACGAGGGCGACGCCGTTGTAGGATTTTTCGCCGTGGAAGGCGATCTGCCAGCCGGCGAGCCGGAAGGCGTCGGCGGGGAATTCGGCGTCCTGCACCTTGGTTTCCTGGAGGCAGAGCACGTCGGGGGCGTAATCGGCCAGCCAGCCGAGGATGATATCGAGGTGGGAACGGACGGAATTGCAATTGAAGGTGGCGATTCTCATGGCGGGGGAAATCCTACCACGGCCGCGCCGGCGCCACAACCGGGGGATAGGACAGAAGCTCGGCGCGCTGGGCCAGCGCGCCCTACCCTCGCGGATGGGTTGGTAGGGCGGGTTCGCCGAACCCGCCGCGGGGAACGCTTCCGTTTGCGAATGGACGCGGCGATTTCTGCGCTGGTCGCGGGCGGCGGGGGATGGTAGACGGGACGGGATGGAACCTTGGGTCGTCTATACGATTGGCGCCACGCTGCTCTACGGGGTGCTGAATTTCCTGTTCAAGGTGGCGGCGGAACGGGGACACGACACGGATGGACTGGTGAGCGGCGTGGGGTTGGCGGTAGCGGTCATGGCGCTTGCGACGCTGCCTTTCACGGCGCCGCGGCCATGGGCGGCCTTCACGGGACCGGTGCTGGGCTTCGCGTTCTTCAACGGCCTGTTTTTCGCGTTGGGCAGCCTGACGAAGTACGGGGCGCTGAAACGGGCGCCGGCGGCGATCGTGTTCACGCTGAACCGGCTGAACACGCTCGGGGTGGTGGCGATCGGATTCGCGTTTTTCGGGGAGACGCCGCGGCCGGTGCAGGTGCTGGGGATCGTGGCCGGGCTGGGGGTGCTGGCGGTCGTGGCCGTCGAACAGCGGGAACACGTTCAATTTTCGCGCCATTCGGCGGTGGGGGCCGGGATCGCGTTGGCGCTGGGCAGCGCGCTGTTCACCGCGCTGTCGATGACGGTGGGCAAGCTGATGGCGGAGACGTCGGGCAACCGGATCGCCTACATCGCCGCGTCGTATGCGTTGGTATGGCTGTTCACGGGCACGCGGGAGGCGGTGCGGCGCCGTCGGAGCGGGCGGCCCCGGCGGCGCTTCAGCCTGGAAATGGCGGGCTTCGGCGTCGCGATCGGCGCGCTGAACTACGCGGGCTATTTTCTCGTCTTGCAGGCGTTCGGCAGCGGGCCGATTTCGCTGTCGCAGGCGATCTTCAGCAGCTCGATCGTGGTGCCGATCCTGCTGTCGCGGTGGGTCTACGGCGAGAAGCTGACGCCGCTGCGCTGGGCGGCGCTGGCGCTGGCCATCTTGTCGGTCGTGCTGATCGGCGCGAAGTAGGCCCCGGAACCCGGCGCGTTGGGCCAACGCGCCCTAGCTTTTGCCGTCCGCGCCTTGGCGCGCGGGATGATTACTTCAGGATCTTGTCGAGCTGGGCATCGGGGGCGACGCCGAGATCGAGGGCCTGCTTGTAGTGTTTGCGGGCTTGCTTGAGATCCTTGGGGTCGACCAAGGCGTAGAGCTGGGCCAGGTTGAAATGGCATTCGGGCAGGTTCTTGTCGAACTTGACGGCCATGAGCAGGGTTTCGCGGGCTTCCTCGTAGAAGCCGGCACCCATCATGGCGGCGCCGAGGGTGGCGTGGATTTCGGCGTTGCGCGGATTGTTCTTGGCGAGATCGACGAGCATGGCGGCGGCCTCGCGGTACTGCTGCAGGCGGATGAGGGCGATGCTTTCGATCAGCACGAGATTCATGTCCGTCGGCCGGGCCTTGCGGGCTTCCTGGACGGTGGCGAGCGCGGCGTCGTTTTCGCCTTCCTGAAGGAGCTGGCGGACGAAATCGGCGGCGGACATGCCTTTCGGCACGGCGCGGGGCGGAACGGTGGCCGCAACGGGGGAGGCGGTGGCCGGGGCGGCCGCGGGCTCGCTCTTGGCGGCTTCGACCTTCTTCTCGGCCGGCTTGGCCGGAGCTCCGGTCTTGGCCTTGTCGGCTTCGACCTTGGGCCTCTCGGTTTCGGTCTTCTTCTTGGCGTCAGCCAACCGCGCTTCGGCTTCGGCCTGCTGATCGCGGGCCTTTTGGGCTTCCTTTTCGGCCTTCTGGGCGGTCTTCTCGGCATTCTTCAGCTGGTCTTCGGCCTGCTTGGCTTTCAGTTCGGCCTGGTCGGCGCGGACTTCGGCGTCGTCGAGTTCGGCGTCGAGGTTTTTCATTTCCGCTTTAAGTCGCGCGTTTTCGGCGCGCAGGTCGTTGATGCTCGCTTCCATGTCGTTGAGGGCCTGGTCGAGCTGCTGCTTGGCGCCCAGCTCTTTTTCGAGGGCCTGGATGCGTTCATCTTTCTTGCCCAGCTCGGCGCGCATGGCGTCGAGATCGGCCTTGGCCTGGGTGGCGGACTTCAGCTCTTCGCGCAGGCGCAGGTTGTCGGTGTCGAGCGCGGCCAGTTCGTTTTCGAGGCGGGTCACGCGGCTTTTCAGATAATCGAGTTCGACGGACGAACTGGGGAGGGGTTCCGCATCTGCCGCTTCCGGCTCAGGCTCGGCGGCGGCGACGGGCGGCAGGGCTTCCAATTCAGGCAATTCCTCGACGCCGCCGCCGGCGAGGCGGCGTCCGACGTCGAGGATCTGGTTGTCGCAATAGGTCTTGCGGTACTGGATGATTTTCGGTTCCCAGCCGGGGAAGTCCTGGGCGAGCTGGAGATAGTAGTCCCGCGCCGCGTTGTACTGCGTCAGCGCCTCGTCCAGGCGGCCGGCGTCGAGGCTCTGGTCGGCTTGGACGAGGTTGACGTACGCCTCGGTCTGGATCTGGGCGGGATCGGTCAGCGCGGCCGGGGCCGACGCGGCGAATCCGCCGGCGAGGACGGCGAGGAGAGCGAGGATGCGGGTGGCTTTGTTCACGGATGTTCCTTCCAACTGGGGGCGCGGGCGATCAGGCTTGGCCGTGGACCTTGGCGGCGACTTTCAGGCGCAGGGCGTTCAGCCGGATGAAGCCGGTGGCGTCGTCCTGGTTGTAGGCCTTGGTCGGGTCGGCGTCCATGGTGGCGATCTGCGGATTGTAGAGCGACGTGCGGCTCTTGCGCCCGGCGACGTAGAGTCCGCCCTTGTAGAGCTTGACCCGGACGGTGCCAAAGACGTTCTTCTGGGTGTCGTCGATGAGCGCCTGCAGCGCGCGGCGTTCGGGGGCGAACCAGAAGCCGTTGTAGACCATCTCCGCGTAGCGGGGAATGAGCCCGTCGCGCAGGTGCATCAGGTCGCGGTCCATCGTGAGCGATTCGATCTGGCGGTGGGCGAACTGAAGGATCGTGCCGCCGGGGGTTTCGTAGACGCCGCGGCTCTTCATGCCGACGAAGCGGTTTTCGACCATGTCCACGCGGCCGACGCCGTGTTTGCCGCCGAGGGCGTTGAGTTTGCGCATGACCTCGAGGGGCGTCAGCTTCTGGCTGTTGACCGCGACGCAATCGCCGCGCTTGAATTCGAGTTCCACGTGCTCAGGGCGGTCCGGAGCGTCCTCGGGGGCGACGGAGAGGCGGAACATGTCCTTGTTGTTCGGCGCGAAGGCGTCCAACCAGGGATCTTCGAGGATGCCGGCCTCGTAGGAGATGTGCAGCAAGTTGCGATCCATGGAATAGGGCTTCTTGGCGGAAGCCTGCACGTTGATCTTGTGCTTGGCGCAGTAGGCGATCATTTCGGCGCGGCCGGGGAATTCGTTGCGGTAGGCCTCGATGCGCCAGGGGGCGATGACCTGCAAATCGGGGGCGAGGGCGGCGGCCGCCAGTTCGAAACGGACCTGGTCGTTGCCCTTGCCGGTGGCGCCGTG
>RZYG01000385.1 GCA_009930415.1 Spartobacteria bacterium | reverse complement strand
GATTCCCCATCTCGACCGGATCCCGGATACGGCCGCTTGTTGCCGCGCGCTGGCGACGCAAACCCTGCCGCTCGCCGCGATCCTCGTCGTCGACAACGGTTCGACCGCCCACGCGCCCGAAGAGTTGGCGGCCGCCTGCCCCGACGCCCGGATTCTCCGCCTAAAGACCAACCGCGGGTTTGCCGGCGGCGCCAACGCGGGAATCCGTGCCGCCCTGGCCCAGCCGGACATCGATTTCGTCTGGCTACTCAACAATGACACGGCGGCCGCGCCGGATGTCCTCGAAAAACTCGTTTCCGCCGCCGCGGCCGATCCGCTCATCGGTTTGGTCGGTTGTCCCCTGCTGGAGGGATCGGACGGATCCGACCTGCGCCGGGTTCCGCCCGGGAAAAAGCTGCGGGGACCTTGGGCAATTCCCGTTTTCCCAAGGCCTGGTGAACGCCCCGACTACCTGTCCGGCGCCTGCCTGTTGATCCGGCGCGAAGTGCTGGACGACGTCGGGTTGTTCGACGAAGGGTTCTTTTTTTTCTTTGAAGACGCCGACTTCAGCCACCGCGCGCTGGACCATGGCTGGCGGCTGGCCGTGGCGGAAGACGCGCAAGTCGAGCATCGCGGCTCGGCCACCATCCGCCGGATGGGCGAACTGCAGGCCTGCGCCTACCGCGCCGGCCACGTGCGCTATCTCCGCAAGCACGCGCACCATCCGTTCTGCGCGGCGTTCCCGCCGTTCATCGCCCGTATCGCGTTCGATGCCCTGCGCGGAAACGGCGCGGCCGTCCGCGGCAACTGGCGCGGCTGGCGGCAAGCGTGGCGAGCCACGCGATCCGCTCACACGGTCGTTTCGTAACCGGCCCCGCGCCGGCCCGCCGGGCTGCGCAATTCCGCTTGCCCCGCCGAGCGGCCCGCGCGACAATGCAACGAACAAGGAGTCCCCATGAAAAAATCGCCCCCCGTCCGCCTTGGTTTGGTTTTGCTTCTGGCCACCCTGTTGCGAGTCGACGCATCCTATGTCAGCCAAACGCAGGCCTGCCAATTCACCTATCTCAACAGCGCCTACTACGCCTGCATCGTGGATTACTCCCGGGGCGGCATCAAAGAGGCCGCCACGCAGGGATTCATCGCCCACGACACGAGTCTGGTCTGGGACAATCAATCCGCCCCTTTCGGCCGCACGACCCACGTGGCCTACGTCTACAACGTCGTTTCGGGGAGCTACGATTTCGCCCTGGCTTTCCAAAACCGGGCGCTGTTCAACCTGTTCTAGCGGTACAGGCCGGTCTCTGGCGCGCGGGCACGCGGCAAAATCGGTCGCGAGCGCCCTTCGTTCCAACCGCCGGGAAAATCCGTTTTTTGCCCGATTTGAACGTTGACACCGCATCCGCGGTTCATGAAGATGCGCGCACCATGGCATCCTGCGCGTCTTGGATTCCGGTCCGCCTCCGCGAAATCCGGCGGCCAGACGGCAGCGACCCCCAACCCCAACCACGCACGGAAGGAAGAACGACGATGAGAAACCGGTGGGCGATCTTATTGGCGGCCGCGTTGGCGCAAACGACCTT
>RZYG01000384.1 GCA_009930415.1 Spartobacteria bacterium | reverse complement strand
AAAAAAGCCGATTTTGATGGATTTCTGGAGGGGCAGGCTCCGTCCTGCCCGATTTATCCGCCATTTTCCAGCCTTTGGAGCCCCCGACAGCCTATCCGCCTGCGGCGGGACCTCGTCGGGGGCGTTTTTTGCCCAAAAATCCTGTTTTCCTGCAATTTTCCTGTTTTCCTGCTGAAAAAGGTCTGATTTTTCGAAATTTATGCTGGTTTCAGGCCAAAAAGCCTCGGGACGGGGTCGTCCCGGCTCCAAACAGCCCATTTTCAGCCATTTTTCCTCGTTCGGCGTCCCCGTGGCCTTGATCGGGAAGGACGGGGCCGCAGAATGCCTTGGAATGCTTAAAAATTCATTGGATTCCACTTGCAAGGCGCAACCGTTAGCGTAACATAACCCAAACATTTGGTTTGGACTAATTGTCTGGAGCGAGGCGTGGTCAGAATTCCGGGGTTGTGGCTGGCGGTGGGTGTCGTGGTCGCTTCGGCGAGCGCGGCGCCGGCGCCGCTTGCCTTGGAACGGGGGCGATTGGACACGGCCGGCGATTCCATGCAAGCCGCGTTTCGCTTGTTGATCTCCGTGCCGGTCGCGCCGGTTGCGCAACGGCTGAACGGCCGCGGGACCGCGCCGTGGATCGTGCAGGGTCACGACGTCGTCCGTGCCGAATGGAAACGGACGCTGGAAACGGCGGGGGCGGCGATTCGGGGCTATCTTCCGGAAAACGCGCTGCTGATCGAAGCCGCGCCAACGGCCGTGCCGAAAATCGCCGCGTTGGATGGCGTCGCCTGGATGGGCGAATATCTGCCGGCCTACAAGAAATCGCCGGCCTTGGCCGGCGCGAAGGACGGGGACCGGGAATGCCTTGTCGCGCTCTTCGATCCCGCGGACAAGCGGCGCGTCGCCCTCGAGTTCGGCGAAATGAACGTGTTCGTGCCGCGCGCGCAGTTCGATGCGGACGGCGCGGAACTGCGCGTACGCTTGACGGCGGCCCAAATCGACGAGGTCGCGAACTGGGCCGAGGTGGAATGGATCGCGCCGGATCCAAAACCGCGCGCGTGGGGTGCTTCCGCACCGGAGACGACCGGAACGCTTCCCGAGGCGTTCAACCAAGGCAGGCGGATTCACCTGGAACGCCAAGGGCTCGTCGATTCAGGAGCCTATGGCGCGGCGGCGCGCGCCATCGATCGCTTCGTCTGGGAACATCCCGAGATGCTGGTGGTGGCCGCGGCGGGAAACGCGGCGGTGGATTTGCAACCCGCCGACGGCGTCGTGGATTCCGGTTCGGTGGGGTCCCCCGCGACGGCGAAAAACGCGCTGGCCGTCGGCGCGGCGGAAGGGCGTCGCGACGTCGCGCGTACCTGGGTCGAATCCTGGCCCGAGGATTTCGCCGTGGAACCCATTGCGCCCGACCGGATGGCGCAGGCGGACGGCCCGCAAGGCCTCGCGGCGTTTTCGGGGCGCGGGCCCTGCGCCGACGGGCGCATCAAGCCCGATCTCGTCGCGCCGGGCACGTTCGTCGTCGCACCGCGCCCGGCGGATGCCGATTTCACGGGATGGGGCGCGACGGAAAAC
>RZYG01000383.1 GCA_009930415.1 Spartobacteria bacterium | reverse complement strand
GATCGCGTTGGACTTGAGATGCGTGCAGACGCGGATGCCGAACTCGGCCAGCGGCCGCAAGGCGTCGGGAATCGCGGCCTTCGTGACGGGGTTCCACGCTTCAGGCGCGCCGACGTCGGCGTCCTGCGTCAGCGTGCCGCCGTTGATGCGGCGGACCAGCTTGCGCGCGAGGGGCGCAGCCAGGGGGCGGTCGAGGGAGATCAGCCGGATATCCTTGGACTTGGCCTTCAGGAATTCCAGGGCGTCGGGTTCGAACGCCGGCGCGATGAGGGCCTCGACGAACCGGCCCTTGAGCACCTGCGCCGTCGCGAGGTCCACGGGGCGGGTTACGGCGATGACGGAGCCGAACGACGACACGACGTCGCTCTCCCAGGCCGCCGCGAGCGCTTCGGCGAGCGTGGCGCCGGTGGCCG
Organism: Spartobacteria bacterium; assembly: GCA_009930415.1. Taxonomy (GTDB): domain Bacteria; phylum Verrucomicrobiota; class Kiritimatiellia; order CAIQIC01; family Lenti-01; genus Lenti-01. The sequence continues at coordinate 1,155 of RZYG01000383.1, read as the reverse complement.
CGCCGCACGGATTCGTATGCTTGATGATGACGGCGGCGGGGAATTCGTGCAGCTCGCGCGCGGCTTCGAGGGCCGCATCGCCGTCGACGTAGTTGTTGAACGACATTTCCTTGCCGTGCAGGATGCGGGCGGCGGCCAGAGTCGCCTCGGCGGGCAACGGCGCGTCCGGCCGGAACGTGGCGGCCTGGTGCGGATTTTCGCCGTAGCGCAGCGGGACGTCCGCGGCGCCGGCGAACCAGGCGGAAATCGCGGCGTCGTAGGCTGACGTGCGCGCGAACACCTTTTGCGCGAGGGCGTGGCGTTTTTCTAGCGGCAAGTCGCCGTCGGCGCGCAGCGCAGCCAGCACCGGGGCGTAGTCGGCTGGATCGGTCAGCGCGATCACGTCGGCGTGGTTCTTGGCCGCGGACCGGAGCATCGAAGGCCCGCCGATGTCGATATTTTCGATGGAGGGGCTTTGCTCGAAGGGGTAGAGATTGACGCAGACCAGATCGATGGGCGGCAGGCCGAGCTTGCGGCAGGTCTCCACGTCGGCGGGGTTGCCGCGCCGCTGGAGGATGCCGCCGTGGACTTTGGGATGGAGCGTCTTGACGCGGCCGTCGAGGATTTCGGGGTGGCCGGTGAAGGCGGAGACGTCGACGACGGCCAAGCCGGCGTCGCGGAGGGCGGCGGCGGTGCCGCCGGTGGACAGGATCTCGACGCCGAGCGCGGCGAGGCCGCGGGCGAAGTCGAGCAGGCCGGTTTTGTCGGAAACGCTGAGCAATGCGCGCTGGATCTTCATGACGGGGCCGGATTGTGCCACGGGGGAGGGGGGGATGGAAAGCCGAAGAAAGCGGGAACAGCCGTTTTCAACAACGAAACACGCGAATGGCACGAAAATTGGAGGAAAACCAACCACGGAAAAGCCGGAACAGCCGGTTCAACTACGAAACACTCGAAAGGCGCGAAAAGGAGAGAAACCAACCACGGATGGACACCGATGGACACGGATTTTGGATCGGCCACAAAAGGGGAAACAGCCTCCATTTGCGTCCATTTGCGTCCATTTGCGGTTGAAAATGCCCGATTTTTCGAAAAAACCCGGTTTTCAGGCTGAAAATCGCGATTTTTCATCGACAAACGGCCCCAAACGGCCCGAAAACGGCGTTTTCGGACCCA
>RZYG01000011.1 GCA_009930415.1 Spartobacteria bacterium | reverse complement strand
GCTGGCGACGGGTTTTCCGCACCATCAGGATTACGACGCCGCCCCGCTGCGGGAGTTCGTCCGCCAGGTGCAGGACTTCAAGAAGATCCGCATGCTGGGTTCGGCGGCGCTGATGGGGGCCTACGTGGCCTGCGGCTGGCTGGACGCCTACGTGGAGGAAGACGTCTGGCTGTGGGATATCGCGGGGGCCGCGGCGATCGCGCAGGCGGCGGGCGCCGCCGTGACCGTGCGGCCGGGCCAGGCCGGGCGCTGGGCGCGCGAGGTGGTCTGCGCCGCCACGCCGGAACTGCAGGCCGTTTTGGAGGCGAAGCGGACATGAAAAAAGCAAAACGGACGATCCTGGGCGTGCACGTGGCGCAGCGGACGAAACACACGGCAAAGGTGCAGAAGATTTTGTCGGACTACGGGTGTTCCATTCGGACGCGCGTGGGCCTGCACGACGCGGGCGACGGGTTCTGCTCGCCCAACGGATTGATTCTGCTCGAAGTGGTGAGCCAGGCCGGAGAATTGGCCGCCGCGCTGGCCCAGGTGCCCGGCGTGTCGGTCAAAAAGATGGTTTTCGAGGAGTAACGCCATGGCCATGCTGAAAATCGCGAATATCCACACCTTGGCGACGGTAGACGACGACTACCGGATCCTGCACGACGTCGACGTGCTGATCGAGGGCGACCGGATCCACTCCATCGGCAAGAACCTGCCGACGCCGCCGGACGCGCGCGTGCTCGACGGTCGCTGGTGCGCGGTCTATCCCGGCTTCGTCAACACCCACCACCATTTCTACCAGACCCTGACGCGCAATTTGCCGGCGGTGCAGGACGCCAAGCTGTTCGACTGGCTGCTATGGCTCTACGAGGTCTGGCGCGGGCTGCACCCGGAAGCCGTGCGCGTCAGCACGCAGATCGCCCTCGGCGAGCTGTTGCTGAGCGGCTGCACGACCACCACCGACCATTTCTACGTCTTTCCCCGCAGCGCGCCGCAGGAATTCCTCGATATCGAAATCGACGAGGCCCGCCGAATCGGCGTGCGCTTTCATCCCACGCGCGGCAGCATGAGTCTCGGGCGTTCGCAGGGCGGCCTGCCGCCGGACGACGTGACCCAGAGCTGGGAAGCCATCCTCGCCGACTGCGACCGGCTGATCGCGAAATACCACGATCCCGAGCCGTTCGCGATGACGCGCCTCGTGCTGGCGCCCTGCTCGCCGTTTTCCGTCACGAAGGAATCCCTCGCGGAGACCGCCGTTTTCGCGCGCGAAAAGAAGGTCTTCATGCACACGCATCTGTGCGAGACGAACGACGAGCAGGATTTCTGCGTGCAGAAGCTCGGCATGCGCCCGCTGGAATACATGGAGAGCGTGGGGTGGGTCGGGCCGGACGTGTGGTATGCGCACGGCATCTGGTTCACGCCCGAAGAAATCGTGCGGCTGGGGAAGATGAACTGCGGCGTGGCGCACTGCCCGGTGAGCAACCTGCGGCTGGGCTCGGGCATCTGCCACGTGCCGGCCCTGCTCGACGCCGGCGTGCGCGTGGGCATCGCCGTGGACGGCAGCGCCAGCAACGATTCGTCGAATTTGCTGAAGGAAATGCAGACGGCGCTGCTGGTGCACCGCGTCGGCACGGGCGTGACGTCCATGCCGCCGCGGAAGGTCATCCGCATGGCGACGCGCGGGGGGGCGGAAATCCTCGGCCAGCCGGAAATCGGCCAGCTCAAGCCGGGCATGGCGGCGGACCTGGCGATGTTCCGCCTCGACCGCTTGGATTTCGCGGGGGCGATGACGGATCCGGCGCACGCGGTGCTGTTCTGCGGCAGCGCGCCGCGGGCGGAGTATACGATCGTGGCCGGAAAAGTCCTCGTGGAGAAGGGCGAACTGGTCGGCATCGACGAGAAAGCGGTGTTTCACCAGGCCAACGACCTGACGGCGGACCTGCTGCGCAAGGCCGGGGTCTAGGCAGCCGGGATGCAGCAACTGCGGCAAGCGGCGGCGCGCGAACGGCGGGCTCCCATCTATTGGTGGCTGCTGCTGATGGTGGCGACCGGCGGGGCGCTGGTCTGGGCGGTCCACGGCCATTCGCGGCCGGGCGCGTTTTTCGTCGCGGTGCTGCTGGGGGCGGCCTGGGCCGCGCCGCTGGTGGCGTTGCGATCGCTGATGGCTCCGCCGCGCGCCAAGAAACCGGCGCCCGCGCCGGGTGCCGGCAGCTTCGCCGACTGGCTGACGCAGGCGCGCATGCTCGGGCGCGTGCTGCTCTACTATCAGGACAATCCGGAGCTGCCCGTCGACGTGCAGCAGGAAATCCGCGCCGCGCGCGAAGATTTGCGCGACGTGCTGCGCGCGCATCCCCTGCGCGACGATCTCGAGCGGGTCTGCGCCCGCGTGCGCGACGGCGCCGTCCGGGACGTGAAGGAGTGGTTCGCCCGCGAATACCGCCGCGACATCCGGGAGCTGGCGAACGAGTACGAGCAGACGGCCGCGGCGGGCATGGACGCGGACAAGCGGATGGTGGCGTTGCGCCAGGCGGTGGGAAAAGCCGCGGCGATGATGAGCCGGAACTGCATGCCGCGCATGCTGGAGCGCGAGCGCCTGGCCTGCGCCGTCGATTGCGCCTGGCTGGCCGTGCAGGGCGTGGTCGCCGGTCCGGAACACGTTTCGCCCGTCGATCTCGTCGAAATGCTGGTGATCGAATGGAGCGATTTCTCGGAGCCCTGGATGCCGGCCACGGCCTTGCGCCGCGCGCTGTCGCGGCTGGACCGCGCGGATGCGCGGCCGGCGCCGCCGGAGCCGCCGCCGCCGCCGGAACTGACCGCCGCGGCCGCTCCGGAACGGGGCGACGTCGTCATTCGCAACGGCAAGCGCTACCGCCGGGTGCGCGTGCGCCGCAAACATCGCCGTCCCCATCGCCATCTCTGGAACCGCGGGCTGTCGCTCGCGGACGTCTTTTTGTCGTTTGGGCAGTGGTTGCGCTATTCCATCCGCGCCTGGATGCTCTACCGTTGAAGGAATATTCCCCATGAAGAAGAGAGAACACGTGATCCCCAGCGCCCCCGTCCCGGTGCCCTACGGTGCCCGCGTGATGGAGCAGGGCGTCCACTTCAGCCTTTTCAGCCGCCATGCGACGCGCGTGTGGCTGCTGCTGTTCGATCGCGCCGAGGACGAAACGCCCAAGGAGGAATTCGAGCTGCTGCCGGACCGCAACCGCCTGGGCGACCTGTGGCACCTGCACGTGCCGACGGCGCGGCCGGGCCAGTGCTACGTCTACCGCATGGACGGCCCGCGCGACGGCGCCGCCGGCCACGCGTTCGATCCCGACCAGTGGCTGCTGGACCCCTATGCCTTGGCCATCGCCGGCCAGAAGCGGTGGGGCGACCAGGAGGGCATCGTCCCGGGCCAGCCGATCAAGAACGGCCGCCGCTTTCCCAAGGGCGTCATCCTGAAGGACGACTTCGACTGGACGGGCGACCGCACCTTGCGGGTGCCGCTGCAGGAATCGGTCATCTACGAAGCCAGCGTGCGCGGCTACACGGCGCATCCGAATTCGGGCGTGGCGCAGCCGGGCACCTACCGGGGGCTGATCGAGAAGATCCCGCACCTGAAGGAGCTGGGCATCACGACGCTCGAGCTGTTGCCGACGCAGGAATTCAACGAAATGGAACTCCTGTGGGAAAACGGCCCGCGCAAGAACCTGCGGAACTTCTGGGGCTACAGCACGCTGGCGTTCTTCGCGCCGAACGCGCGCTTCGCCTGCGCCAACCAGCGCGGCGAACAGGTCCGCGAATTCAAGGAAATGGTGCTGGAAATGCACAAGGCCGGCATCGAGGTCATCCTCGACGTGGTCTTCAACCACACGGCCGAGGGCGGCCTGGGCGGCCAGACGTTCTCGTTCCGCGGCATCGACAATCCCATCTACTACATGATGGAAGAGGACGGCCGGCGCTACAAGAACTACACCGGCTGCGGCAACACGGTGAACGGCAACCATCCCGTCGTGCGCGATTTCATCCTGCACTGCCTGCGCTACTGGGTGCTGGACCTGCGCGTGGACGGCTTCCGCTTCGACCTCGCCACCATTCTCGCGCGCGGCCGCGACGGCGAGCTGCTGGCGAACCCGCCCGTCATCGAGCAGATCGCCGACGATCCCGTCCTGCGCGGCGTGAAGATCATCGCCGAGGCCTGGGACGCCGCCGGCGCCTACCAGGTGGGCTCCTTCCCGAACGCGCGCTGGAGCGAATGGAACGGCAAGTACCGCGACGACGTCCGCGACTTCTGGCGCGGCGCGGGGACGCTGAGCACGTTCGCCACGCGCCTGTGCGGCAGCCCCGACCTCTACGACCGGCCCCGCCAGACTCCGCTCAAGAGCGTGAACTATATCGCCAGCCACGACGGCTTCACCCTCGCCGACATCGTCAGCTACGCCGAGAAGCATAACCTGGCCAATTGCGAGGACAACCGCGACGGCGACAACCACAACCACAGCGACAACTGCGGCAAGGAAGGGCCCACGGACGATCCGACGATCCGCGCGCGGCGCCTGCGCCGCCAGAAGAACCTGATTGCCACGCTGTTCCTCTCGCAGGGCGTGCCGATGCTGCTGGGCGGCGACGAATTCGGCCGCACCCAGCAAGGCAACAACAACGCCTATTGCCAGGACAACGAGATTTCGTGGGTGGATTGGGATCTGCTCCAGCGCAACCGCGAGCTGTTCGAGTTCGTGCGGCAGGCCATTGCGTTCCGCCAGGCCCATCCGGCCCTGTGGCGCACGAGCTTCTTCAACGGCAAGAACCACGCCGGCGATTTCCCGGACATCCGCTGGTACGGCCCCGACGGCGCGCCGCAGCCCGACTGGGAGCACGGCGCGGCCTTGGCGTGCCGCCTCGACGGGCGCGACGAGCACACCGGCGCGGACGGCGACGACGACCATCTGTTCCTGGTCTTCAACCGCGGCGCCGAGCCGCAGGAGTTCGAACTGCCGCCCAACGACAGCGGCCAACCGTGGGCGCTCGCGTTCGCGACGTCGGCCGAACCGCCCGCCGTGCGCCGCAGCGGGCGTCCCGTCGCAACGGTTCCCGGCGAAAGCCTGGCCGTCTTCGTGGCGAGGTAACAACAGGACAACGCCCCGTGGAACGCCCGCAGCGAGAGCTGAAATTCGCGTTTCCAAACCGTCTGGCCGATTTGCTGCGGGCTTGGGTGGACGTTCGCTGCCGGCCGGATCCGGCCTTCGCCGCGGGGCGGATCGCCAGCATCTACTTCGACTTGCCCGGCGGCGCGCTGCTGGACGAGAAGCTCAACAGCGACTACCTGAAAACCAAGGTTCGCCTGCGCTGGTACGGCGATTGGCACACCGGCCGGCCCGCCGGTTCCGTTTTTCTCGAGGTCAAGCAGCGGATTGGCGGCAGCCGGAAAAAATACCGCCGGCCGCTGGACTGGGCGGCGGCGGATCTGGACCGCCGGCCGCTGGAAGACGTCCGGCTGCTGGACGTGAACCGGTGGCTGGACGCGGCCGGATTCCGGTTCGGCGGACCGCTGCGCCCCGCGATCTGCCTCGCGTACCGCCGCCGCCGCTGGCTCGAGCCGGCGACCGGCGCGCGCATCTGCCTCGACCAGGATATCGCGCCGGTGCGGATCCACGGCGCGTGGGGCGTCGTCGCGCGCGGCCAGCCGCTGGCCGACGGCGTGTTCGAGGTGAAGGGGCCGGACGAGCGGCTGCCGGCGGCGCTGCAGCCGCTGATCGCGCTGGGGTGCCGGCGGGAATCGTTTTCGAAATTCCAGCGCTGCCTGGCGCAGCGCCGGGCGCCGGCGCCGCCGGCGTATGCCTGAGGAGACAAGCACGATGAAGAACGCGGAATGGTTGGAGAAGTTGGCCGATCTGGGCGGCCGCAAGATGCAGGAAATCGGGTTCCTGCCGTTTCTGGTGGCGACCGGCATGGCGCTGCTGTGCGCGCTGTTCATTTCGTTCCTCTACGTGCGGTTCTACCAGAACCGCTCGACGGGGAGCATGGTGCACCGGGCGTTTCCGCTGCTGGGGGTGTCCATCGCGGCGATTTTCATCGCGATCCAGTTCTCCCTGCCGCTGTCGCTGGGCTTGCTGGGCGCGCTGTCCATCGTGCGCTTCCGCACGCCCATCAAGGAGCCCGAGGAAATCGGGTTCATCATGCTGGTGGTGGCGACGTCGCTGTGCTGCGCGACGTTCAACCTCCAGTTCCTGGGCATCATCCTGGCGGTGGCCGTGGCCGGGCTGCTGTTGCAAGGCCTCCTGCGGCGGGTCTGGCGCTTCCAGCGGCCGCAGGGGCTGCTGGTGGTGACGGCGCCGCGCGGCGCCTACGACGCGCAGGCCGCGGCGTTCCTCGCGGCGGTCCGCGGGAAGCTGCCGCAGGCGCGGCTGGAAGGAGTCTCCCGCGTCGGCGAAGATGTTCACGTGTCCTGGGGCGTCGGCGATCCCGGCGAAGATCTGGCGGCGCGCCTGCCCGAGCTGGAGCAACTGCTGCCCGGCGCCACCGCGCAGTTGTTCTGCCATCGCGCCACCGAAGTCTGACGCGCATGCGCCCCAGGGCGGTCAAATGGCTCGTGCCGGTGGGGCTCGCGGGCTTCCTTGCCGCGGGCTGGGGCCTCGAGCGCGTGGCCGCCTTCCAGACGGCGAAAGCCGCGCTGCGCGATCCGGCGGTGCCGACGGCGCTGCTGAACCGCGGCTCGCTGGGCCGTCTGCTGCGGCATTTGCGGCTGGTGCGGCCGGTGCCGAACGACGGCACGCTCCACTCCAAAAGCGCCTATGCCAAGACGGCGCTGGACGCCAGTCTGTTCCAGAAGAAGCGGGTGGTAGGCTCGTGGCTTTACGAACCCAATCCGGATTGGGTGGACGACTGGACCGGGGGAGCGGAAGCGCATTCCGCGGTCGAGTCGGATTGGTTGCGTCCCGGTAGACCGCTGATCGCCCTCGACGTTGCGCCCGAGGATTTGGACGATTTGCTGAACCAGCCGGAAGGTCGCGGGAAGGAATGGGAGCGGCCGGCCGCGCTGGCGTTTTACCGGGATGGCCAGCGGATCTTCGCCGACCGAGTCGGCGTGCGCCTGCACGGAGGGCGCAGCCGCCTGCCGGGCCATGCGCACAGTTTCCGGGTGTATCTGCGCGAGGAGTACGGGCCGGCGCCCTTCTGGCCGGAGTGGATCGGCGGAGCGCCGGGGGGGCGCCTGAGCCGGTTCGTGATCCGTGCCGACTGGCCGGATCGCTATCCCTTCGCCGGCCTGCTGGCATTCGACGTGGCAGAACGCCTGGGCTGCACGGTGCCGCGGACGCAGCCGGTGGCGCTGGTGCTGAACGGCCAGCTCCAAACCAACGTCTACCATCTGTCCGAACACGTGGGGCGCGCGGCCTGGGCCGATCGGCTCGGACACAAGGATTTCTGGATGTTCATCTACAAAGGGCAGTCGGAAGAGGCGGCGACGGAGGCCTACGGCGAATGGAGCCACCGGATCGTCTGGGATCCCCTCGATTACGAAGGTCTGGAGCGCGAGACCGATCTGGACAATCTGTGCGCCTATGTATTCGCGGTGGCGTATGCCGGGGTCACGGACGGTTTCCAAGGCGCCGCGATCCGGAATTTGCGGGAGGAGGCGCCCCGCTGGACGTGGATCAACTGGGACATGGATCACGGGTTCTGGGATTTCTTTGGAAATCGGTTTCAACGTCCGGCGTGGGAGCAGGAGTCCTGGGAACTGGTGTACAAGCGCAAGACCGACCGGAACTATGCCCATTGGCGGCGCTACGGCGACATCCGGGCCATCCTGTTCGCCCGGCTGATGAAAGAAGTGCCCGCGTTCCGGGAGCGGTTTCTGCGGTTTGCGACCGACAGCATGAACCACTGCCTGACGGACGCTTTCCTGGCCGCGCGCATCGACCATTATGAGCAACTGGCCCGGGCATTTGGCCGGACCGATTTGGGGTTCATCGCGGAGTACCGGGAATTCGCGCAACGCCGTCCGGCGGTGGTGAGCGCGGGACTGCAGCGTCTTTTGGAAGCCGGCAAGTTGCGCCGCGTGGACGTGCGCGTGCCGGCGGATGCGCGGTTGCGCATCGACGGTTTCGACCACGTGGGCCCGTATTCGGGGACGTACTTCGATGGGCAGGCGGTTGCGATCGAGTGGGCGGGGGCGGTCTTGACCGACTTCCGGGGTTGGACGCTGGACGGGGCGCCCGTCGCAGCGGGAGCGCGGCTGGAATTCGTGGCCGACGGGGATCGGATGGTCGCCTTCAGGGCGACTCCTTAGCGCCGCCGGGCGCGTGTCCGGTTCGGGGAAAAGGTTTGCAGGCGGGGGGCGGGGCCGATAGGATAAACGGTTGAATATGAAAATCGTCAAAGATGGTTATTCCCTGATCGTCGGCATTCCGGCGGTGTGCGTGGTGGCGGCGGAAATCGTCCGGCGCCAGGCGCCCGCGGCACCGGGTATCGCGCTGGCGCTCTATGCCCTCGGGGTGGTTGGCTGCCTGTTCATGCTCTATTTCTTCCGGGATCCGGAGCGGACGCCGGCCGGCGGTCCGGACGACTTCGTTTCGGCCGCCGAAGGGGTCGTGCGCTCCGTGGAATTCATGGACGAGCCCCGCTACCTGAAGTGCCCGGCGGTGCGGATCAGCGTGTTTTTGAACCCGTTCAACGTCCACGTGAACCGGCACGCGCTGTCCGGCGTCGTCAAAGAAGCGGGCTATTCCCCCGGGCGCCATCTGTTTACGATGGATCCGCGCTCGTCGGAAGTCAACGAACACAGCTCGATCCTGGTGGAGGGGGAGAAAACGCGCTGTCTGGAGCGGCAGATCGTGGGGCCGATCGTGCGGCGCGTGGTGTACTGGCAGGAAGCCGGCACGCGGGTGGAGAAGGGCCAGCGCCTGGGCATGATGAAGTTCGGTTCGCGCATGGACTTGTATTTTCCGGCGGCGGACGTCGAGGCGACGGTGCGGCGCGGCGACAAGGTCCGGGCGGGCGAAACCGTGGTGGCCCGGCTGAAGAAGGCGGGGGCGTGATGCCGGCGCCGCTGCGCAAGGCCATTCCATGCGGTTGCACGTTCCTGGCGCTCGGCGCCGGGGTGGGGAGCATCTTGGCGGCCGGCGAAGCGCGGTTTTTGCTTTCGGCGCAGCTGATCCTGGTGTCGCTGATCCTGGACGGCCTGGACGGCACGTTGGCGCGGTTGCTGAAGGGGCAGACGGTTTTCGGGGCGGAGCTGGATACGTTCGTGGACATCACGAGCTTCGGCATCGCGCCGGCGGTGCTGCTGTATTTCTATCCGGGCGGTCTGCAAACGGTGCCGGTCTGGGGACTCGTGCTGGCGTGCCTGTACGTGATGTCGGGCGCGGCGCGGCTGTCGCGCTTCCGCGCCGTGGACCCGTACCGGGGCCAGCGGGGCTATCTGGGCTTGCCGATCACGACCGCGGCGGGTTTCGTGGCGGCCTATCTGATCGCCATGGAAAGCCCGCTGGCGGCGGATTGGGCTTGGCTTTCGCTGCGCGGCGGCCCGCTGGCGACCGGATTCTGGCTGGCCGTGGTGGCGATGCTGGCGTTGCAGGTGTCGCACATCCGCTATTCCAAGCCCACGAAGAATCCGAAGGTCCTGATCCCGTTCATGGTGCTTATCGTCATGCTGTTCGTTCCGGCGACGTCCATGTTTTCGGCCGCGCTGATGTTCGTCTACGGCGTCTGGTTCGCGTTCGTGTCGCCGTTCTTTTTCCGGCGGTTCCTGGCGCATCTGCCGCCCGTCGAGGAGCTGGAACCCGCGGCGGAAGCCGGGGAGGACGCGCCGTGAGCCGGGCGATCTATGCCGGGACGTTCGATCCCATGACCTTCGGCCATCTGGACGTGGCCGCGCGCGCGGCCCACGTGTTCGAGGAGCTGACCTTGGCCGTGGCCGAGGATCCCCGCAAGACGCTGCTGTTCTCCGTCGAAGAGCGCATGGCGCTGGCGCGGGAGAGCCTGGCCGACTTGCCGAACGTGGAGGTCGTGTCCTTCGGCGGCCTGCTGGTGCACTGGGCGAAAGCCCGCGGCATCCACACCCTGATCCGCGGCTTGCGGGCGTTTTCGGACTTCGAGTACGAATTCCAAATGGCGCTGACCAACCGCAAGCTGGCGCCGGACGTCGAGACGCTTTTTTTGATGCCCAACGAGGACTTCAGCTACGTCAGTTCCAGCATGGTGCGGGAAATCGCCGCGCTGGGAGGCGACGTGCAGCAATTCGTGCCGCCGGCGGTGGCGGCCGCCCTCCAGAGAAAGCTGGCGCGCCCATAGGCGGCGCGCAAGCCTGACCGCCCGCGGCGCGCAGGCCCGTTTCCACCGGTACATCGCCATGATTCGCATCCAAACCAGCCAAATCGGTGAAACCGGCTATGCCGTGGCGGGGGAGGAGTCCGGCGACCTGCTGGATCTGGCGCGGGATCCCGTGGCCCGCGCGGCCGGTCCGATCCGCTACGAGCTGACGGTGGAAGCGGCCGGAACGGAACTGGTCGTCCGCGGCCGGGCCGCGGCGGATCTGCGCCTGCGTTGCTCCCGCTGCGCGCAATTTTTCTCGACAACCGCTCGGGTTTCGTCATTCTTGCACGCTTACGAATGGGCCGAGCATCCGGAATTTCTGGACGTTTCGGACGACGTGCGCGAGGATTTACTGCTGGAGATTCCCGGTTTTCCCCTCTGCTGCGCGGACTGCAAGGGGCTGTGTGCCCAGTGCGGTCGGAATTTGAACGAAGGCACCTGCGGTTGCGCCCCCCCGGAAGAGGAGGCGTCGCCGTGGTCGGCCTTGGATGGATGGACCGCGACTCCCGGCTCTCGGCCGCCTGCTGGCGGTCCCGGCCGGAAGCGGAAATGAACTGAGGAGAACGAACATGGCAGTCCCGAAAAGAAAACCGTCGAAGAGCCGCATCCGCATGCGCAAGGCCGCGTGGGCGGGCAAAATCCCGCAGGCCACCACCCAGGCCTGTCCGGAATGCGGCGCGCCGCGCCAGCCCCACCGCGTCTGTCCGTCGTGCGGCAAGTACGCCGGCCGCCAGGTCGTGATCAAGGAAACGCAGGATTGATTTCGGGGCTTCCCGCCGCGGCGGGAGTCCACGGAACGCCATGCGAATCGCAGTGGATGCCATGGGGGGCGACGACGCCCCCCGAGCCATCGTCGAAGGCGCCTTGCTGGCCGTCCGCGAGTGCCGGGCCATCGAGTGCCTGTATCTCGTCGGCGACGAACGCGCCATTCAGGCGGAAATCGCCCGGTGCGGCGGGAATCCCGGCCGCGTCGAGATCCGCCATGCCGCGGAAGTGATCGGCATGGGCGAATCGCCCGCCGCCGCCGTCCGGCGCAAGAAGGATTCCTCCATCAACCGGTCGATGGACCTCGTCAAGAACGGCGAGGCCGATGCCGTGTTCGCCGCCGGCAGCACGGGCGCGGCGGTCGCCGCCGCCACGCTCAAGCTGCGCACGCTCGAAGGCATCCGCCGGCCCGGCATCGCCGTGGCCATGCCGACGCCCGCCGACAAGCCCGTCGTCTTGATCGACGGCGGCGCCACCACCGACTGCACCCCGGAAATCCTGATGCAGTTCGCCATCATGGGCGCGGCCTACTCCCGCAAGGTCATCGGTCAGGCGGATCCCAAGGTCGGGCTCATGAGCGTCGGCACCGAGGAAGCCAAGGGCAACGCCTTGAGCAAGGAAACGTTCGAACTGCTCGAACAGGCCCCGGTCCATTTCATCGGCAACGTCGAAGGCCACGATCTCTTCGAGGGCGAAGTGGACGTGGTCGTCTGCGACGGCTTCACCGGCAACGTGATCCTCAAGACCAGCGAAAGCGTCGCCCACGCCATCGGCAAGTGGCTCAAGCGCGAAATGACGCGCAACCCGATCCGCATCCTGGGCGCGCTGCTGCTCAGCGGCGGCCTGCGCGCGCTGAAGAAGAAAACGAGCCAGAAGAACTACGGCGGCGCCCCGCTGCTGGGCGTCAACGGCATCTGCATCATCGGCCACGGCAGTTCCGACCAGATCGCCGCCAAGAACGGCATCCTGCAGGCCGTGCAAGCCGTGGAGCACCGCGTGAACCAAGCCATTTTGGACGGCGTGCGCCAGTGCGCGGTCCAGCCCACCCCGGAGGCCGCGACATGACCGCGAAACCCTATGCCGCCATCGCCGGCGTCGGCCACTATGCGCCCGAAAAGGTGCTGACCAACGCCGATCTCGAAAAAATGGTCGAAACCAGCGACGAGTGGATCCGCACCCGCACCGGCATCCGCGAGCGGCGCATCGCCGCTCCGGACGAGACGACGTCCGCCATGGGCTTGGCCGCGGCCCGCATGGCCCTTGCGAACGCCGGGCTCGCGCCGGAAAACGTGGAAGCCATCTACGTCGCCACCTGCACGCCCGACATGATTTTTCCCAGCACGGCCTGCCTGATCCAGGCCGCGCTCGGCGCCAAGCGCGCCTATGGCTTCGACCTGTCTTCGGCTTGCGCCGGCTTCTTGATGGCTTTGGATGCCGCGTCGGCTTCGATCGAAGCCGGTCGCATCCGCAATGCGCTCGTCATCGGCACCGAAAAACTCAGCGCCGTGACGGATTGGACCAGCCGCAACACCTGCGTGCTGTTCGGCGACGGCGCCGGCGCCGCGGTGCTGAAGGCATCCGATCGGCCCGGCATCCGTTCCAGCCTGTTGGGCGTGGACGGCAACCAGGCCGATTTCCTGTCCATCCCGGCCGGCGGCTGCAAGCAGCCCGCTTCCGCCGAAACGGTCCAGAACCACTTGCACACGATCCACATGGCGGGGCGCGAGACGTTCAAAATCGCGGTCAACACCATGCTGGTCGCCGCCCAGGAAGCCATCGCGCGCGCCGGCCTGACGGTGGCCGACGTCGATTTGATGGTGCCGCACCAGGCCAACATGCGCATCGTCGAGGCCGTGGCCAAGCGCCTGGGCGAAGGCGTCATGGACAAGGTGTTCCTCAATTTGGACCGCTACGGCAATACCTCGGCGGCGTCGATTCCCTTGGCGCTCTCGGAAGCGTTCGCGGCCGGAAAAATCAAAAGCGGCGACAAGATCCTCATGGTGGCGTTCGGCGGCGGGCTGTCCTGGGGCGGTTCCGTGGTGGAGTGGCTATGAGCCTCATGCTGCTGTTTCCGGGGCAGGGCGCCCAGGCGGTCGGCATGGGCCGCGAACTGGCCGAAGGACTGGACGAGTGCCGCGCCCTGTTTGCCCTCGCCGGCGACGTCCTCGGCTTCGATTTGCTGAAGACCTGCCTCGAAGGGCCGATCGAAACGCTGACGAAGTCCGACGTCGCCCAGCCGGCGATTTTCACGGTGAGCGTGGCCGCGCGCGCCGCTCTGGCGCACTTCGCCGGCGCCAAGTTCTCCGTGGCCGGCACCGCCGGCCACAGCCTCGGCGAGTGGGCGGCGCTCCACGCCGCCGGCGTCGTTTCCTTCGAAGACGCCCTGCGCGTCCTGCGCGCCCGCGGCCAGTTCATGCAGGAAGCCTGCGCGGCGACCCCCGGCGGGATGCTCACGCTCATCGGCCTGCCGCTGGAAAAGGTGCGGGAAGTGGCCCAGGCCAGCGGCCTGGAAGTCGCCAACCTGAATTCGCCCGTGCAGACGGTGCTGTCGGGCCACGCCGACCGGATCGCGGCCGGCGAAGCCGCCGCCAAGGCCGCCGGGGCCAAGCGCGCCCTGCGCCTGAACGTGGCCGGCGCCTTCCATTCGTCCCTGATGCAGCCGGCGGCGGACAAGCTGGCCGATTTCCTGCAGGGCATCGATTTTTCCGCCCCGCAATGCCCCGTCTGGGCGAACGCAACCGGCCAGCCGCACGGGACGCCCGACGAAATCCGCCGGGCCATGGTCGCGCAAGTCGTGTCGTCCGTGCGCTGGACCGACGGCGTCGCCGACATGGTGGCGGCTGGCATGACCGCCGGCTGCGAGTGCGGCCCCGGCACGGTCTTGGCCGGCCTCGTCAAGCGGATCGCGCCCGACGTGCCGATTGCCAGCATTTTTGACTTGGCGGGGGCCCAAGAGGCCGCCAAACTGTTTGTCTGACCCTAGGAAACCGCGATGACGAAGCCTTTGGAAAACAAAATCGCCCTCGTGACCGGCGCCGCGCGCGGCATCGGCCAGGCCATCGCCCTGCAATTGGCCGCCGACGGGGCCGATCTGGCCCTCTGCGACGTGAAGGCGGAATGGCTGGACGACACCGCCGCCAAGGTGAAGGCCTTGGGCCGCCGGACCGAAACCTACGCGATGGACGTGGCCAACGGCGCCGCCGTGGGCGAGGCCGTCGCCCGGATTCTCGCCGATTTCGGGCGCATCGACGTGCTGGTCAACAACGCCGGCATCACCCGCGACACCCTCCTGATGCGCATGTCGGAAGAGGATTGGGACGCGGTGCTCGACGTCAATCTCAAGGGCGCCTTCCTGGTGACCAAGGCCGTCGTGAAGCCCATGATGAAGCAGCGCTCCGGCGCGATCGTCAACATCGCCAGCGTGGTGGGCATCATGGGCAATCCGGGCCAGGCGAACTACACGGCTTCCAAAGCCGGCCTGATTGCCCTGACCAAGACCACCGCCAAGGAACTGGGCAGCCGGAACGTCCGCGTCAACGCGGTGGCCCCCGGCTTCATCCGCACGGCGATGACCGACAAGCTGGCGGAACCGGTCAAGGAAGCGATGCTCAAGATGGTCCCGCTGGGCCGCCTGGGCGAACCCGAAGACGTCGCCAAGGCCGTGGCCTTCCTGGCCAGCGACGCCGCCGCCTACGTCAACGGCCAGACCTTGGCCGTCTGCGGCGGCATGGTGTGGTGATTTTAAAAAGAAAAACCAAAACGGAGAATGACAATGGCACTTGCGGATAAAGTCAAAGACATCATCGTTGAACAGCTGGGCGTGAACAAGGATCAGGTCGTTCCGGAGGCCTCCTTCATCGAGGATCTGGGCGCCGACTCGCTGGATACCGTCGAATTGGTCATGGCCTTCGAAGAAGAATTCGGGGCTGAGATTCCCGACGAAGACGCCGAGAAGCTGACGACCGTCGGCGCGGTGATCAAATATCTGCAGGAGAAGGGCTTCGACAAGTAAGTCGAGCTTCGTCTGGAGACGACGTGGGGCCGGGTCCGCTCGCCGCGAGGCGGAGGCTCGGCCCATTTTCCAACGCAAACGAACGAGAGAGGGATGGTAGGCCATGGCGGAAAATAGGCGCATAGTCGTGACGGGTTTGGGCGTGGTGAGCCCCGTGGGCAGCACGCTGGACTCCTTCTGGGCGGCGATCCAGGCCGGCGAGAACGGCGTCGTCCCCATCACCTATTTCGATACGACCGCGTTCGACACCAAATTCGCCGGCCAGGTCAAGGGCTTCAACGTCGAGGACTTCATGTCCAAGAAAGAAGCCCGCCATCTGGATCCCTTCTGCCACTACGGCATCGCGGCCGCCAAGATGGCCGTGGACGATTCCGGCCTGGATATGGCCCAGGAAGACAGCGTCCGCGTCGGCGTCGTCGCCGCTTCGGGCGTCGGCGGCCTGCAGGTCCTGCAAACGCAGATGGACGTGCTGCGTTCCCGGGGACCGGGGCGCTTTTCGCCGTTCATCATCCCGCAGATGATCACCAACATCCTGCCGGGCATCATTTCCATCAACCACGGCATGAAAGGCCCCAATTACGCCATCGTGACGGCCTGCGCGTCGGGCACCCATTGCATCGGTTCGGCGCTCGAGCTCATCCGCCACGGCAAGGCCGACGTCATGCTGGCCGGCGGGGCCGAGGGCGCCATCTGCGAACTCGGCGTCGGCGGTTTCAACGCCATGCGTGCTTTGAGCACCCGCAACGACGACCCGGCCACCGCCAGCCGTCCGTTCGACAAGGATCGCGACGGCTTCGTCATGGCCGAAGGCGCCGGCATGCTGATTCTCGAAGAACTCGGCCATGCCAAGGCCCGCGGCGCGAAGATCTACTGCGAACTGGCCGGCTTTGGCTGCACCGGCGACGCCTATCACATCACCGCGCCCGACGAGAGCGCCTCCGGCCCGTCCCGCGGCATGCAACTGGCCATGCAGGACGCCGGGCTGACTCCCGCGGACATCGATTACGTCAACGCCCACGGCACCAGCACCCCCCTCAACGACGCCGGCGAAACCAAGGCCATCAAGATCGCCTTGGGCGAGGAACGCGCCCGCCAGATCGCCGTCAGCTCCACCAAGAGCATGACGGGCCACCTGCTGGGGGCCGCCGGCGGCGTCGAGTCCGTCGTCTGCGCCTTGGCCATCCGCGACGGCGTGCTGCCCCCCACCATCAATTACACGACTCCCGATCCGGCGTGCGACCTGGACTACGTGCCCAACCAGGCCCGCAAGGCCAAGGTCCGCGCCTGCTTGAACAATTCGCTCGGCTTCGGCGGCCACAACGCGACCTTGTGCTTCAAGGCCCCGGAATAGGCCCCGGCCGGGAATTGGTTTGACGGAACGGGCCGGTGGGCCGTAGGATGTCCGTACAGTTTTGAAGACACGGAGGTTTTTCCATGCCCGGCGAAAATGAACTCAGGCCCTTGGACATCGGCGCGGTAAAAGCATCGACGTCCCGCATCGACCTCAGCAAGGCCACCATTCCGGTCTCGCCCGGCACCGGCGGCATCCGCATCGGCGCCAATCCCAAGAAAGCCACGTCGCGCATCGACATCAACGCGATTCCCGGCGCCGGCAAGGCGGCCACCTCCCGCGTCGGCCTTGGCGCCATGCCGCCGGTGGACGACGACGTGTACAAGCGCCGCACGGCGCTGCTGGACACCAGCAAGATTCCGCTCAGCACCGCCACCGGCGGCCAACCCCGGACCATCCGCATCGGCAACCGTCCCACGGTCCGCGTGGGAGCCTCTGCGCCGACGACGTTCTCCCCGGGGCGCGCCGAAGACGAAGCCCCGGCCGAGGCTTCCGGCGGTCGGCCCACGATCAAGCTGAAACGCCCCGGCGGCGGCGCCTCCATCACCGTGTCCGGCGGCACGTCTTCCTCGATTTCCGCGCCCGAACCCATTTTCACCATCCAGGAAGAGGAAGGTCCCGGCGCCGCCTGGGCCGCCCTTTCTCTCGTCTCGATGCTGGTGATCATCGGCCTTATCGTCGTGCAGGTCATGACGATGCAGGGCGCCGCCTACTAGTTCCGCTTGCGGAATCGGGGGGATGAGGTAGATTCCAATTTGCGGGGGCGACCGGTTTCGACGTGCCAGTTGAAGCATCGGTCGCGCGCCGAGGATCCCGGTTGGCCTCGTTAAACCTCCGGGAAAAAACACAAAAGCCAACGATAACTTGGCCCTCGCGGCTTAGTACCGCGACGTTCGACCGTTCTCGCCTGTGGAGCGGACCCGAATGTCATTCAGCAGGCTGGCGACCTTGGCCGGGCTACCGGGCGGAGGAGCGAGAACCCACAGGTGGATTGCGGTGCCGCTGGCCTGTCCGTGGGCAGGCGGCATGGCGAAACTTAAATACGGACTACGCGCGTAGACGCTGATGCGACGCTTGTGCGGACGCGGGTTCGACTCCCGCCGCCTCCACCAGTTTCGCAAGCCCCGCAGGGCCCCCGGCAACGGGGGTCCTTTCTTTTTCGCCCGCCGGTTTTCGGATTGTGGAATCGCGCCGTCCGGCCTAGGATTCCAGGCATGAAAACCCTCCTTCGAATCGGCGGAATCGCGGCGCTCTTGGCCGTGGCCTGCGGCTGCGCGTCCATCAACTACTCCTTGCAGAAAAAAGTCCTCGGCCGCGAAAAGCGCGATATCCTCGTCAAGCGCGTCGGCAAGGCCCGCGACGCCCAGCAGGACACGCAGGAAGTGTTCAAATCCGCGCTGGACCAGTTCGGTTCCGTGGTCAAGTTCGACGGCGGCGACCTGCAGAAACAGTACGACAAACTGTCCGCCGAACTGGAGCGCTGCGAAGGCCGCGCGGCGGACGTCCATGCCCGCATCGTCGACGTCGAGCGCGTCGCGCGCGACCTGTTCCGCGAATGGACCGCCGAAACCAAGCAGTTCCAGAACGCGCAGTATCGCCGCGACAGCGAGAACAAGTTGCGCGACACCCGGCGCAGCTGCGACCGCATGCTCGATGCCATGCGCAACGCGGAATCCAAGATCGAGCCCGTCCTGTCCGTCTTCCGCGACCAGGTGCTCTACCTCAAGCACAACCTCAATGCCAAGGCCCTGGCCTCGCTCCAGGACGAATCCGCCCGGATCGAGATGGACGTGAACGCCCTGCTCAAAGACCTCTCCGCCGCCATCGCCGAAGCCGACCGCTTCATCCAGGCCATGGTGGATTGAACCGCCTGCGGGAAGGGCCGGCGCGCACGCCGGCCTCTTTGTTGACCCGTTTACGTTTGTGTCCGGCTGGGGTCCGGTGGGGCTGGTACCGGCCCGACCTTTTTCCACCGTTCAGGCGTATTCCCGAAAAGCCCCGGTGAGTTTGAGCGTTGTGCGCCGGATCGGATGAGTCTCCCCGCGCCAAATCTGGTTTAAACGCATCAACCCGAAAGATCTAGTAGTTGCAAATAGTAGAGTCTAGTATTTGCAACTACTAGATTGACCAAGAGCTGTTTTTCAGAGGAATACGCTCCCTGATTGGGCTTGAACTCCGCCGCCTGGCTCTCGGGTTTGGTCGGGACCGGTGCCGTCTGTTGCAAACGGCGTTTTGTGCCGCCGACCATTTGAATCCAGAGGAAGGGGCTCGCTAGCCGTTCGGTTGGGCGGTTTGAATTCACTCCGCGCACTTGCTGCGGCATCATCCGTTTTGCCGATCCGGAAAAGAACTGGATTTGGAGCAATGGGGGGGGTAGGGTGGGCGCGTTTTACAAGACGAGGACCATCATGGAATTGAGTGCGCACGAAATCGAGTTCCGGAACCAACGGTTGGCCCATCTGGAGACCCTGAAGGCCGCCGGGCACCGGCCCTACGGCCGGGCGTTCGAACGGACGGGCTCGCTGGCCGACGTGCGCGCCGCATTCGCCGAAGGCTTGGCCGTGCGCGTCGCCGGCCGCGTGGTGGCCGTGCGCGAGATGGGCAAAAGCGTGTTCGCCCATCTGCAGGACGGCACGGACAAGTTCCAGATCTACGTCCAGAAGAGCGCGCTGGGCGACGAATCGTTCGCGGCCTTCAAGGCGGTGGATCTCGGCGATTTCATCGGCATCGAAGGCGAACTCTTCACCACGCGCACCGGCGAGCAGTCGGTCAAGGTGCTCCGGTGGGAACTGCTGTCCAAGGCGCTGCATCCGTTGCCGGAAAAGTGGCACGGGCTCAGCGACGTGGAAGTGCGCTATCGCCAGCGCTATCTCGACCTGATCGCCAATCCCGACGTGCGCAAGGTCTTCAACGCGCGCAGCCGCATCCTGTCGTTCATTCGCCGCTTCCTGGAGGCGCGGGGCTACTTCGAGGTGGAGACGCCGGTGCTGCAGACCATGGCCGGCGGGGCCATCGCCAATCCCTTCAAGACCTTCTACAACGCGCTGGGCCAGTCGATGTATCTGCGCATCGCGCCGGAGCTGTATCTCAAGCGCCTGTTGGTGGGGGGCTACGACAAGGTCTTCGAGCTGGGCAAGAACTACCGAAACGAAGGCCTCGACCGCTCGCACAATCCCGAGTTCACCGCGCTGGAAATCTACGAAGCCTACGGCAACGTGAAAACGATGATGAAGCTCGTCGAAGAACTCGTCAGCGGCGCCGCGCAGGACGTCTGTGGCACGATGATCGTCGGCAAGGAAGGCCAAGAGCAGATCGACCTGACGCCGCCGTGGCGCGTGGCGACCTACCGCGACCTGGTTTGCGAAAAGGCCGGCGCGGATTGGTTCGAAAAGTCCGTCGCCGCCGCCCGCGAGTGGGCGCGGGCGCAGGAACTGGATATTCCCGACGAAATGACCCACGCCCAGATCACCCACGAAGTCTACGACAAGCTGGTCGAAAAGACCTTGATCCAGCCCACGTTCGTGACGCGCCTGCCGGCCGAACTGGTGCCGCTGGCCAAACGCTGCGAGGACGATCCGTCCGTCGTCGACGTGTTCGAGCTGGTGGTGCGCGGCCGCGAGCTGTGCCCCGGCTACACCGAGCTGAACGATCCGCTCGACCAGCGCGCGCGCCTCGAGGAACAGGCCGCCGGCGACGCCTCCAAGATCGACGAGGACTTCCTGCGCGCCCTCGAGCACGGCATGCCGCCCGCCGGCGGCATGGGCATCGGCATCGACCGCCTCGTCATGGTCCTGACCGGCGAGGAAAGCGTCCGCGACGTCATGCTGTTCCCCCAGATGAAGAACCGCGAACCCAAACCGGAAGAACCGCAGGCCGAATGACGCTGCCGTTTTCATTGTTCCTGGCGCTGAAGTACCTCCGGCCAAAGCGCACGTTCCTCTCGGTGGTGACCGTGCTCTCGACGCTCGGAGTGCTGCTGGGCGTGGCGGTGCTGATCATCGTGCTGTCGGTGATGACCGGCTTCGACGAAATGTGGCGGGAGAAGATCCTCGACTTCAATGCCCACGTGACGGTCTCCGTTCCCGGCGGCTTCGCGGAGGAGGAAGAGGGTCTCTGCGAGCAAATCGAAGCCGTGCCGGGCGTCGTCGGCGCCGCGCCGTTCCTGCAGAGCCTCGTGTTCATCCAGAAGCCCAACGGGCAGGTCGAAACCCCGCTGATCCGCGGCGTGGATCCGGAGCGCGAGGCGCGCGTCAGCAAAATCCCCCGGAGTCTCGTGGCCGGCGAGTTTTCCGTGGCCGACGGGGCGGTGGTGATCGGCAGCGATCTGGCCCGCCGCCTCGGCGTCGGCGTCGGCGACCCGCTGACCGTCTATTCGCCGGCGACCTTCATGGACAAGGACGAGATCCGCCTGCCGTCGGAAATGACCGTGGCCGGCATCTTCGAGATGGGCATGTGGGAGTTCGACATGGGCTACCTCGTGGCCTCGCTGTGGGATGCCCGCGATTTCTGCGGCGGAACCGGCCTGGAAGCCATCCAGGTCATGACGACCGATCCCTACGCCGCCGATCGGGTGGCCGCCGAAATTCGCCGTCGCCTCGGCCCCGGCGTCCACGTCACCACGTGGATGGACCAGAACCAGCAGCTTTTCGCGGCGCTGCGGGTCGAAAAGAACATGATGTTCTTCCTGCTGATCTTCATCACCATCGTGGCCGCCTTCGGCATCACCAACACGCTGATCACGGTGACGGTCCAGAAGACGCGGGAAATCGGCCTGCTGCGGTCGCTGGGCTTCTCGGCCGGCGGCATCATGCGGGTGTTTTTCTGGCAGGGCTGGATCCAAGGCGTGCTGGGCACCGCGCTGGGCATCGCGACGGGCCTGACGGTGCTGAAATACCGCAACGATCTGCTGCATTTCCTCAACGATCGCTGCGGCATGCAGCTGTTGCCCGAGGAACTCTACCATCTGGCCGAATTGCCCGCGCATACCCTGCCCGGGGACGTCGCGCTGGTGGCGGTTTCCGTGCTGGTGATCTGCACGCTGGCGGCGGTGATTCCCGCTTGGCAGGCGGCCAAGCTCGATCCGGTGAGGGCACTGCGCTATGAGTAGCCTCGTCCAGGCCGTCGCCGTTCGCCGCTCCTATGCCGTGGAAACCCGCACGCTGGACGTGCTGCGCGGCGTGGATCTCTCCGTCGCGGAAGGCGAATCGCTGGCCATCACCGGCATGAGCGGCGCGGGCAAGAGCACCTTGCTGCACGTGCTGGGCGGCCTGGACCGGCCGACGTCGGGCCAGGTGCTGTACCGCGGACGCGATTTCTATGCCCTCGGCGACCGCGAACGCTCCGCGATCCGGGCGCAGAAAATCGGCTTCGTTTTCCAAGCCTACCACCTGCTGCCGGAGCTGACGGTGCTGGAAAACGTGCTGCTGCCGGGCCTGAGCGCGGCCGGCGCTTTCCTGCGCGGCCCCACGCTGCGCGCGCGCGCCGCGGAACTGCTGGCCCGCGTGGGACTTGCCGAACGCGCCGCGCACCGTCCCAACGAATTGTCCGGCGGCGAGCAGCAGCGCGCGGCGCTGGCCCGCGCCTTGATGAACGGCCCTGAACTGCTGCTGGCCGACGAGCCGACCGGCAACCTCGATTCCAAGACCGGCGAGGACGTGCTGCGCTATCTTTTCGAGCTCGCCGGCGAACGCAATTTGACCCTCGTGATCGTCACCCACAACGAGGCGGTCGCCGCGCGCTGCCGGCGCCACGTCGTTTTGCGCGACGGCCTGCCCGTCGCGTGACCCCCGCGGAGTTGTTTTGCGCGGCCGGAGGTTTGTGCTAGAATGCGCGCCGTTTGAAATCGGTGACCATGGCGGCCCGGACCGCCGGCCGCCAGGAGATGTCCGCGATGCCCACGTATGAATATGAATGCCGCAAATGCGGCCGCCGGTTCGAGAAGTTCCAGTCCATCACCGCGCCGCCCGTGAAGACCTGCCCCCAATGCCGGGGCAAGGTGGCGCGGTTGCTGTCGGGCGGGGCCGGCATCATTTTCAAGGGCTCCGGATTCTACCAGACGGATTACAAGAAGACCGCGAACGCCTCCCATGCCCATCCCCAAGGCGGGGAGAAAAAGGCGGACGGAGCCAAGACCGAAGCCAAGCCGGACAAACCGGCGAAATAGGAGCGGACCATGGACGACAACGTCTTGATGATGCGCTGCACCCACTGCGGCGAAATGAACCGGCTGCCGGTGGTGCACTGCAAGAAATGCGGCGCGCGCCTGGATTTCGAATCGGCCGAGCAGAAAATGAAAGACGCCGCCGCGCCGGATCCGCTGGATCAGTTGCGCCTGGCCATCAAGTTGGCCGTGGCCTTCGTCCTGCTGTTGCTGGTGCTGCTGATGCTGTGGCCGGCGCAGATGCTGCGGACGATCGGCGACGAAATGGACGCCAAGCGCTATCGTCTCAAGGGCGAGTTGTTGATCGAAGCCTTGAACCGCGAGTTGCCGGCCTCCCAGGTGATCGAAGAAAAGGAAATCAACGCCCACCTGCGCGAAATCGTCGCGGCCCAGCCGGCCGCCAGCGGTTTCACGGCGCGGCTGGAAGACGCCGGGGCTCGGTTCTTTCCCGGGCGGGCGGAAGCGTTCGTGTCGATCGCGCGCGGTCCGCTGACGTTCAGCACGATGTTTTACCTCCGTCCGAAAGGATCGGATCTGGTCGTGACCGGCGCGAAAGCCGGCCATTTGCCGCTGCCGGGTTTCCTGGGCAAGCTCTATGCCCACACGCAGACCGGCCTGTTCCGGCAGTTCAAGAACGAGTCGCGGATCGTCCGGCATCTGGACGGCGCCGTGGTCGAGACGGAATCGATCGAACTGCTCGTCAAGGGCGGCAACTGATCGGGTCGTGAAAGCGGTCTTCCAGCGGGTGGCCAGCGCGGAGGTCCGCAGCGAAGGGCGCACGACCGGCCGCATCGGTCCCGGCGCGGTCGTCCTGCTGGGCGTCGGCCGCGCGGATACCGAAGCGGATGCCCACAAGCTGGCTGACAAAGTCGCCAAGCTGCGCGTGTTCGACGACGCCGACGGCAAGATGAACTTGCCGATTTCCGGGGTGCCCGGCGCGAAATTCATCGTGGTGAGCCAGTTCACGCTGCACGGCGACGCGCGGAAGGGCAATCGGCCCAGCTATATCGAGGCCGCACCGTCCGAACAGGCCGAAGCCCTTTATGAGACCTTTGTGGCCAACCTGCGCGACCTGGGCTTCGCCGTGGAAACCGGGGTGTTCCGCACGATGATGCAGGTGGAACTGGTCAACGACGGCCCGGTCACGATCCTGCTCGACACCGACGAATGGAAATAAGCGGCGTCTGAGGCGGGTTCGCGCGAATCCCATGACTATCACTTATAATTATAAGTGATAGTTGTTGTTTCCAGGGGTTCAAGGACGGGCGTCGATCTGGCGCAGGGCCTCGTAGACCACGACGGCGACGGCGCTGGACAGGTTGAGCGAGCGCACGTGCCGGGTCAGGATGGGGATGCCGCAGGCGAAATCCGCGTGGGCGGCCAGCAGGTCGTCGGGCAGGCCCTTGGTTTCGCAGCCGAACACGAGCGCGTCGCCGGGGCGGTATTCGACTTGGTCGTAGCGGCGGGAGCTGCCCGTGGTGTAGAAAAAGAGCCGGGCGGGGCCCAGCGCGGCGCGACAGGCGGCCCAGGACGGATGGACCGACACCTGGACGGCGTCCCAGTAGTCGAGCCCGGCGCGCTTGAGCTGGGCGTCGGTGATCTGGAAGCCGAGGGGTTCGACGAGGTGCAGGCGCGTGCCCGTGGCGGCGCAGAGGCGGGCGACGTTGCCCGTGTTGGGCGGGATTTCCGGATGGACCAGCACCACGTTCAGCGAAACGGCGGGCCAGCGGAAATCGAATTCGGCCTTGCGCGAATGGGCGTGTTTCATGGGGGGCAGGATAGGGCGCGGCGCGGGCGAGGGCAAGCCGTTCCCGGCGCGCCTCAGCCGCCCGAGAAGGCGTAGTGGTGCCAGTAGTACAGCTCGTGCCGGAGGAAGCGCAGTTTGGTTTTCAGGCTCCGGTAGCGCGTGGTCGGCGTCGGCGAGGAAACGGCGGCGAGGCCCAGGTCGCCGGCCATCCACGTGGCGCGCCGCATGTGGAGCGGATCGCTGACGAGGATCGCCGAACGGAGGCCGTGGGCGTCCATCAGCAATTTGGCTTCGGCCAGATTCTGCTGCGTGGTGCGCGAGCGGCGCTCGGTGAGCGTGTCGGCTTCCGCCACGCCGGCCCGGACGGCATAGGCCGCCGCCACTTCGCTTTCGGCGCGCTCGTCGCCGGTGCCGCAACCGCCCGTGAAGATGATCTTGGCGACCAGGCCGGTCTGGTACAGCGCAATCCCGTGGCGGATTCGTTCTTCGAAAACGGGCGAGGGTCGGTCGCCGTAGATCGCCGCGCCCAGCACGATGGCGCAATCGGATTTTTCCGCATGGTCGCGCGTGCCGTAGCTCCAGATCGCCGCGCTCAGCACCAGCAGCCAGACCAGCGGCAGGACAATCAAAATACCCAAGGTTTTCAAAACCGTGCGGATCATGGCGGGAGCCTCTTTCGTTGCCAGCGATCCTAGCGACATGGCTTAAGAAAGGCCATTCATAATAAGAGACATAATGACCCATCATGTGAAACATCCGGATAAATATGACGCACCATCCCGATGCATATCCTGCGGTTCAATAGGGGTGCGATTAGTCATAATAGAATGGGAATGAGTGAGTAAAGACTCCATGTGGCCATGAACATCCATTTTGGCACGGGTTTTGCTCAATGAAGTCGGCTAGCAGGGATGAAGGTCATCCCGGAAAGGAGCAAACGCCATGTTTGAACTGAGCATCGGTCCGAGAAGCCCATGGACGATCTTCGACGAGTTGGAATCGATCCAGTCGGATATGAACCGCCTGCTGTCGGGTGCGGAAGTGCCCCGCCGGACGCGCGTGGCCTATCCGCCGCTGAACGTCTGGTCGACGGCGGAGGGTTTGGTCCTCGACGCCGAAATGCCCGGCGTGGATCCCCAGGACGTCGAGATTTCCGTTGTCGGCGACGAGTTGTCGCTGCACGGCAAGGTCAATGGCCAGAAACCCGTCGCGGGCGAGACCGTCCTGCGGCGCGAGCGGCCCGCCGGCGAATTCCAGCGGACGCTGCAGTTGCCCTTCCGCGCCGACGCCGGCGCGGTAAAGGCGACGTTCAAGAACGGCATCCTCCGCATCGCCGTCCCGCGGTCGGAGGAAGAGAAACCCCGCAAAATCGCCATCGAGGCGAACTGAAGGAGGCGAACCCATGAGCGACACCATCCAGAAAACGAACCCGACCCCCGAAAACGAGCCGGTCTACGTGCCGCGCGTCGACGTCCGCGAGACCGCCGAAGCCTTCGTCGTTGTCGCCGATTTGCCGGGCGCCGACGAAAAGTCCGTCGAGGCCACGGTCCAGAAGCGCGTGCTGACGATCGAAGGCTGGACCCAGCTCGAAAAACCGCAGGACGGCGAAGAGCTGGGCCGGGAATTCGGCGCCGGCCGGTTCCGCCGCGACTTCACGCTGCCCGACGCGGTCGATCCCGAACGCATCCAGGCGCGCGTGAAAAACGGCGTGCTGACGGTGACGATTCCCAAGAAGGAAGAAGTGAAGGCCCGGAAGATCCAGGTCACGGGCTGAGTTGCTGTCGGCCGGCGCGGATGCCTCGAAGACCAAGGCGAAATTCAAGAAAGGCGTGCTGACCTTCTCGGAAGACCGAGCCGATCCAAGCGGAATAGTCCATCCTGACGGGCCGAGGAGTTTGCGCTCCCCGGCCTTTTTGCCGACCTGATTCACCCACGGGGCAAGCCCGTGGGGGTCTTGAGATCCCGATCCCCCCGCGTGATCGCCGAAGGGTCAAGCCCGTGGGGGTCTTGAGATCCCGATCCCCCCGCGTGATCGCCGAAGGGTCAAGCCCGTGGGGGTCTTGTGAGTTGACGCCGAGGCACGCCTGCGGGGGGAGGTGCGATTTGACGACCCCCGCGACCTTGTGTCGCGGGTGAAGAAGGTCAGCGCGAAAACCGGCGCTTGCCGAACGAGCGGGCTCCGTTGGAATGCGGTTTCCGGCTTGGTCCGCCCGGCTGGCCGCCGGGTTTTTCGCCGCCCGGTTTGGGGCCGGAATGCGGGCGGCGCGGGCCCGGCGCATGCGCGGCCGGGGCGGCGGGTTTGGCGGAGTAATCGAAGCCTTCCAGGCGGCGGCGCTCGATTTTGAAGCCGAGGACGCGCTCGATGGCGCGCACGGAGCTTTCGTCCTCGGGCGTCGTGAACGTGAAGGCATCGCCGGTCTTCGCCGCGCGCCCGGTGCGGCCGATGCGGTGCGTGTAGTCGTCCACCGTGGCGGGCATGTCGAAGTTGATGACGTGCGTGATGTCCTCGACGTCGATGCCGCGGGCGGCAAGGTCGGTGGCGACCAGGATCTGGTGCTGGCCGGATTTGAAGCCGTCGAGGGCCGCCTGCCGCTGGCGCTGGGACAGATTGCCCTGCAGGCTGGCGGCGCGATAGCCGGAAGCGCCCAGTTGCGCCGCGAGGCGCTTGGCGCGGTGTTTCGTGCGCGTGAAGACCAGCACCGATCCAGCGCCGATCTTTTTCATGAGCGCCAGCAGCATCGCGGCCTTCTGGGTTTGCGCGACCGGATACAGCGCGTGGTCGACCGTCGCCGCCGGCTTGGAATGGGCAATCTGGACGGTGACGGGATCGCGCAGGATGTCGTTGACCAAGGCCCGGATTTCCGGGGGCATGGTGGCGGAGAACAACAGGATCTGGCGCTTCGCGGGCAGGCGCTGGAGGATTTTGCGGATGTCCGGCAGGAAGCCCATGTCGAACATGCGGTCGGCCTCGTCGAGCACGAGGCATTCGATGCGGTTCAGGTTGAACTTGCCTTGACCGAGCAAATCCAGCAGGCGGCCGGGGCAGGCGATGGCGATTTCCGCGCCTTGGCGGACGCCGTTGATTTGCGGTTGCTGGCCCACGCCGCCATAGATGGTCACGCAGCGGAAATTGACGTGTTGGCCCAGCTTGACCACGACGTCCTTCGTCTGCTCGGCCAGTTCGCGCGTGGGGCCGACGATCAGCGCGCGCAACTGGTGGCGCGGGCCGGACATCAAGCGATGGAGGAGGGGCAGGACGAAGGCGGCGGTCTTGCCGGTGCCGGTCTGGGCCAGGCCGACGACGTCGCGCCCTTCCAGAATGGCCGGAATGGCCTTCTTCTGGATGGGGGTCGTGACGGTATAGCCTTGGGTCTCGACGTTCTTGAGAAGCCGGGGGTCGAGGCCCAGCGATTGGAAGCTCATGGGGGGGATCTCCTGGTGGCAAAGGACGGAAAGTGGTTGTTCGCGACGCCATCGGTCCGGAAACCACGCCGTCCATTCGTTTCCTGTCCGGGAATCCGCGGGCGGCTCGTCGCGCCTCATGCGCAACGGAGGGCGGACACTACGGCAACGGCGTCCGGTTGTCCAGCGCGGTAAATGGAGCGCCTCCCCCCGCGCATACATATAGACATATGTATATATGTATATGGCGTGACGATTCGCGGAACCGGAGTAGGACGGACACCGGCAGAGGCTGGTCAGCGCGCGGCGGCGCGGCCGGCGGCGAAGGCGCGGAGGTTGACCTCGAGCAGCTTGGCGGGGATGCGCTCGCGCAGCGCGGACTGCCAATGCTCTTCGGCGAAGGGCACGAACGCGGACAGCGCGCCGAGCAGCACGACGTTCGCTGCCCGCAGGTTGCCGGCTTGGATCGCCCGCGGATTGGCATCGATCAGCTTCAGCCCCGGATAGGCGGCCAGCCGCCGGTCGAGATCCTGCACGGGGGCCTGCAGGCCGCTGGACACCGTGACGGGGATGCGGTCCATGTCGTTGACGAGGATGGTCGCGCCGGGTTTGGCGAGGTGGACGAAGCGCAGGGCTTCCGTGCGCTCGAACGACACGAGCACGTCGGACTGGCCGTCGGGGATGATCGGCGAAAAGACCAGGGCGCCGAAGCGGACCTGGCTGATCACCGAGCCGCCGCGCTGCGACATGCCGTGGATTTCCGATTTCTTGACGTCGAGCCCGGCGTGCATCGCCGCGAGCGCGAGGACGTCGGAGGTGAGCAGGATGCCCTGTCCGCCGACGCCGACGAGGGACACGTTGAAGATGCGGTCGAGGGAGGTGGTCATGGCGGGTTCCTCACTTGGCGGGGGAGATGGCGTCGAACTTGCAGACCTGCGCGCAGAGGTTGCAGCCCGTGCAGAATTGGGGGTCGATGCGGGACTTGAAGCGCTTGCCGTCGGGGTCCTTGGCTTCGCCGCGGACGATGGCGGGGCAGCCGATGCGGAAGCACGCGCCGCAGGCGGTGCATTTGACGGCATCGACTTCGTTGATGAACTGGCCTGCCCACTTTTCGTGGAGCACGCAGGGGCCGCGCACGACGACGACCGCGGGTTCGCCGCTGTCGAGGCATTCGACGAAGACCTTTTCGAGGTTGGCCAGATCGTAGGGCTCGACCTCGTGGACCCGCGGAATGCCGAAAGCGCGGGCGACGTCGGCCACGCGCACCTGGGTGGAGATTTCGCCGAGCAGGGTATGGCCGCTGCCGGGATTCTCCTGGTGGCCGGTCATGGCCGTGATGCGGTTGTCGAACACCAGGACGGTGATCGGGATCTGGTTGTAGGCCACGTCGAGCAGGCCGGTCATGCCGGAATGGAAGAACGTGGAATCGCCCAGCACGGCCGCGATGCGCCGGTTCGGGAGCCCGGCCTTGCGCATGCCGATGGCGGCGCCGATGGACGCGCCCATGCAGATGCAGGTGTCCATCGCGGCGAGCGGCGGGGCGGAGCCGAGGGTATAGCAGCCGATGTCGCCGCAGACCGTGGCCTTGAGCTTGGACAGGATATGGAACGGGCCGCGGTGCGAGCAGCCGGAGCACAGCACCGGCGGGCGCACGGGAATGCCGGCTTCGGGCTTGGGGGCTTCCGGCGCGGGCGTGCCCCGCAGTTCGGTGCGCAAGGCGGCGAGGCGCGTTGGATTGAGTTCCATCATGCGCAGCTCGGTCTGCGGTTCCACGACGGGGATGCCCGCGGCGCGGATCTGCTCGGCCAGCACGGGATCGGATTCCTCGACGACGGCCAGGCGCTTCACGCTGGCCGCGAACGCGCGGATCTTCTCGAGGGGCGGCGGGCAGGAGAGGCCGACCTTGAAGACCGGCGCTTCGGGGAAGACTTCCTTCACGTATTGGTACGCCACGCCGGAGGCGACGAATCCGAGATCGCCCGTGCCGGGTTCGGCGCGGTTGAAGGGGCTGTTTTCGGCCAGTTCGCGCAGGGCGGCGGACCGCTTTTCGACCGCGAAGCGCATCAGGCGGCCGTGCGCGGGCACGGCGACGTTGCGCTGGGCGTTCTTGACGTAGGGGATGGCCGGCGCTTCGCCGCGCTCGCCGGAACCGACGTCCACGAGGGTGGAGGTGTGCGCCGTGCGCGTGGTGGTGCGGACGATGACGGGCACCTGGTACTTCTCGCTCAGCTCGAAGCCGGCGACCACCATGTCGTAGGCTTCCTGCGAATCGGCCGGCTCGAACAGCAGGCACTTGGCGAATTTCGCGAGCGAGCGGTTGTCCTGCTCGTTCTGCGAAGAATGCATGCTGGGGTCGTCGGCGTTGACGATGACCATGCCGCCGATGGCGCCGACGTAGGTGAAGGTCATCAACGGGTCCATGGCCACGTTGAGTCCGACGTGCTTCATGGCGACCAGGGCGCGGACGCCGGCGAGGGAGGCGCCCACGCCGATTTCCATGGCGACCTTCTCGTTGACCGACCACTCGCAGTCGATGGCGCCCTTGAATTCGGCCACGTGTTCCAGGATTTCGGTGGAGGGCGTGCCGGGGTAGGCGGCGGCCACGCGGCAGCCGGCGCGGTAGGCGGCCCAGGCGATGGCTTGGTTGGCGGAAAGCAGTTTTTTCATGGGCGGGTCCGGTTCGGGGTTTCCAAAATCAGGCGGCGACTGTAGCACCCGGGTCCCGGACCGAAAAGCCCGAAAACGGGTCGCGGGTTGTGGGGGGCGCATGACCGGATTCTTCACGGTAGATTCGGCCCTCGCTTGTAGGGGCTCAGCTTGCTGAGACCGCAGCTATTCCCAAATTTCTCCAAACCCGG